>CAXTRJ010000359.1:0-2031 GCA_964246585.1 uncultured Sphingomonas sp. | reverse complement strand
GGCGAGCAGCATGCGCTTGTCGCCGGCGCGCGCGTCCGCCGCGACCGTGAAGGCGAAGCCGTCGAGCCGGCCGAGCGCGTGGCCATCGACGCTCACCTCGCCTTCCGCGCCGACCACCACCGGGAGCGCGGACGCGTCGGCGCCGATTTGACGGATCAGGGCGGTGGTGCGCTTGTCAACGAACCGCTGGGTCAGCCCGGCATGGAGCGCGTCGGACAGCCGTTCCTCGATCGCGCGGGTGCGGTCGGCCCAGTGCGCCGGGTCGGCCAGCCAGTCGGCGCGGTTGGCGATATAGGCATAGGTGCGGATCGCCGCGATCCGCCCGGCCAGCGTCTCGACATCGCCGGCGACGGTGTCGAGACGGGCGATCTCGTCGGCGAACCATTGATACGGGACGTGGCCGCCATCGGTGGTGAGATAGCCGAACAGGCGCGACACCAGCCGCGCATGCGGGTCGACGCCCAGCTTGCGGAAATCGGGCAGGCCCGACGCCGCCCATAGCCGCGCGACGCCGGCGGGAGTTCGCGCCCGCTCCCGCACGCCGGGCTCCTCGGCCAGGCGTTTAAGCACCGCCAGGTCGGTCGCCTGCGGCGCCGCGCGCAGCGCCTCGTGCACGGGGCGCGTCTCCAGGCTGGCGACCAGCGCGTCGACGCTTCCCAGGTCGGGCTCGCCGTCGCGCCAGTAGAGGTGGTCGAACCGGGGGAAGCGATGCTCCTCGATCGCCAGCACCTCCTCGGGCAGGAACGCGCCCGGCCCCTCCTCCGCCACCGCTCCGAAGGTGCCGTCGCGCTGGTGACGCCCGGCGCGACCGGCGATCTGCGCCATCTCGGCGACGGTCAGCCGGCGCTGGCGGCGACCGTCGAACTTGTTGAGGCTGGCGAAGGCGACATGCGCCACGTCCATATTGAGCCCCATGCCGATCGCGTCGGTGGCGACGAGGTAGTCGACCTCGCCCGCCTGGAACATCGCCACCTGGGCGTTGCGGGTGCGCGGGGACAGCGCCCCCATCACCACCGCCGCGCCGCCACGCAATCGCCGCAGCATCTCGGCGACGGCGTAGACTTCCTCGGCGGAGAAGGCGACGATCGCCGACCGCTTGGGCAGCCGGCTGATCTTCTTCGCGCCGGCATAGGTCAGGGTGGAAAAGCGCGGCCGACCGACGATCTCGGCCTTGGGCACCAGTGCCTTGACCATCGGGCGCAGCGCCTCAGAGCCGAGGATCATCGTCTCCTCGCGCCCGCGCGCGCGGAGCAGCCGGTCGGTGAAGACGTGGCCGCGTTCCAGGTCGGCGCCGAGCTGCGCCTCGTCCAGCCCGACAAAGGCGACGTCGGCGGGGTCGAAGTCGCCGTCGCCGACCCGCTTGCCGTTGCCCAGGGGCATGCTTTCGGCGGTGCACAGGAACCAGCGCGCGCCGGGCGGCACGATCTTTTCCTCGCCGGTGATCAAGGCGACGCGGTCGACGCCCTTCAGCTTGACGACGCGGTCGTACACCTCCCGGGCGAGGAGGCGCAGCGGGAAGCCGAGCACGCCGGACGAGTGCGCGCACATCCGCTCCACCGCGAGGTGCGTCTTGCCGGTATTGGTCGGCCCCAGCACGGCGGTGACCTTGGCCAGGGCGGCATCGCTCATGCGTGCCAACATCGGCGCGATCGGGCCCGAGCGCAACCGTCCGCCACCATCCCGTTCGAACCGTTCCCGGCCCGGGCGACGGGACGGCGCGGGACGCGAACGCCCTGCCGCAACCACACGGTCGCGCCCCGCCGGTTAATTTGACTTTAGCATATCCGCCCCACAGTCACTCGAACCGCGCCGGGGGGAAACGGCGACCGCAAGGGATGTCGTTTCGTGTTTCTGCGCACCGATCAGGGGTTCGAGCTTGCCGGCGGCACAGCCGCGCGCCCGTTCGGCCGCGCCCTGGCGGTTCCGGCGCCGCGCCTGCCGTTCGACCGGGCGATCGGCGCGCATATCGACTGGGTGCCCGACCTCGGCAGCCAGATCGGCGGCGCGACCTGGTGGCGCGGGGTCGCCACC
>CAXTRJ010000358.1:0-2034 GCA_964246585.1 uncultured Sphingomonas sp. | reverse complement strand
CCCCGACGCGGTCGAGCGCGCGACCGGGGTACGCCCGGCGCTGCCCGCGCGGGTCGGCGACCTGTTCGAGCGCGAGGAGCGCTACGCGACGCTGCCCGCGACGCTCGCGGCGGTGACCGGGTACATCGCCGAGCGCGCGACGCCGCAGGGCTGACGGTGGCGCTCCGGACGCTGGTCGGCGAGCCCTGGGCCGATTACGGGCTGGTCGATTCGGGCGATGGCCGCAAGCTCGAGCGCTATGGCCGGTTCCGCTTCGTCCGCCCCGAGCCGCAGGCGTTGTGGGCGCCGGCCAGCGCCGACTGGCGCGCGACCGCCGAGTTCGTCCCCGGGTCGGACGATGAGGGCGGCGGGCGGTGGGATTATGCCGAACCGGTGCCGCGCGATGGCTGGCCGCTGGCGTGGGACGATGTCCGTTTCACCGCGCAGACGACGCCGTTCCGCCATCTCGGCTTCTTCCCCGACATGGCCCCGGTATGGAGCTGGATGCGCGAGCGGATCGCCGGGGTCGACGCGCCCGAATGCCTCAACCTGTTCGGCTATACCGGCGTCGGCAGCCTGGCGCTGGCGGCGAAGGGCGCGCGCGTCGTCCATGTCGATGCGTCGAAGAAGTCGGTCGAGGCCGCGCGAAGCAACGCGTCGCTATCGGGGCTCGCCGACAAACCCGTGCGCTGGCTGGTCGACGACGCCGCTAAGTTCACAGCCCGCGAGGTCAGGCGCGGGCGGCGCTATGACGGCATCCTGCTCGACCCGCCCAAGTTCGGTCGCGGGCCGGAGGGCGAGGTGTGGCGGCTGGAGGAGCACCTCCCCGCGCTCGTCGCCGACTGCCGGCGATTGCTCGACGCTGAATCGCGGTTCCTGTTCCTCACCGTCTACGCGGTCAGGATGTCGGCGCTGGCGATCGGCGAGATGCTGGCGCAAGCGTTCGCCGACCTGCCCGGGACGGTCGAGGCGGGCGAACTGGGCGTCCGCGAGGAAGCGCGCGGGCTGGTGCTGCCGACGGCGATCTGGGCGCGGTGGTCGCGCTAGGTCGTAAATCCCCAACCGAACGTCCGAGATTGGTGGTAAGGCGACGGGCGGCTTTCGGATCAGTATTAAAGATGGTGGACGTTCCCGCCCCAAGCTTTTTATATCTGCCGCCGATCAAACCGGGCAATAACCGCTGCTACGATCGCGACTACACTTAGCAGTGGTAGTCCAACGAAGAACGGTAGTAGCCCGATCGACAGGGCTGCGGCAGTCCATCTTTTATCTAGCATCGCCTGCTGAGATGCTTGGAAACCACCGAAATAGAAGTATGTCAGCGCCGCCATCGCAACAAGGAACAGCGCGGTCGTACTGCGGGTCTTAGCTCGCTTATTGGCAGCACCACAAATGAGAGCGATGCCTAAAAACGGAAGAAAGAGAATGATTACGCCGGTAATGGTCAGAGATGCCCAATGCAAATGTTTGCTGACTGCATAGCCGAACGTGTTGCCCGCGATCGTCATCCGCGCGATCAGGTCGGACCCTGTGACTGCGGCGCTGAAAACGGCAACGGCTGTCAGCAGGTAAGCTTTCATAGTCATCGACATATGCTCCCCGAGCGGAGTGTAACCGACGGCTTTTGCAAGCGGCGACGTTGATAACCGAAATTGGGCGGTAGCAGTCCGTTCAATCTACCAGTCCACGACCTAACACAGTGCTGCGCGGATCGCCGCCGCCGCGACGAACGGCGCGCCGGCGAGAAGGAGCAGACTGACCGCGCCGCATAACTTCAACCCGCTGGCGTCGCCGGCGATCGCCCCCGCGCCGAAGATGAGCAGCGGGACCGCCAGCGGCAGCATGACGAGCCCCGCCACCGCTCCCGCGCCGCGCAGGCCGGCGACGAGCGCGCCGGTGGCGACCGCCAGCGCGGCCAGGCCCGGCGTGGCGATCAGCAGTCCCGCCTCGACCAGCAGCAGCGTGTCCGCCGACAGGCCGAGCAGTCCCGCCGCGACGACCGCCGCCAGCATCAGCGGCGGGCCGAAACTCAGCCAATGCGCGACGGTCTTGGCG
>CAXTRJ010000357.1:0-2099 GCA_964246585.1 uncultured Sphingomonas sp. | reverse complement strand
ACCGCGGAGCTTGCGGCGCACGCGAATGTCCGACGGGACCGGATCGGGCAGGTCCTCGTCGGCCGCCGCCGCGGCGAGATCGGCGAAGCGCAGCCGGCGATCGCCGTTGACGACGAAGCCGGCGGCGGTGTCGCACGCCGTCCATTCAACGTCCCAGCGCCGCGCCGCCGCCTTCAGGAGCAGCGCGCGCGCCGCCGCGCCCGCCTGACGCATTGGCTCTTCGAACTGGCGGATCGAGGTCGAGCCGCCGGTCAGCATCAGCGCGCCGCGCGTCGCCAGCGTCCGCCGCATCGCTGCCGGCGCCCCGTCGAACATCCCCTCGAACAGTGCGTCCAGCCCGAGCGGATTGGCGTAGAGCGGGTTCGCCGGCGCCGCCTCGACCCCGACGGTGCGCCAGTCGGCGCCGAGCGCGTCGGCGACGACCTGCGCCAACGCGGTATAGATGCCCTGCCCGCTTTCCGTCTGCGGCACGACGACGGTGACGTGGCCGTCGACGCCGATCTTCAGATACGCGCCGAACGCGGTCTCGCCGGGCGCGAGGGCGAGGTTGGGCGGGTAGCGGCGCGGCCACAGGCCCCAGGCGACGACCAGCCCGACGCCGACGCCGCCGCCGACGAGGAGGGTGCGTCGGTTGATGCCGGTGCCCGTCATCGTGCGGCGCTTAGCGCCCCGAACCGCGATTGAGTAGCCATCCCGTCCGTCACCCCGGGCCCGTTCCGGGGTCCATCGTCGTACACGCCCCCCGGCCGGGGAGCCCGCGCCGCGCTGGATGCCGACTGATCCTTCCCCGCCAGGGGGAGGTGGCGCGCCGAAGGCGTGACGGAGGGGGCGGACGCACCACCGTTCGCCAGTCCTCCCCCTCCGTCACGCTTCGCGTGCCACCTCCCCCTGGCGGGGGAGGATCATGGCTGATCAGGACAGACTTCAGGCCTTCGTCACTCCAGCCCCCGCCAGCGCGCCATACGTCGCCCGCAGGCCCACCTTGTCGATCTTTTCCGTCCCCAACCGAGGCAAGGCGGCGTCCGACAGCCAGATTCGCGCGGGCACCTTGAACGCGGCGATATGGGCGTAAAGGAACGCGGTCAGTTCCTCGGCGCTCGCGGTGGCGCCGTCCTGAAGGTGGACGACCGCGCCGGGCACCTCGCCCAGCCGATCGTCGGGAAGGCCGAACACCGCCGCCTCCGCCACCGCCGGATATTCGTACAACGCGGCTTCCACCTCCTGGCAGGAGATGTTCTCGCCGCCGCGGATGATGATGTCCTTCTTGCGATCGACGATGAACAGATAGCCGTCCTCGTCGAGATAGCCGATGTCGCCGGTAAGGAAATAGCCGTCGGCGGTGAACGCCGCCGCCGTCGCCTCGGGGTTATTCCAATATTGCGTGAAGTTGCACACCGACCGGATCGCGACCTCGCCGCGCGATCCCGGCGCCTGCCGGTGACCGGCGTCGTCGAGGATGGCGAGGTCGACCAGCGGCGCCGACGCGCGCCCGGCCGAGTTGGGCTTGGCGAGGTAGTTGCTCCGCCAATTGCCGGTGCCGACCGCATTGGTCTCGGTCAGGCCGTAGCCGATCAAGGGCGCGGCGCCGCCCATCTCCTCGTCGATGCGGCGGACATGCTCGACCGGGCGCGGCGCGCCGCCGGCGGCGAAGTCGGTGACGGTGGACAGGTCGTAGCGGGCGCGGTCGGGATGCGTCAGGATCTCGAAGCTCATCAGCGGCACGCCGACGAAGTAGGTGACGCCCTCCGCCTCGATCAGCCGCATCGCTTCCTCGGCGTCCCATTTGGGCATCAGCACGAGCTTCCTGCCCATGGCGAAGCTTTGCAGCATGACCGGCACCTCGGCGGTGACGTGGAATAGCGGAATGGTCAGCAGCGTCGCCGGCTGACCGGTCGGCGCGACGCCGTCCTGCGTCGCCAGGCCGAGCATCATCATCGCCTGCGCCAGATAATTGAACACGCCCTGGACCACCGCGCGGTGGCTCGACAGCGCACCCTTCGACCGACCGGTCGAGCCGGAGGTGAACAGGATCGTGGCATGGTCGTCGCCGGTCACGTCGGGAAGCGCGGGCGAGCTGGCGGCGCGCGCCAGCACCGGGG
>CAXTRJ010000356.1:0-2138 GCA_964246585.1 uncultured Sphingomonas sp. | reverse complement strand
GCCGAAGCTGCTGCCGCCGCCGCCGTTGAACTCGTCGCCGCCGAAGCTGTCGCGCTTGTCGCGGCCACGTCCGCCGCGATCGCCGCGCTTCCCTCTATCGAAACTCATGCCCTGTTCGTCTTCCCGGTCCGCCCGTATGTCCCATCAAGAACCCGTGCGCCGGACGAGGAAACGCGGGTTTGCTGGCACCACACACGTAATGCCACGGACCGGGTCTTAGCCTATCCGGCAAGCCGTCGCGACGGAAATCGTCGCGAATATCGACCAGATTGTGGCGAAATCGTCGGGGCGTTGCCAAGACGGCACATCGCGGACGCGGTCCCGACCCGCCCGACCCCGATCCGTCAAGCATTGAGCCCCGCCCGAGTCGCGGCTAGGGCCCGATCATGACCGTGTACCTGCATCAAGAAGACATTCCCCCCGCCTTGTTCGCGCCCGGCGCCGATATCGCGGTCGACACCGAGACGATGGGCCTGGTCACGCCGCTCGACCGGTTGTGCGTCGTCCAGCTGTCGGACGGCGGCCCCGACGAGCATCTCGTCCGCCTTTCGGCGGGCGGCGACTATGCCGCGCCCAACCTGCGCCAGCTCCTGGCCGACCCCGACCGCGTCAAGCTGTACCATTTCGCCCGGTTCGACGTGGCGGCGATCCGCCACTATCTCGGTGTCGTCGCGGCGCCGATTTATTGCACCAAGATCGCGTCGCGGCTGATCCGCACCTATACCGACCGCCACGGTCTCAAGGAGCTGGTCCGCGAGCTGCTCGGGCTGGAGCTGTCCAAGGCGCAGCAATCGTCCGACTGGGGCAGCCCGGCGCTGTCCGACGCGCAAAAGGAATATGCCGCGTCCGACGTCCGCTACCTCCACCGGATGCGCGACGAGCTCGACCGGCGGTTGCTACGCGAAGGGCGGATGCCGCTGGCGCAGGCTTGTTTCGATTTCCTGCCGTCGCGCGCCGAGCTCGACCTGGCTGGTTGGGCCGAGATCGACATCTTCGCCCATGCATGACACGGCGCTCGCTCCCACAAAGGCGGTCGCCCGCACCGAGCGGCAACGCTGGGCCGCGCCCGGCAGCCGCCACGACCGGCTGATCCGGCTGCTCCACACCGGGCTGCCCGTCGCCATCGGCGTGCTCGCCGCGTTCCTGGTCATGGCGCCGATCACCATGCGCGGCGATGTCAGCTTCGTGCTCGACAAGAACCGCGTCGAGGTCGCCAAGGAGCGGCTCAAGATCCAGGCCGCGCGCTACCGCGGCGCCGACGCCAAGGGCCAGGCCTTCACGCTCCGGGCCGGCTCGGCGGTGCAGCGCAGCTCGGCCGAGCCGATCGTGCAGCTCGACCAGCTCGCCGCCGACATCCAGCTCGCCGATGGCCCCGCTACGCTCCGCGCCAACCGCGGCCGCTATGACATGGACAGCGAGCAGGTGAAGGTCGACGGCCCGATCGCGTTCCGCGCCGCCGACGGCTACGTCCTCGACACCCGCGACGCGACGGTCGACCTGAAGACCCGTCGGATGGCCAGCGGCGGCCCGGTCGACGGCCGCGTGCCGCAGGGGACGTTCAGCGCCAACCGCCTGTCCGCCGACCTCGAGGGCCGCACGGTGACGCTGCGCGGCGATGCCCGCTTGCGCGTCGTCCCGCGAAGCACGAGATAGCGTGTCATGTCGCGCGCCCTCCTTCTCGCCGCCCTGACGATCGGCGCCCTGCCGGCCGGCCCCGCCGCCGCGCAGACGAGCCACAACTCGGCCGCGCCGATCGACTTCGGCGCCGACCAGATCGAGCTGCAGGACCGCGCCAACCGCGCCGTGCTGACCGGCAACGTCTCGGTCCGCCAGGCGGAGATGACCTTGAATGCCGCGCGCATGACCGTCGCCTATACCGGCCAGGTCGTCGGCGGCAGCCCCCAGGTGTCGCGCCTCGACGCCGCCGGCGGGGTCACCGTCGTCCGTCCACGGCAGCGCGCGCGCAGCCAATACGCGGTGTACGACCTCAACCGCCGGGTCATCACCATGCTGGGCGCGGTGACGCTCAACCAGGGCGGCAACACCGTCAGCGGCGGACGCATGACGATCAACCTGGACACCGGTCGCGCGACGCTGGACGGCTCGGGCGTGGCGAGCGGCGGCGCGGGGACGCCGGG
>CAXTRJ010000355.1:0-2141 GCA_964246585.1 uncultured Sphingomonas sp. | reverse complement strand
GCCTTGGCGATCGCCGCCTCTTCGGCGGCGGCAGCCCGCTTCGCCGCTTCGGCGTCCTTCTTGGCCTGACGTTTTTCCGCGTCGGCCGCCTCGCGCGCGGCGCGCGCGGCGGTGCGCGCCGCGACGACCGCTTCGTCGACCGGCGGCTTGGCGCGTAACTTCTCCAGCGCGTCCTGCTTGGCGCGCGCGGCCGCTTCGGTACGCTCCTGGAAACTGGGGGTCTTGAAACCTGCCATTGTCGCAATTGTCCTGTTCGTCGCAGGTGATCGAGCCGTGTCGGCGGTCATCCCGACCGCGCTGGCCATTACCCGCGCGTCATATACCTTGGCGATCGCGGCGGTGTCGACGGCCTTGTTGGAGGCGAGCCCAAGGATCACCCGGGCGCGCGCGCGCATCGGTTGCCGCCGCCGTATAAATTTGTGTTGAGAGCGTTATCAACTTGTGCTTTTATCGTTGTTGGGAAGCAACAAGCTTCACAGAGCTAGATGCGTTGACCGACAACGATGTCGGCACCGGTCGTACGCCAAAGGCGACGGCCGACCGTAGGAGGGGGGTAAGGTTGGGCAACAAGACCCGGTTTCGTTTGACGACGGCGGTGGCGATCCTCGCCGCGCCGCCGCTGGCCGCGCAAGTCGCCCGGCAGCCTTCGGTCGCAACCTCGACCCAGGCCCCTTCCTTGGCGACGACGGCCGATGCTCGAACCCGTGCCGACGCGCTGGTCGCGCGCATGACGCTCGACGAGAAGATCCTGCTGGTCCACGGCCTGTTCCCGCCGATGACCAAGGCCGACCCGCAAGGCGACCTCATTCCATCGGCCGGACACGTCCCCGGCATCGCCCGGCTCGGCATCCCGATCCTGCGTGAGAGCGACGCCAGCCTCGGCGTCGCGAATCAGGTCGAACAGCGCAAGGGCGACGTCGCCACCGCCCTGCCGTCGAGTCTCGCCACCGCCGCGACGTTCGATCCCGCGATCGCGCGGGCGGGCGGCGCGATGATCGGCGCGGAGGCGCGCGCCAAGCGTTTCAACGTGCTGCTCGCCGGGGGCGTCAACCTGACGCGCGACCCGTGGAACGGCCGCAACTTCGAATATCTCGGCGAAGACCCGCTGCTCGCCGGCATCCTGGCGGGCGAGCATATCGCCGGGGTCCAATCAGCCGGCATCGTGTCGACCGTCAAGCATCTCGCGCTCAACGCCCAGGAGACCGGGCGCATGGTCGCCGACGCGCGGATCGACGAGGCGGCGCTTCGTGAGAGCGACCTGCTCGCCTTCCAGATCGCGATCGAGCGCGGGCGGCCGGGTTCGGTGATGTGCGCCTACAACAAGGTCGGCGGCGATTGGGCGTGCGAGAACGACTTCCTGCTCAACCGCGTGTTGAAGCGCGACTGGAGCTATCCCGGGTTCGTCATGTCCGATTGGGGCGGGGTGCATTCGACCGAGAAGGCGGCGCTGGCCGGGCTCGATCGGCAGTCGGGGCAGGAGCTCGACCGGGCGATGTATTTCGACGCGGCGCTGAAGACGGCGGTGACCGCCGGCCGGGTGCCGATGGCGCGGCTCGACGACATGGTGGCGCGCATCCTGACGGCGATGATCGGGGCGGGGCTGCTCGACCGCGCGGCACCGACGACGGTCCAGCCGATCGACTATCCCCGCAACGCCGAGGTCGCGCAGCGCGCCGCCGAGGCCGGCATCGTCCTCCTGAAGAACGAGCGGGGCGTGTTGCCGCTCGCCAGGACCGCCAAGCGCATCGTCGTGATCGGCGGCAACGCCGACAAGGGCGTGCTGTCGGGCGGCGGGTCGAGCCAGGTGCGCTCGGTCGGCGGCGCGCCGATCGAGATCCCGCTGACCTCGGGCGCCGCCGCGTCGTTCGCCCGGGTCACCTATCACGCGTCGTCGCCGCTCAACGCGATCCGGGCGCTGGCGCCATCCGCGCAGGTGACGTTCGTCGACGGGCGCGACCCCGCCGCCGCCGCGACCGCGGCGCGCGGCGCGGACATGGCGATCGTCTTCGCGACCCAGTGGACGACGGAGGCGCAGGACGTTGAGACGCTGGCGCTGCCCGACGATCAGGACGCGCTGATCGCCGCCGTCGCCGCCGCCAACCCGCGCACCTCGGTGGTGCTGGAGACGGGCGGTCCCGTGC
>CAXTRJ010000354.1:0-2145 GCA_964246585.1 uncultured Sphingomonas sp. | reverse complement strand
GCAGCAGGACGGCGACGGCGATCACGGTGAGGACGAGCAGCGCGAGCACGGCCAGGGTCGCCAGCAAGGCGCGTCGTGGCGGCGCGATACTGGCCTGGCCAGGGTGGTTCATCGAAGAAGCGATCCGTCCTGCCAGCGATCGGGGAGGCCTATCGCGAGGTGGCGGCCGTCACAATCCCAACGAAGCCGCGTCCGTCAGGCGGCGAGCGGCTTGGTCCAAACCCGTGGGTCGGCGGGAGATTGCAGCCGCAACCATTTGTAACCGCGCCGCGACCAGCGATCGACGCGCGACGTCAGGTTGTCGAGGACATAGTCGCCATCGTCCAGGCGGGCGATCAGGACGGTATGCAAGCCCAGGTCGCGGCGGAACGTCACCGCGTAGAACAGGCGATCAGCGGGGAAGCCCGCCTGGAGCAGCGCGACGCGCTTCTCGATCGCGATGTCCTCGCAGTCGCCACCGCCGTTCGCGCCCGGCCGGCCCCAATACTCGTCGACGCCGTAGCCGGCGAGATCGCTGCGCTGGACCACCGACCCGTTGACGGCGCGGGTGACCCGCTTCAGCAGATCGAGGAGATTCCCGTCGCGGGTCAATGGCGCGTCCGGCGACTTGTCGCACGATCGCGGTTCGCGGGCGCACATCTCGACATAGCCGTTGGGGGCGTCGGCCTCGGTCCCGAACGCCAGGAACCGCGCGGCGACGCCCCCAGCGTCCGCTCGCGACGAAGCGAGCAGGGAAGCGGCGAGCGCCGCGATCGTGACTGCAATCCTCATGAGCCGCCTCCGCCATCTGCGGCCCATTTGCGGCGAAGGCTGCTAGGCCTCGGTTCATGGACTTGGTGACGCGGCCGTTAAGCAGAGGCGCTATTTTCGCGGGATCGGCCCGCCGCGGCGAAGTGTCCCGGCTCGCATCGTCGGTTCACTCGCCAGACATGGTCGATCATGCTAGGCGGCCCGACCGGGGAACGTGAATGTCCGCTCAAAAACTACTTTTCCTCGTGTCGCACGCCGCGGCGGGTGGGGCGCAGGAGATCATGGGCAATCTCGCCGAGGGCTTTCGCGCCGAGGGCGCGGACGTGCGCCTCATGGCGCTCTACCCGAGCAGTCGCCCGATACGCGGCACCGTCATCCCCTGGGAGTTCCTGGCGCCCGCGAAGCCGAGATCGCCGCTGGGCATGGTAAAGCTTGGCCGGACGATGCTGGCCTGGCTCGATAAGGAGAGACCCGACTGGATCTTCAGCGCGCTGCCCGCCGCCAACGTGGTCGCGGCGTTCGGCGCCGCCGCTTCCACCAACGGGCGCACCAAGGTCGTCATCACCCATCACTCGCCGGTATCGACCCACAACCGCGCGCTCAACTTGCTCGACAGCCTAGCGGGCACGCTGGGCAGCGTGCAGGCGATCGTCAGCGTGTCGGACGCGGTGAGCGCCTCGCTCGACGGGAAGCCGGCCCTTTACCGCGCGAAGCGGCGGACGATTCACAACGCCCTGCCGCCCAGGATCGAGCAGCTGCTGCAAACCCTCGCCGAATCGGAGACGCCGCGCGTCGTCCGCGCCCGGCGCGTGGTGGCGACAGGCCGCCTCGCCGAGCAGAAGAATTATCCGACGCTGATTCGCGCCGCGGCGGTCATGCCCGACGTCCGGATCGACATCGTCGGCAGCGGTCCGGACGAAGCGGACCTGCGGCGGCTGGCGGCGCGGCTCGGCGTCGACGACCGGGTGACGCTGTTCGGCCAGCGCCCGCGCGAGGAGGCGCTGTCCCTGCTGGCGGCCGGTGACGTGTTTGTCCAGGTCAGCCTGTTCGAAGGGCACAGCCTGGCGTTGCTCGAGGCGGCGAAGCTCGGCCTTCCGCTGGTCGTGTCGGACGTGGCGACGCAGGTCGAGGCGATCACCGCAGCCACCGGCGAGTCGTGCGGCATCGTCGTGCCCGCGCGGGATCACGTCGCCCTGGCCGCCGCCGTGACCCGGTTGCTCGACGACCCGGACGAATATGCCCGCTACGCCGCGCTGTCCCGCCGCTTGGCCGCCAAGATCACCTACCGCGCGACGATGGACGCCTATGGCCGGCTCGCCGCATGACCGCCTTCGTGTCGCCGCGTTCGCGTCGGGACGGTCGCGCGCCGCCACCCCGCGAGGTCCCGGCGCGAGC
>CAXTRJ010000353.1:0-2147 GCA_964246585.1 uncultured Sphingomonas sp. | reverse complement strand
GCGTCGGGCATCCCGTTCGAGCTCGGCATCATCCGCTCGCACTATGTCGGGCGCACCTTCATCCAGCCGGGCGACAAGGTCCGCCATCTGGGCGTCAAGCTGAAGCACAACGCCAACCGCGCGCTGATCAAGGGCAAGCGCGTCATCCTGGTCGACGACTCGATCGTCCGCGGCACCACGTCGCTCAAGATCGTCCAGATGATGCGCGAAGCGGGCGCCGCCGCCGTCCATATGCGCATCGCCAGCCCGCCGACGAGGCACAGCTGCTTCTACGGCGTCGACACCCCCGAGCGCGCCAAGCTCCTCGCCGCCCGGCACGATGTCTGCGGCATGACCGACTTCATCCACGCCGACAGCCTGGCGTTCGTCTCGATCGACGGCCTGTACAAGGCGCTGGGCGAGCCCGGCCGCGCCACCATCCGCCCGAAGCATTGCGACGCCTGCTTCACCGGCGACTACCCGACCAGCCTGACCGACCAGGACGAGCACGCCGACGTCGACCAGTTCGCGCTGCTCGAGGAGCGCATGGCGTGACGGGCGGACCGCTGGCCGACAAGCTCGCCCTCGTCACCGGCGCCAGTCGCGGCATCGGCGCGGCGACCGCGATCGCGCTGGCCGCGAAAGGGGCGCACGTCGTGCTCACCGCCCGCACCGCCCGCGGCCTGGAGGAAGTCGAGGAAGCGATTCACGCCGCCGGTGGATCGGCGACGATCGCGCCGCTCGACCTGATCGAGACCGATAGCATCGCCCGCCTCGCCACCGCCATCGGCGAGCGTTGGCAGGCGCTGGACGTCATGGTCCTCAACGCCGCGATGCTGGGCTCGCTGTCGGCGGTGCCGGCGATCGATCCCAAGGAATTCGCCCAAGTCCTTACGCTCAACGTCAGCGCGCAAGCCGCGCTGATCGCGGCGTTCGACTCGATGCTGCGGCGGTCGGCGGCGGCGCGGGTAATCGGCGTGACCTCCTCGGTCGCCCGCACTCCTCGCGCGTATTGGGGCCAGTATGGCGCGTCCAAGGCGGCATTCGAGACGTTGCTGCTCGCTTATGGCGAGGAGACCGCCGGCATGGGCGCGGTCCGCACCGCGATCGTCGATCCGGGCGCGACCCGCACGAAGATGCGTGCGCGGGCCTATCCGGGCGAGGATCCCCAGTCGGTCAAGGATCCGTCGATCGTCGCCGAACGCATCGCCGCGCTGGCGAGCGACGGCTTTGCTCAAGGACATGTCGAGCGGATCGGCTAGCGTTTCACTAGTGTAACCTGCGCCACGTCGATCCCACCCCCACGAAATCCGCCCTCGCAATACATCAGATAATATCGCCACAACGCGACGAAGCGCGCATCGAATTCAGCCGGCAAGCGCCCCTTCACGACGGCGCGGTCGAACGCCTCGCGCCAGCGCCGGAGCGTCTCGGCATAGTGCGGCCCGAAGCCGTGACGGTCGCCCCATTCGAACCCGTTCGCCTCCGCCAGCGCGCGAAATCGGCGCTCCGAGATCAGCATCCCACCGGGGAAGACGTAACGCTGGATGAAATCGACGCTGACGGCGTACTGGTCGAAGATCGCGTCATCGATCGCGATATACTGGATCGCGGCTCGGCCACCGGGCCCGAGCACACGGGCGATGGTGGCGAGGTAATCGCCCCAATATTCCCGGCCGACCGCCTCGACCATTTCGATGCTGGCCACCGCATCGTATTGGCCCGCCACGTCGCGGTAATCGGTCAGCGACACCGCGACCCCGTCCAGCCCCGCCGCGGCGATCCGCGCCTCGACCGCCGCCTTCTGCTCGACCGAGAGCGTCACCGCGTCGACGCGCAAGCCCCGGCGCGCGGCCATTTCGGCGAGCGATCCCCAGCCGCAGCCGATCTCGAGCAGCCGATCGCCCGCGACCGCGCCGGTCCGGTCGAGGATCGCCTGGAGCTTGCGCGCCTGCGCCGCCTCCAGCGGCTCGCCCTCGCCGATCGGCTCCGCGAACAGCGCGCTCGAATAGGTCAGCCCGGGGTCGAGCCAGGCGGCGTAGAAATCGTTGCCGAGGTCGTAGTGGAAGCCGATGTTGCGCCGCGCATTGCCCCGGTGGTTGCGCCGCAGCCAGTGCCATGCCCGCCCGGCCAGCCGCACCGGCCCGCCCGCGCGCGCGGTGCGGCCG
>CAXTRJ010000352.1:255-2153 GCA_964246585.1 uncultured Sphingomonas sp. | reverse complement strand
CCCGTGGACGCGCGCCGGATCGTTCACTGCGGGTTGCCGGGCGCCCAGGGGAAGCTCTGCGCCTTGTACCAGTCGAGCGGGTGCGCGGGCGGCGGCGATCCGGCGGGGAGCGGGCGACGGCTGAGGCTGGCGAAATAGGCGACGCTGGCGTCGCGCCACCACCGCGCCTCCTCATGCTGGATCCGCAGCAGGTCGGCGGTGCGGCGATGACGCTCGGGATCGACGAACCGCTCCAGCCCGGCCCAGCTTGCGCGCATCGCGGCCACTTCCGCCACGCCCCGGTCGTACCGGCGCACCAGCGTGTCCCACAAGGTCGCACCGTCCTTCATGCGGTGATCCCATGGCAGGTGGTGGAACCAGAGCAGTTCGCGCTCGTCGATCTTGCTCGGGTCGGCGAACCGACGCGCGACCGGCGGCGCGTACTGCGCGACCGCGTCGCTGCCGGTGCGCGTGCGGTCGAAACCGATGCCGTTCGCGTCGGCCCTGTGGTAATAGACCGGGTTCCATTCGGGCCGGGCGAGATCGGCGACCCACGGCCCCGGCCCGTAATGATGGCCCGTCGCCATCAGGTGGGCGAGCCCGAGCGGCGTCATGTAATCCACCACCGCCTCGCGCGACCGCATCATCATCGCGACCGCGGGCTCGACGAAGCGCGGGTCGGCGGTGAAGGTCGCCCTCGCCCAGTCCGCCGCGATCGCGTCCGCCCGCGCGCCGGGGCTCCAGGCGAGCCGGCCGAACGCGTACCAGTTCGCCTGGTCGAATATCGACCCCGCCCAGTCGCGGTCGCTGCCGATGTTGGCGACGCCGGCCATCCCCGTCAGCCGGTGGCCGCCCAGCGTCCCGTCGATCACCTTGGCGACCGTGGAGCCCTGTCCCCGGGCGTAGGTGTCCGACGCCAGCGTCTCCGCGAACAGCGGCCCCAGATAGGCCAGGTGCGTCGCGAAGCCGAGATACTCCTTGGTGATCTGGAACTCGACCATCAGCGGCGTTTTCGGCATCGCCCCGAACAGCGGATGGAACGGCTCGCGCGGCTGGAAGTCGATCGGACCGTTTTTGACCTGCACGATCACGTTGGCGGCGAAGCGGCCGTCGAGCGGCTCGAACTCGGTCCAGGCCTGCTTGGCGCGGTCCTCGGGATCGGTCTCCGCATAGACGAAGGCGCGCCACATCACGACGCCGCCATGCGGCGCGACGGCGGCGGCGAGCATGTTGGCCCCGTCGGCATGGCTGCGGCGATAATCGCGCGGCCCCGGCTGCCCCTCGCTGTTCGCCTTGACCAGAAAGCCGCCGAAATCGGGGATGGCGCGGTATATCTCGTCCGCCTTGGCCCGCCACCAGGCCGCGACCGCCGGGTCGAGCGGGTCGGCCGTCTTCAGCCCGCCTATCTCGATCGGCGCGGAGAAGCGCGCGGACAGATACACCTTCATGCCCCAGGGCCGTAAGGCGTCGGCCACCGCCGCCGCCTTGGCGACGTACGGCGCGGTCAGGCTGTCCGCGTGCGCGTTGACGTTGTTCAGGACGGCCCCGTTGATGCCGACCGACGCGTTGGCGCGCGCATAGTCCGTGTAGCGCGGGTCCCTGTCCCCGGGCAGCCGCCACCAGTCCCAGATCGACTGGCCGGCATAGCCGCGCTCCACCCGCCGGTCGAGATTGTCCCAGTGGTCGAGGACGCGCAGTCCGACCTCAGGCGCCGAGCGCAACGCGATCCGGTCGAGCGTCTCGCCGCCCTGCATGCGCCGGATCAGCGCGAAGGTGCCGTACAGCACGCCCGCCCCGTCATTCGCCGCGACCACGACCGTGGGTCGCCCGCCTATCCCGACCTCGCGGATCAGATACCCTTCCCGCCCGAGCCCCGCCAGCGGCAGGCCGAGCGCCCGGACCAGCGGTGACTGCACCGG
>CAXTRJ010000352.1:0-245 GCA_964246585.1 uncultured Sphingomonas sp. | reverse complement strand
GCGCGCCGCCGGCCTGGACGTGGCGTAGCAGCGCGAAAGCCCCGTAGAGCACGCCGACGTCGCTGTTGGCGGCGATCACCGTCACTGGTCGCCCATCGACCCGCGTCGCGCGCAGATGATAGCCCTCCTGTCCCAGCGTCGCGAGCGGCAGGCGCAACGCCGCGATCGCACGCACGGTCGCAGGGGTGCCGAGCAGGATCGCGCCCTCGGCCGCTGCGCCGCCCCGGTTCGGCGCGCGTCCGGTC
>CAXTRJ010000351.1:0-2159 GCA_964246585.1 uncultured Sphingomonas sp. | reverse complement strand
GTTCACGCCCGTCCTCGCCCGCGGCCGCTACGCCGCGATGGTCGGCCGGGCGAAGGACTATATCGTCGCCGGCGACATCTTTCAGGTCGTCCTCGCCCAGCGCTTCACCGCGCCGTTCGCGCTGCCCGCGTTCGAGCTCTACCGCTCGCTGCGCCGGATCAACCCGTCGCCCTTCCTCTACCATCTCGACCTGCCCGGCTTCGCGCTGACCGGGTCGAGCCCCGAGATCCTGGTGCGTGTCCGCGACGGGGAGGTCACCGTCCGCCCGATCGCCGGCACCCGCCCGCGCGGCCGCACCGCGACCGAGGACGAGGCGAACCGCGCCGAGCTCCTCGCCGATCCGAAGGAGCGCGCCGAGCACCTGATGCTGCTCGACCTCGGCCGCAACGACGTCGGCCGCGCCGCCGCGCCGGGCAGCGTCCGCGTGACCGACAGCTTCGCGGTCGAGCTCTACAGCCACGTCATGCACATCGTCTCGAACGTGACCGGCGCGCTGGACCCGGCGAAGGACGCGCTGGGCGCGCTGTTCGCCGGCTTCCCCGCCGGTACCGTCAGCGGCGCGCCCAAGCTGCGCGCCTGCCAGATCATCGCCGAACTGGAGGGCGAACGCCGCGGCGCGTACGCCGGCGGCGTCGGCTATTTCTCGCCGGACGGCTCGATGGACTCGTGCATCGTGCTGAGAACCGCGGTGGTCAAGGACGGCGTCTGCCACGTCCAGGCGGGCGCCGGGATCGTCCTCGACAGCGACCCCGCGTCGGAACAGCGCGAGTGCGAGGCCAAGGCCGGCGCCCTGCTGGCGGCGGCGCGCGACGCGGTCGCGCGCGCGGGGGACGCCGGCTTCGGCCAGTAACGCCGCGTCGGCTTACTCGTCGTCGGCTAACTCGTCGTCCTCGCCGCCCGGCACCTGCCGCCCTTCGGCCTCGCGCTCGCGCTTGTCGGCGGCATAGGCGTTATTCAGCCGCAGCGCGCAGCCGCTCTGCCCGCCGGTGCCGATCGGCGAACAGGTATCGGGCAATCCGGCCGCGACCCGGCTGACATTGTCCACCGACGCGGCGCGATTGACCCAGCTCTCGTTCGCCGCGGTCGGCGCCGTTTCGCGCAGCGCGGTCGGGATGCGGAACTCCTCCCCCGCGCCGATCCGCGAGCAGACGATGATCTCCTGGTCGGTCGACCGGGGGCAGGCCTCGTTGCCCGTCACGGTGACGCTGCGGATGCGTTGCGGCGTCTGGCCCGTCTCGGCCTGGCGATCCTGGGCCATGGCCCCGCCTGGCACGACGAATAAGGCGGCGATCAGGGCGATTCGAAGCATGGTACGCGTCTCCTTTCACCGTTCAACGCCCGTCCCCGCCGATCGGTCCGATCGGTTGGCCGCATCGCGCCGGGATGGCGAACGCGTGTCGTTCCCGCAACAATCGTTGCGCCCGCGCCCGTGTGCGGTATGGCGCGCCATGATCTTGGTGATCGACAATTACGACAGCTTCACCTGGAACCTGGTCCATTACCTGATGGAGCTGGGGGTCGAGGTGCGCGTCGCGCGCAACGACGAACTCACCGCGACGCAGGCGCTGGCGACCGGCGCCGACGCGTTCCTGATCTCGCCCGGGCCGTGCACCCCCAACGAGGCCGGAATCAGCCTCGACCTGGTCGCCGCCTGCGCGGACGCACGGCGTCCGCTGCTCGGCGTCTGCCTCGGCCATCAGGCGATCGGCCAGCATTTCGGCGGGCAGGTGGTGCGCGGCGGCCTGATGCACGGCAAGACCTCGGCGATCGCGCATGACGGGTCGGGCGTGTTCGCCGGCCTGCCCTCGCCGTTCACCGCCACCCGCTATCACAGCCTGGTCGTCGAGGACGTGCCGCCCGCGCTCCACGTCACCGCCCGCGCCCCCGACGGCTCGGTCATGGGGCTCGCCCACGCGACGCTGCCGATCCACGGCGTCCAGTTCCACCCCGAAAGCATCGCGACCGAGCACGGCCACGCCCTGCTGGCGAACTTCCTGGCGCTGGCCGGCGTGAGGGTGGCGGCGTGATCACCCTCATTCGTCACCCGGGACTTGTTCCCGGGTCCATCGCTGTACGCATCCTGCGATCGCCGAGTCCGCACCACGCTGAAGGTCGGAACAAGGCTCTCCTGAGCTTGTCGAAGGGTCCGGCATGACAGT
>CAXTRJ010000350.1:0-2163 GCA_964246585.1 uncultured Sphingomonas sp. | reverse complement strand
GGGGCGGGTGTCGCCGGTGGCGTGGCTTGCGCGTCGGGCGTGACCCGCGGTTCCGGCGTGGCTTGCGCTTGCGGCGTGGCGGGCGCGACCTGCGCCAGCGCCGGCACCCCGGCCAGGAACGTGCCGCCCAGGAGCAGCGCGCAACCCCGCGCGCCGAACTTCGATGCGATCATTCTACTCAAACCCACCCCAGAGAAACTTGACGGTATTGCGTTAACCAGGCCCCGCGCGCGCCCTGCCCCAGCTTGGTCACCCGATCAAGCGGGCGAGGCCGTTCCACAGTCCGAACGCCCCCAGGTCGTTGAACGTGACCAGCAGCATCAGCGCCAGGAGCGCGGCCAGTCCGCCGCGATAGGCCCATTCCTGCGCCTCGGCCCCCACCGGCCGGCGCCGCACCGCCTCGATCGCGTAGAACATCAGGTGGCCACCATCGAGCATCGGGACTGGCAGCAGGTTGATGAACCCCAGATTGATGGAAACCAGCGCGAGCAGGAAGACGAACTCGTCGAACCCCAGGCTGATCTGCTCGCCCGACACCTTGGCGATGCTGAGCGGCCCGCCCATTTCCTTGACCGAACGACGACCGGTGACGATCTGGCCGATCGTCTCGACCATCATCGACAGGATCTGCCCGGTGCGCTTCACCGCGACGACCGGTGCCTCCAACAAGCCGACCGGCACGTAGACCGGCGCGGTCGGGGCGAGCCCGAGCTGGCCGACGCGGTATTCGTTGCCGAACCGGTCGCGTTGCAGCTGCGTCCCAATCACCGCGTCGAGCGATCCGGGCGCGCCGCCCCGCTCGTAGTCGACGCGAACGCGCTCGCCGGCGCGGATCTTCACGTAGCGGACCATGTCGTCGAACGTCTCGACCGGACGCCCGCCGAGCCCGGTGACGCGGTCGCCGGGCTGAAAGCCGGCGGTGGCGGCGGGGCTGCCGGGCAGGACGCCGCCGACCAGCGCGGGCGTCCGGCTGTCGCCATAGGCCACCGCGAAGCCGCCCAGGATCAGCATGGCGAGGAGGAAATTCACGACCGGCCCGGCGGCGACGACGATCGCGCGCTGCCACACGGGCTTGGCCTGGAACGTCGCCTCGCGCTCGGCGGCGGGGAGCGCCAGCCACTCGGCCGAGGGCTGGCCGACCGCGTTCATGTCGCCGGCGAACTTGACGTAGCCGCCGAGCGGCAGCCAGCCGAGCTTCCACCGCGTGCCGCGGGCGTCGGTGCGCCCGACGACCTCGCGGCCGAAGCCGATCGAGAAGGCGTCGGCCTTTATGCCGAACAGCCGGCCGGCGAGGTAGTGGCCCATCTCATGGACGAAGACGAGCGGCCCGATGACGAGGACAAAGGCGAGGACGGTCAGCAGGATGCCGGGAGTTTCGATCAAACGACGCGTTCCTTCATCCGCTCGCCCGCATGACGCCGCGCCTCCGCGTCGACGGCGAGCACCGCGTCGAGCGTGTCAGGGGCGGGCGGATCGTAGCGTTCGAGCGTATCGGCGACGATTGCGGCAATTTCGAGGAAGCCGATGCGCCCGGCCAGGAAGGCGGCGACCGCGACCTCGTTGGCGGCGTTGAGGATCGCCGGGCGGGCGCCGCCCGCGTCCAGCGCTTCGCGCGCCAGCGCCAGCGCCGGGAACCGCACCGGGTCGGGCGCCTCGAAATCGAGCCGGCCGATCGCCGCCAGGTCTAGCCGCTCGCCCGGGGTCGCCATCCGCTCGGGCCAGGCGAGCGCGACCGCGATGGGGGTCCGCATGTCGGCGGTGCCGAGCTGCGCCAGGACCGAGCCGTCGACATATTCGACCATCGAGTGGATCACCGACTGGCGGTGGACGAGGACGTCGAGCTGGTCGGGTTCGACGGGAAACAGGTGGTATGCCTCGATCAGCTCGAGGCCCTTGTTCATCATCGTCGCGCTGTCGACCGAGATCTTGGCGCCCATCGACCAGTTGGGATGCGCCACCGCCTGCGCCGGGGTGATGCCCTCCATGTCGGCGAGGGCGCGGTCGCGGAACGGGCCGCCGCTGGCGGTCAGGACGATGCGGTGGACCCCGGCGGGGGCGGTGCGGTCGAGGCACTGGAACACCGCGCTGTGTTCGCTGTCGACCGGCAGCAAGGTCGCGCCGGCCCGCGCGACGGCGGCCTTCATCACGTGCCCGGCGGAGACC
>CAXTRJ010000349.1:0-2166 GCA_964246585.1 uncultured Sphingomonas sp. | reverse complement strand
CCGCCCGGTAGGCCGCCTCGCTCGCCGCCGCGACCGTCGCGCCCAGCGCGGTGACCGCCAGCACTCGGCCACCAGCCGCGACCAGCGTGTCGCCCTGCACTCTCGTGCTCGCCTGGAACACGCGGGCGCCGGTCTCGGCATCAGCGATGCCGTCGATCGGGCCGCCCGTCTCGGGCGTGCCGGGGTAGCCGCGCGCCGCCAACACCACGGTCAGCGCGGTGTCCTCGACGAAGCGCGGGGCCGGTTCGGCCGCCAGCCTCCCCCGCGCGGTCGCCAACAACAGCGCGAGCAGGTCGCCGTCGAAGCGCATCATCAGTACCTGCGTTTCCGGGTCGCCGAACCGGGCGTTGTATTCGATCAGCTTGGGGCCATCGGCGGTCAGCATCAGCCCGGCGTAGAGGACGCCGACATAGGGCGTGCCCGCCGCCACCAGCGCCGTCACCGTCGGGCGGACGATCTCGTCCATCACGCGCGCCTCCAGCGCGGGGGTCAGGATGCGCGCGGGGCTGTAGGCGCCCATCCCGCCGGTGTTGGGGCCGGTGTCGCCGTCGCCGACACGCTTGTGGTCACGCGCCGAGCCGAAAGGCGCGACCGCCGCGCCGTCGCACAGCACGAACAGGCTCACCTCCTCGCCCTCGAGATACTCCTCGATTACCGCCTCCGCCGGCTCGGCGAACAGCGCGGCGACGGCGTCGTCGGCCTCGGCGCGGGTCATCGCCACCGTCACGCCCTTGCCGGCGGCGAGGCCGTCCGCCTTCACCACCACCGGCGCGCCGAACAGGTCCAGCGCGACCGTCGCTTCCTCCAGCGACGCGACCCGGGCGTAGCGCGCTGTGGGGATGGCGAAGTCGCGGCAGAGATCCTTGGTGAAGCCCTTCGATCCTTCCAGCCGCGCCGGGTCGCGACCGGGGCCGAACACCGCGACGCCGGCCGCGCGCAGCTCGTCGGCGAGCCCGGCGACCAGCGGCGCCTCCGGCCCGATCACGACCAGCCCGATGTCGTTCGCACGGGCAAAGGCGATCACTGCGGCATGATCGGCGACGTCGAGGTCGACCAGCCGGGCGTGCTCGGCCACGCCGGGGTTGCCCGGCGCCGCCCATAGCGTACGAAGCCCCGGCGATTGCGCCAGCCGCCAGGCGAGCGCATGTTCGCGGCCCCCCGACCCGATCAGCAGGACGTTCATGCCCGATCCCTTTCTCGATCAACCGGCGCGGCTGGTAGCCGAGGCGCTGCCGGGCGACAACGCCGCGCCCGTCTCCGTCGGCGAGCTGTCGATGCGGCTGAAGCGGATGGTCGAGGGCGAGTTCGGCCATGTCCGCCTGCGCGGCGAGATATCGGGCTACAAGCGAGTCGCGTCGGGCCACGCCTATCTTTGCCTGAAGGACGACCAGGCGGTGATCGACGGAGTGATCTGGAAGGGGCAGGCGTCGGCGCTCGCGTTTTCGCCGCAGGACGGCATCGAGGTCGTCGCGACCGGTCGCCTCACCACCTATCCCGGGCGGTCCAAATACCAGGTCGTGATCGAGCGCATGGAGCTGGCCGGCGCCGGCGCGCTGATGGCGTTGTTCGAGAAGCTGCGCGCCAAGCTGGCGGGCGAGGGGCTGTTCGACGTGGGCCGGAAAAAGGGGCTGCCCTATCTGCCGCGCGTGATCGGCGTCGTCACCTCGCCGACGGGGGCGGTGATCCGCGACATCCTTCATCGGTTGGAGGATCGCTGCCCGAGCCACGTCATCGTCTGGCCGGTCAAGGTCCAGGGCGAGGGCGCCGCCGCCGAGACTGCCGCCGCCATCCGCGGCTTCGACGCGCTGCCGGAGGGAGGCCCCGTACCGCGCCCCGACCTCGTCATCGTCGCGCGCGGCGGCGGCTCGATCGAGGATCTGTGGGCGTTCAACGAGGAGGTCGTCGTCCGGGCCGTAGCCGATTGCGCGATCCCGTTAATCTCCGCGGTTGGTCACGAGACTGACACGACGCTGTGCGACCACGCCGCCGATCTTCGCGCGCCAACGCCGACCGCGGCGGCCGAGCTGGCTGTGCCGGTGCTCGCCGACCTGAGGCTGACGGTCGAGGCGCAAGCCGGGCGCACCGAGCGTTGCGCCCGGCGCTACGTCGAGCGTGGGCGCGAGCGGGTCGAGGCGCTGGCGCGGGTGATGCCGCGACGCGACGCGC
>CAXTRJ010000348.1:0-2178 GCA_964246585.1 uncultured Sphingomonas sp. | reverse complement strand
GGCATGGACCTCGCGCGCCGACACCGTCGCCGCCCAGCTCGCCGCCAGCAGCGCCAGCGCCACCATCGGCCAGAACAGGCCCGGCCCGACAACGCCCGGCGCGGCCGGCGGCGGGAACTGCGGGTGCACCGTCCAGAAAAAGAAATAGCCGAAGATCAGGCTGGCGAAGGCGGTCGAATCGGCCAGCATGGTGATGAACATCGCCCACCAGCCCGGCGTCGTCGGACCCGAGCGATAGAGCGGCAGGACAATGCCGTGGCCGATCGACTTTTCCGCCTTTTCCGGGATCTCGGCGGTGGTCCACAGCCACCAGATCACCGCCGCCAGCGTCGCCACCGCCGACACCAGGGCGGACCAGTAGAGGTGATAGGTCGTCAGGATGAACACGCCGCCGAGCGCGACGGCGGTGACCATCGGAATGACCGACGGCGTGGCGAGGCGGATGACCTGGAGCGGCTCGGCGTCGAGCACGGTGGTGACGATCGTCTCGCGCCGGCCCTCCTCGGCGTCGGGGAGGTAGTAGCGGCCCTCGTCGACGTTCTTGACGAAATCGGGCTGGTCCCAGATCGGGTAGCGGCTCTCGATCCGGGGGACCGAGCGTATGCCCCAGTCCTCGTCCTCGGGCAGCGCCAGCCATTCGAGCGTGCCGGCGTGCCACGGGTTGCGTTTCACCTTCGCGCGGCGAGGCGACCAGGCGAGGTCGGCGACGACGATCGCCGCGCCGGTCGCGAACAGGTACGCGCCGATCGTCGAGGCGAGGTTAAGCCCGCCCAGGTTGAGCTCGGCCGGGTAGGTGAAGACGCGGCGCGGCATCCCCATCAACCCCGACAGGTGCATCGGGAAGAAGGCGAGGTTAGCGCCGCCGAACAGGAACCAGAAGGCGGTGCGGCCCATCCGATCGCTGAGCTTCTTGCCCGTCACCAGCGGCCAGTAATAATATAACCCGCCGAACAGCGGCAGCAGCGTACCGCCGATGAGCACATAATGGAGGTGGGCGACGACGAAATAGGTGTCGTGCGCCTGCCAGTCGAACGGGGCGAGCGCGACCATCACGCCGGTCAGCCCGCCGATGACGAAGATGGCGAGGCTCCCCGCGGCGTAGAGCAGCGGCGTCGACCAGACGACGCGCCCGGCCCAGATCGTCGCGATCATCGCGAAAATCTGCACCGCCGTCGGGATCACCACCGCCTGCGACGCGGCGGAGAAGAACGCCAGGCTGATCGTCGGCAGCCCGGTGGCGAACATATGGTGGACCCACAGCCCGAAGCTGAGAAACCCGGTGCCGACCGCCGCCAGCACGACCCACGGATAGCCGAGCAGGTGCCGCCTGGAAAAGGTCGGCACCATCATCGCGAACAAGGCGATCGAGGGCAGGAAGACGATGTACACCTCCGGATGGCCGAAGATCCAGAACAGGTGCTGCCACAGCAGCGGATCGCCGCCGCGCGTCGCGTCGAAGAACGGCCAGTCGAGCAGCCGCTCCATCTCGAACAGCAGGTCGCCGGCGATCAGCGGTGGAAAGGCGAACAGGATCATCACCGCCACGACCAGGATGTACCAGGCGTAGAGCGGCATGAGGTTCAGCCGCATCCCCGGCGGGCGGCATTTCAGCACGCCGACGATAAGCTCGACCGCGGCGGCGATCGACGACACCTCGATGAACGACAGGCCAAGCATCCAGATGTCGGCGCCGATGCCCGACAGATGCGGCTCGGTCGTGAGCGGCGGGTACATGAACCAGCCGCCGTCGGGCGCGGCGTCGAAGAAGATCGAGCCGGCGACGAAGACGCCGCCGATCAGGAAGCTCCAGTAACCGAACGCCGACAGCCGCGGGAAGGGCAGGTCGCGCGCGCCCAATAATTGGGGCAACAGGATGATCGACACCGCCTCGAACATCGGCACGGCGAACAGGAACATCATCATCGAGCCGTGCAGCGTGAACAGCTGGTTGTAGGTGTTCGCCGTGACGACGTCGTTGGCGGGCAGCGCCAGCTGCGTGCGCATGATCAGCGCCAGCACGCCCGCGAACAGCATGAACGCGAACGCGGTCAGCACGTACCATTTGCCGACCACGTTGTTGTTGGTGTCGCTCCACCGGCCGAGCCAACCCGTCGGGGCCGCCCAGACCGCGCGCAGCCGCTCCTCCTGACCCTCGCGGACGCCGGGATCGTTCTGGTC
>CAXTRJ010000347.1:0-2229 GCA_964246585.1 uncultured Sphingomonas sp. | reverse complement strand
GCCGGCCGAAGCCGCGCCGCGTCGTCGCGGTCGTCCCCGGCGGGAGGTCCCGATCGCCGATCCGGCCGCCATCGACGCGGACGCGCCGGTGCTCGACGCCGACCGCCTGCCGCCGGCGCTGAACATCGCGCCGTTGGCGGACGACGCGCCGATGGGGGACGAAGAGCCCAAGCCGCGCCGTCGCCGCGGCCGTCCGCCCGCCAGCGAGGCGACCGCCGCGAGCTGACCGGCGTTCAAACGAGAAAAGGCCGGCCCGCCTCGCGCGGCGCCGGCCTTTTTCGTGACCGGAGCGGCTAAGTTTCGGGGCAAGCTGTTGGGCGCAGCCGTTCCCCGCAAATAAGCTAATCCCGGTCGTCGACCCGTTCGTCATGGCCGGTGCCCGAGCTGAGGAACACCAGCCCCATCAGCGCGCCGGCCATCATCACCGATCCGCCGACCCCGCCGATCACTCCCAACATGCTCGACAGGTTGAGCGGCCCGTACACTTCGGCCAGCGCGACCAGCGCGGCGGCGACGGTAATCGCGGCGGCCAGCGTCATCCACGCCATCAGATCGCGGAACCGGCTCCAGGCGAAGCGGGCGTAATCGGGGTCGTCGAGTCCGGGGTGGTCGGCCATGCTTGGACATTGCCCGGAAAACATGTTCTCCTCAATCCGTCACAGCATGGTGGAGGCCTTGAGTCGATGACGATCGCGGCGATCCTGGCGAGCAAGGGGCGCGACGTCGTCTCGGTTTCGCCGAACGAGCGAGTCGCGGCGGCGGTGGCGCTGCTCGCCGAGCGGCGGATCGGCGTCGTGCCGGTGATCGACGGCGAAGCGGTCGCCGGCGTCTTTTCCGAACGCGACGTGCTGTACTGCCTGGCGAGTGAGGGCGCCGGCGTCCTCGAGCGGACGGTGGCGGAGGTGATGACCGCTCCCGCCGTGACCGTCACCCCCGACCAGCCGGTGATCGGCGCCTTGTCGCTGATGACGCGGCGGCGCATTCGTCATCTGCCGGTGGTCGATGGCGGCCGGGTCGTCGGGATCGTGTCGATCGGCGACCTGGTCAAATACCGCATCGACCGGATCGAGCGGGACGCCGAGGCGATGCGGACTTATATCCAGTCGGCGTAACCCGCGCACGGGATGTTAACGGCGGCGGTGCTAGTCGCGCCCGATGCCGACGCTGGCCGATCATCTCAACTGGCGCGTGAAGGGCTGGTGGCACGCCCGCGTCGTCCGCGCGGTGCTGGATACGCCGCCGCTGACGCCGCGCGACGACGGCGTGATCCTTTTTTCAATGGTGGGGTCGAGCGTCGTCGCGCCGGCGCTGGTCGCGATCAAATCGTTGGCGTCCCATCTCGGTCGCGGTCGAGTGGTGTTGCTCGACGACGGGACGTTGACCGACGCCGATCGGGTTTTGCTCCATCGACATCTCGGCGGGGCCGAAATCCGCGACGCGCGCGCGGTCGATACCGGGCCTTGCCCGCGCGGGGGGACGTGGGAGCGGTTGCTGACCATCCTCGACCTGCGCGCCGACGCGTACGTCATCCAGCTCGATTCGGACACGATCACGGTGGGGCCGGTGCCCGAGATCGCGGCGGCGATCGACGCCGGACGCAGCTTCTCGCTGAAGGGCGAGGCCGACGCCGCGCTGTCGCCGGTCGACCGCTTCGTCGCGACGCTGCCGCCCTTGCCCGCGCCGATGCACATCCAGAAGGCGGCGGAGCGCGCGATGGCCGGGCTCGACCTGCCAATGCTGGAAGCGCCGCGCTACTTCCGTGGCTGCTCGGGGTTCGCCGGCTTCGCGCCGTCCGACTCGGGCCGCGCGCTCGCCGAGGCGTTCTCGCGCGCCAACGCCCGTGTCCTCGGCGACGCGCGCTGGGCGGAGTGGGGAACCGAGCAGGTCACCTCCAACTTCGTCGTCGCCAACGAGCCCGACCCGCTGCTGCTGCCCTACGCCCGTTACCTCAACTTCTGGAATGTCGGCGTGCCGGCGGACGCGCGCTTCGTCCATTTTGTCGGCACCTGCCGCTTCGACGGCATGACCTACATGGACGAGACCAGGCGGGCGATCGCCGCGCTCGGCGCGTGATCAGGCGCGTCGCCTGACCAGGTCGACCAGCTCGCGCACCGCCGCGCGGGCGAACAGCAACAGCCACGCGCCGTACACGCCGGCGCCGATCGCGACCAGGATCGCCAGCCGGACCGGCGCGTCGAGCATCGGCAGCGCCCGGTCGACCGCCACCAC
>CAXTRJ010000346.1:0-2246 GCA_964246585.1 uncultured Sphingomonas sp. | reverse complement strand
GCGTTGTGGGGAACGCTCGCCGGGGCGATGCTGAGCGGCGCGCCGGGCGACCGGTACGGCGCGCTGCCCGTGCTGCGCGCGATCGGGGCGTTGTACGTCGTGTCGGCGGTCGGCTGCGCGCTTGCCGACAGCATCCTCGCCTTTTCGCTGTTCCGCTTCATCGGCGGCATCGCGATCGGGGCATCATCGGTGCTGGTGCCGGTCTACATCGCCGAGATCAGCCCGCCCGCACGGCGCGGTTTCCTGGTCGGGCTGTTCCAATTCAACATCGTGCTTGGCATCCTGGTCGCCTATCTTAGCAATTTCCTGGTCGGGCAGGTCGCGCCCGGCGACCTCGCCTGGCGCTGGAAACTGGGCGTGGCGGCGGCGCCGGCGACGATCTTCCTGCTGCTCCTGGTCGGCGTGCCGCAAAGCCCGCGCTGGCTACGCATGCGTGGGAAGAAGGCGGAAGCGGAAGCGGCGGCGGCGCGGCTGGGCCTCGATCCCGGCCATGACCCCGTCGAGAAGGAGGCGACCGGCCGGTTGCGCTGGTCGGCGCATCGCAAGCCGATCCTGCTCGCGGTGGCGATCGGGCTGTTCAACCAGCTGTCGGGGATCAACGCGATCCTCTACTATCTCAACGACATCTTCGCCGCCGGCGGCTTCACGGGCCTGTCGTCCGACGTGCAGGCTGTCGCGATCGCCGCCGCCAACCTGCTCGCGACGATGGCGGCGATGGCGATCATCGACCGCGTCGGGCGAAAGCCGCTGCTGATCGCCGGCGGGCTGGTCACCGCGCTGGCGCTCGCCGGGGTCGCGCTGGTCTATACCGGCGTCTTCTCGAACGCGTGGTTGTTGCCGCTCCTAATCCTGTTCGTGGTGGCCTTCGCCATGTCGCAGGGCGCGGTGATCTGGGTGTATCTGAGCGAGATCTTCCCGACCGACGTCCGCGCGCGCGGCCAGGCGATCGGCAGCGCGACGCACTGGGTGGCCAACGCCGTGCTGTCCTTTGCCTTTCCCGTGATGGCGGAGGCGAGCCGGGCGCTGCCGTTCTGGGGCTTCGCCGTCGCCATGCTGCTCCAGGCGATGCTGGTGGCGCGTTATTTCCCCGAGACTAAGCGACGCTCGCTGGAGGCGATCAGCGGCGGCCTGGCGCGAGGCGGCTGATGCGCGCGGGGTCGCGGTTGATCGGCGCCAACATCGAGCATGCCGGCCGGCACAACCAGCGCGTCGTGCTGCACGCCATCCGCGTGCATGGGCCCGCCACCCGCGCCGATCTGGCCGACGTCACCGGCCTGACTCCCGCGACCGTGACCAACATCACCAACCGCCTGCTCGACATCGGGCTGCTTGACCGGGCGGGGCATCGTCGCGGCGGGCGGGGGCAGCCTGCGACCCGGCTAGTGGTCAACCCCGACGGCGCTTTCTCGGTCGGCGTCAACATCGACCGCGATCACCTGACCATGGTCGCGGTGGACTTCACCGGCGCGGTGCGTGGCCGGGTCGGGCGCGAGATGGCGTTCCCGACGCCGGAGAACGTGCGCGACTTCTTCCGATCGGAGATCGACGGGCTGCTCGCCCAGGCGGCGATGCCGCGATCGGCCGTGACAGGAATCGGCGTGGCGCTGCCCGACGATCTCGGCGCGGTCGATCTGCCGGGGCGGCCGGCGGACTACGGACGCTGGACGGCGACCCGGATCGCCGAACTGTTCGCCGAGCCGATCGCGGCGCCGGTGTTCGTCGAGAACGACGCCGCCGCCGCCGCGATCGGCGAGATGCAGTTCGGGCTGGGGCAGCAATATTCGAGCTTCTTCTACCTGCTGGCGACGTTCGGGCTAGGCGGCGGCGTGGTCGTCGACTCCTTTTACGACCGGGGGGCGGACGGGCGCAGCGGCGAGATCGGGTTCATGATGGTCGACGATGGGCGCGGCGGGAAGACGCAGCTGCAGAACGTCCTGTCGCTCGCCGGGCTCGCGCGGGATCTGGCGGCGGCGGGTCTTGGCGGGGAGAGCGCCTACGCGCCCGACATGGGCAAGGAGCCCGTCGCCCGCGTCGCCCAGGCCTGGGCCGAACGATCGGCCAAGGCGCTGGTCGAGCCGATGATCGCGGTCAACTGCCTGCTCAACCCCAAGGTGGTGCTGATCGGCGGGCGGCTGCCGATCGCGGTGGTCGAGCGGATCGCGCGGCGCACCGACACGCTGGTGCGGATGCACGGGCGACACGTGCCCGCGATCGCGCCGATCCGCGCCGCGGCGCTGGCGGAGGAC
>CAXTRJ010000345.1:0-2274 GCA_964246585.1 uncultured Sphingomonas sp. | reverse complement strand
GCCGTGGCCTTTGCCGCCGCCGATCGGCCAAGCGCCGCGGTCGCCGCCGCCGTCGCCTCGCCGACGCGCACCCCCGCCAACGTCGCGCGCGACCGGTATCGTCACCCGGCCGAGACGCTCGCGTTCTTCGGGGTGAAGCCGAGCGACACGGTGGTCGAGTATTCGCCGGGTGGCGGCTGGTACACCGAGATCCTGGCGCCGCTGGTCCGGGAAGAAGGCCGCTACGTCGCGCTGGTTTCCGCCGCGCAGGAGGCGCGGACCCGGGAGATGATGGCGGGCAAGCAGGCGCAGCTGGGCACCGTGACAGTCGCCGCGCTGTCCGCCGACGGCGCGACGTCGATCGCGCCGGGGAGCGCCGACGTCGTGCTGACGTTCCGCAACGTCCACAACCTGCTGATGTCGGACGATGCGGGGACGGCGGCGCGAGCGTTCCGGGCGTTCCACGCGGCGCTGAAGCCGGGCGGGACGCTGGGCGTGGTCGACCACCGGTTGCCCGAGGAGATGGACACCGCGCGGGAGAAGACCAGCGGCTACGTCAAGCGGTCAACCGTGGTGCGGCTGGCGACGGCGGCGGGCTTCCGGCTGGCGGGCGAGTCGCCGGTCAACGCCAATCCAAAGGATACGCACGATCATCCCGAGGGGGTGTGGACGCTGCCGCCGAACTACCGGCTGAAGGAGGTCGACCGGGCGAAGTACGCGGCGATTGGGGAGAGTGACCGGATGACGCTGAGGTTCGTGAAGTGGCGTTGATCGCGCTCGCTTCTACCCTCCCCGTTCGTCCTGAGTAGCCGCTCAGGACGAACGGAGGGGGGAGCAGTCGCTCCTACCCGAGCTTCTCGATCTTCTCGTTGAGCTTCGCCAGCTCGGCGCGTAGGGCGGCGATCTCGTCGTCCTTGCTGGTCGCGGTCGCGGCGGGTTTCGCGCCCGGTTTGAAGGCGTCGCTGGCGGCTTCCATCATCGCCATGTTGCGCTTGGCGACCTCGGCGAAGGGCGAGTTGGCGAAGGCGCCCTCGACCGCCGAGCGGAATTGCGCCTGGTTGGTGCGGAAGCTCTGCATCGAGGACTCGAGATAGCTTGGCACCATCGCCTGCATAGAGTCGCCGTACATGGCGATCAGCTGGCGGAGGAAGTTGACCGGCAGCATCGTCTCGCCGCGGCTTTCCTCCTCCATGATGATCTGGGTCAGGACGTTGTGGGTGATGTCCTCGTCGGTGCGGGCGTCGACGACCTTGAAGTCGCGGCCCTCGCGGGTCATCGTCGCCAAGTGGTCGAGCGTGATGTAGGACGAGGACTCGGTGTTGTAGAGCCGGCGGTTGGCGTATTTCTTGATGACGACGACGCCGCCGGCCGCATTGTGCTTCTTCATGGAGCTCCCCGCGCGTGATCGTGCCCGACGCTAGACCCTTCGATGCCGCGCCGCAACACGGGCCCCGGCCGCTGCCCTTGTTCCTCGCCATGCTGCGCGGCGAGACCGCGGCATCGCCGACGCGAAGGGCGGCGGCGCTGGCGGGGCTGGCCGCGTTCCAGCGGGCCGAGCGCGAGCCCGTGGCGCGGCCGATGTCAGCCAACGGCATCACAATACGCGATCATGGCGGCACCGGCCGGCGCGTCGTGTTCGTGCCGTCGCTGATCAACCCGCCGGCGATCCTCGACTTGTCGGCGGAACGGTCGCTGCTTCGCTGGCTGGCGGGCGAAGGGGTCAATCCGTGGCTGGTCGATTGGGGGACGCCGGACGCGGGCGACCGGGAGCGGGACATCGGCGAGCACGTCGCGGCGTTGGTGACGTTGATCGAAGGATTCGCCGAGCCGCCGGTGCTGGCGGGATATTGCCTGGGCGGGACGATGGCGCTGGCGGCGGCGTGCCGGACGCGGGTCGCCGGGCTGGCGATGATCGCCGCGCCGTGGCGCTTCGCCGGCTATGGCGCGGCGCGGGCGGAGATCGCGGCGCTGTGGGCGGCGGCGCGACCGGGGTGCGAACGACTGGGGCTCGTGCCGATGGAGGGGCTCCAGGCCGGGTTCTGGCGGCTCGACCCGGCGCGGACGATCGCGAAGTACGAGGCGTTCGCGGCGATGGCGCCGGGTTCGCCCCAAGCGCGGGCGTTCGTCGCGCTGGAGGACTGGGCCAATGGCGGAGCGCCGTTGACCTTTGCCGCGGGGCGCGAGCTGTTCGAAGATTTCGTTGGGGCCGACCTGCCGGGGCGTGGCGCGTGGATGGTCGGCGGGCGGGTGGTCGAGCCGGGCGACCCCGAGTGGGATGGGCTGATCGCCCGCTTC
>CAXTRJ010000344.1:0-2321 GCA_964246585.1 uncultured Sphingomonas sp. | reverse complement strand
GGTCGGTGATGGCCAGCGCGTCGTCACTCGCCTGGCCGATCGCGCGGGCGAGGCTCCAGTCGACCGCGCGCGCCGCTTCCCCCTTGGCGGGCGCCAGCGTCCGCCAGGCGAGGACGCCGCCGGCGAGCACCAGCGCCGCCGCCAGGAAACCGCCGGCGACGACCAGGCTGCCGGCGATAGCCAGGACGATCAGCGCAGCCGCCAGCCCCGCCGCGACGGCCAGCAGAGCGGCGGTGCGGACCGGGGTCAGCGTCGATGTCGCGGGGATGGAAGCCATGCCCCGCGTCTTTGGCGGCGACCCGCCCGCCGTCAAGCCGGCCTCACCAGATGCGGATGCGGTCGGCCGGCGCGAGGAACAGCGCGTCGCCCGGCTTGGCGTCGAACGCGGTGTACCATTGGTCGAGGTTGCGCACGGTCAACACGCGCTCGTGACCCGGCGAATGGCTGTCCGACAACAGCCGCTGCTGAAGCTCGGGCTCGCGGAACTTGATCCGCCACACCTGCGCCCAGCCGTAGTAAAAGCGCTGGTCGCCGGTGGTGCCGTCGATCACCGGCGCGGGCCGCCCGCCGAGCGATTTGTGATAAGCGTCGATCGCCACCGTCAGCCCGGCGAGGTCGGCGATGTTCTCGCCCAGCGTCAGCTCGCCATTGACCTTTTGCCCGGGCAGCGGCTCGTAGGCGGCGTATTGCGCGACGAGCGCGTCGGTGAACTTCTTGAATTGGGCGACGTCGGCCGGGGTCCACCAGTCGGTCAGCTTGCCGGTGGCGTCGTACTTGCGCCCTTGGTCGTCGAAATGGTGGCTGATTTCATGGCCGATCACCGCGCCGATCGCGCCGTAGTTGACCGCCGGGTCGGCCTTCGGATCGAAGAAGGGCGGCTGGAGGATCGCGGCGGGGAAGACGATCTCGTTCAGCGTCTGGTTCGCGTAGGCGTTGATCGTCATCGGCGTCATGAACCACTCGGCGCGGTCGATCGGCCGGCCGAGCTTGGCCAGGTCGCGGTCGAACTCGAAGGCGTTGACCCGGGCGACGTTGCCGACGAGGTCGCCGCGGCGGATCTGGAGCGCCGAATAGTCGCGCCACTTGTCCGGGTAGCCGATCTTGGGCGTGAAGGCGGCGAGCTTGGCGCGGGCCTTGACCTTGGTCTCGGGCGCCATCCAGGCGAGCTTGTCGATCCGCTCGCCCATCGCGGCGATGACGTTGGTGACGAGCTTGTCGGCCTCGGCCTTGGCCTCCGGCGGGAAATAACGCGCGACATACTGCTCGCCGATCGCCTCGCCCATCCCGGCGCTGACGGCGTTGACGCCGCGCTTCCAGCGGACCTGCTGCTCGGGCGTGCCGGACAGGGTCGTGCCGTAGAAGGCGAAGTTGGCCTGGTCGACGTCGCGCGACAGATAGGGCGCAAAGGTCCGCAGCGTCCTGAGCGTCGCGTAATCCTTCAGCACCGGCAGCGGCGCGTCGGCAAAGGCCTTTGCCTCGCCGGCGAACGCGCTCGGCTGGGCGACGAGGAAGAAGGGCCGGTCGGCGACGCCCAGCGTCCTCGTGTATTCCGCCCAGGGAAAGCCCGGCGCCTTTGACGCGAGGTCGGCGGCGGTCAGCTTGTTGTAGGTCTTGTCCGAATCGCGGCTCTCGACGCGGGTCCAGTGGGCGGTGGCGAGCTGGGTCTCGAAGGCGAGCACGGCGGCGGCGCGCGCGTCCGCCCCGGGCTCGCCGGCGAAGGTCAGCATCTTCGCCAGATAGGCCTGGTAGGCGATGCGGGTGGCGGCGAGCTTGGCGTCGTCCGACAGGTAATAATCGCGGTCGGGCAGGCCGAGCCCGGACTGGCCCATGCCGACGACGTAGTTCTCCGGCGCCTTGTCGTCCTGGCCGACATAGACGCTGAACACGCCGCCGACGCCCTGGCGCTGCAGACGCGCCATCTCGGTCGCCAGCGCCTGCTTGGTCGGGGCGGCCTTGATCGCGGCGAGCCACGGCCGGACCGGCTCGATCCCGCGCGCGTTCACCGCCGCCTCGTCCATGAAGCTGGCGTAATGGTCGCCGACCTTGTCGCCGGGGCGCGCCGCGGCGGCGTCAAGGATCGTGCGGGTGCGCTCCAGCGACAGATCCTGGAGGACGTGGAACATGCCGAACGAGGACCGGTCGGCGGGGATCGCGGTATTCTTGTACCAAGCGCCGCTGGCATGGTCGAAAAAGTCGACACCGGGCTTCACCGCCGGGTCGCGGCCGGCCATGTCGAAGCCGAAGGCGCCGATCTGCGGGCGGTTCGCGTCCGCCGGGGCGACGGGCCCTTGCGCCGCGGCGGCGACAGCGCGGGTCTCGTC
>CAXTRJ010000343.1:987-2336 GCA_964246585.1 uncultured Sphingomonas sp. | reverse complement strand
CACCCAGACCGTCGTCGCCGCCCCCGCCCCCGCCGCCGCCCCCGCTGACGTCAAGGCCCGCGCCGACGCGCTCGCCGGTCGCATGACCCGGGCGGAGAAGTTGCGCTACGTCCACGGCTATTTCCCGCCGATGAGCGCGGACAAGCCCGCCGACATGATCCCGTCGGCGGGCTATGTCCCCGGCGTACCGCGTCTCGGCATCCCGACGTTGCGCGAGAGCGACGCCAGCCTCGGCGTCGCGAACCAGGTCGAACAGCGTAAGGGCGACGTCGCCACCGCGCTGCCGGCCAGCCTCGCGCTCGCCGCCTCGTTCGACTCCGACCTCGCCTATCGCAGCGGCGCGATGATCGGGGCGGAAGCGCGGGCGAAGACGTTCAACGTCCTGCTGGCGGGCGGCGTCAACCTGACGCGCGATCCATGGGGCGGCCGCAACTTCGAATATCTCGGCGAGGATCCGCTGCTCGCCGGCATCCTGGCGGGCGAGTCGATCCGGGGCGTACAGTCGAACCGCATCGTCTCGACGGTCAAGCACCTCGCGATCAATCCGCAGGAAACGGGGCGTCACACCGGCGACGCGAAGATCGGCGAGGCGGCGTTGCGCGAGTCGGACCTGCTCGCCTTCCAGATCGCGATCGAGCGCGGGCAGCCGGGCTCGGTCATGTGCGCCTACAACAAGGTCAACACCGACTGGGCGTGCGAGAGCGATTTCCTGCTCAACCAGGTGCTGAAGCGTGACTGGGGCTATCGCGGCTGGGTGATGAGCGACTGGGGGGCGGTGCACTCGACGGTCAAGGCGGCGAACGCCGGGCTCGATCAACAGTCCGGGCGCGAGCTCGATTCGGCGATGTATTTCGGCGCGCCGCTGGCGCGGGCGGTGGCCGACAGCAGCGTGCCGCCGGCGCGGCTCGACGACATGGCGCGCCGCATCCTGTGGGGCGTCGTCTCCACCGGGCTGATCGACGCGCCGGTGCCAGTCGCGGCGCAGCCGATCGACTACCCGATCAACGCGCGGGTCGCGCAGGAGGTCGCCGAAAAGGGCATCGTCCTGCTCAAGAACGACCGCGACCTGTTGCCGATGGCGAAGACGGCCCGTCGCATCGTCGTGATCGGCGGGCGCGCCGATGTCGGCGTCCTGTCCGGCGGCGGGTCGAGCCAAGTGCGCTCGGTCGGCGGCGCGCCGGTCGAGATCCCGCTCACCGAGGGCGCGGCCGCCTCGTTCGCGCGGGTGACGTGGCATGCCTCGTCGCCGCTCGCCGCGATCCGGGCGATGGCGCCGGGAGCGCAAGTCACCTACCTCGACGGGCTTGATCCGGCGGCGGCGGCGCGGGCGGCGCGCGAGGCGGACGTCG
>CAXTRJ010000343.1:0-977 GCA_964246585.1 uncultured Sphingomonas sp. | reverse complement strand
GCACCACACCGTGCAGTACGGGCAGCTGACCCTGGAGGAAGTGGCCGAGATCGCGCACGCGGCCGGCGTGCCGGTGATCGTGGACGGGGCGTCGGAATACGACCTGCGCGGCTTCCTCGCGCGCGGCGCCGACGTCGCGATCGTGTTCGCGACGCAGTGGCGCACCGAGGCGCAGGACATCGAGACGTTGGCGCTGCCCGACAACCAGGACGCGCTGGTCGACGCGGTGGCCGGGGCGAACCGGCGGACGGTGGTGGTGCTCCAGACCGGCGGGCCGGTGCTGATGCCGTGGCTGGATCGCGTCGGCGCGGTGGTCGAGGCGTGGTATCCGGGCCAGCGCGGCGGCGAGGCGATCGCGCGCGTCCTGTTCGGCGAGGTCAACCCGTCCGGCCGGCTGCCGATCACCTTTCCGCGCGATGAGGCGCAAGCGCCGCGCGCGACCATCCCGGGCCTGCCCGAGCTGCGCGCCGCCGATGCCCGTCGTTCGGCGGGCGACACCGGCAATTACGGCATGAGCGGCGGCGTCGCCGAGTTCGACATCCCTTATCCGGAGGGCGCGGCGGTCGGCTATCGCTGGTACGACCAGCAAAAGCGCAAGCCGCTGTTCCCGTTCGGCCACGGCCTGTCCTATACCGATTTCCGCTACTCCGACCTGAAGGTCGAGGGCGGTCGGCAACTCCGCGTCAGCTTCGCGGTGACCAACACCGGCAAGCGGGCGGGCGACGATGTGCCGCAAGTCTACGCCACCGCCGGGCGGCGCGACGGTCCGACGATCCGCCTGGTCGGTTGGGAACGCGTCGCGCTCGCGCCCGGCGAGACCCGCCGGGTCAGCGTCGCGGTCGACCCGCGGCTCCTCGCCGATTTCGAGGTCGCCGGTCCCGCGCGTGGCTGGCATGTCGCGGCGGGACGTTACCCGGTCGCGGTCGGCCGCTTCGCCGGCGACGCGCGGCTGTCGGGGACCGCGACGCTCGACGATG
>CAXTRJ010000342.1:0-2351 GCA_964246585.1 uncultured Sphingomonas sp. | reverse complement strand
GGCGACGACGGTGCGGCCCGGGTTGGCGCCGGGAAGCGGCGGCCGGGCCGCTCGCGCCTCGTACTCGCGGGCCAGCGCCGTGCCGCGCTGGCGGTCCTCGGGCGGGATATACTGGTCCATCTGCGCCAGCGTCTGGCCGGCGGCGGGGAGGCCCGAGGCGTTGGCGCGGGTCATCAGCGCATAGGCGCGGACCCAATCGCGCGGCACGCCGTCGGCGTTGAACAGCATGGTGCCCAGCACGAGTTGCGCGCGCGGCTCGCCCCGCGCGACCGATTTTTCCAGCCATTGCACCGCGTCGGCGCGCTTGCCCGCCTGGAACAGCGCCAGGCCGTAATTGTCCTCCGCCTGGAGATGCCCCTGGAAGGCAGCCTTGCCGAACCAGCTTTCGGCGAGCGCGGGATCGACGGGGACGCCGCGGCCGAGCTTGTACGCCTGGCCAAGGTTGAACTGCGCGTCGGGGTCGCCGGCGACGGCGGGGCCGCGCCATTCGTCGACCGCCTTGCGGTATTCGCCGCGAGCCCAGGCGTCGACGCCGGCCTTGACGTCGGCCCCCGCCACCAATGGTATCGCCAGCAACGCCGCCACCGCGATCCCGATCGCCATCCTCATCGCGCGTCCCCCTTCGAAACCTCGGGCGCATCATGCCCCGAAGCGCGGCTTTGGCAAAGCCCCAAGCGTCGACGGCGCGCTAGCGTCGCCGGCGTTAACCGGTTGTTGACGCCGCGGTGCGATCTTCGCCGGGACGGAAACGGGAGTTGGGGGAAATATGCGCGTCCTGGCGATGGCATCGCAGAAAGGCGGGTCCGGAAAGACCACGCTGTCCGGCCACCTCGCCGTCCAGGCGCAACGCGCCGGGGCGGGGCCGGTGGTCCTGATCGACATCGATCCGCAAGGCTCCCTGTCCGAATGGTGGAACGAGCGCGACGCGGAGTTCCCCGCCTTCGCCCAGACCACCGTCGCGCGGCTGTCCGCCGACCTCGAAGTGCTGCGGCTGCAGGGGTTCCGGCTGGCGATGATCGACACGCCGCCGGCGATCACCATGGCGATCCAGAGCGTGATCCAGGTCGCCGAGCTGGTCGTCGTGCCGACCCGGCCCTCCCCGCACGACCTGCGCGCGGTCGGCGCCACCGTCGACCTGTGCGACCGCGCGGGCAAGCCGCTGATCTTCGTCGTCAACGGCGCGACGCCCAAGGCCAAGATCACGTCGGAGGCCGCCGTCGCGCTGTCACAGCATGGCACGGTCGCGCCGATCACGATTCACCACCGCACCGATTTCGCCGCGTCGATGATCGACGGGCGGACCGTCATGGAGTGCGACCCCAAGAGCCGTTCGGCCGGCGAGGTCGAGGCGCTGTGGGGCTATATCTCCGACCGGTTGGAAAAGAACTTCCGCCGCACCGTGTTCAGCGCGCCGGGCGCGCCCGTCGGACTGGCGGGGGCGCGGCCGGCGCAGGGCGGCTTCGGCCGCCGTGTCGCGAATTGAGGGCGGGGCCATGTTGAACGCCCCCAAGGCCCTCGCCTCGCTGTCGTCGACGCTGCTCGCGCGCAAGGGCCATGCGCGGCCCGCGATGCGCCCGCAAGGGTTCGGCGGGATGACGCCCAACGCCAGCCTGGACGATCTCGGCTGGAACGACATGGGAGGCGAGCCCGCTCCGGCCCCCGCGCCGATGCTGGCTGCGGTGCCGGTGGAGGAAGCGCCGCCGACGCCCGCGTCGCCCGTCGCCATGCCGCCGGTGCTGATCCAGCGCGAGGCGCTGCGCGGGATCGAGACGCCCGCGCCGGTCGTGGACGCGCCGGAAGTCCCGGAAGCCGCGCCCGAGCCGGTCGCGACGATCGAGCTGCGCCCGGTGTCGCTCGCCACCGCGACGCGGATCGGGCGGGAGACGACCAAGCAATTGAAGAAGAACGGCAAGGCGGCATTCACGCTCAGGCTCGACGGCGAGCGTCACCTGCGGCTGCGGCTGGCCAGCGCGCTGAGCAACCGCTCGTCGCAGCAGCTGGTGACGGAGGCGCTCGACGCGCTGCTCGCGACGCTGCCGCAGGTCGAGGCGCTGGCGGGCCAGTTGCCGGCCAGGAACACACGGTGATGGGAGTCACTTCGATGAACACGCGCGCTGCACTCTCGCTAGGGTTGTCGGCCCTGGTGCTCGGCGGATCGGCGGTCGGCTGCACCGCCGGCGGTGGCGGCGGCGTCGCCTCGGTCGGGACGCGGGTAGGCGACGCCACCGCCAAGCTCGCCGCGGCCAACGCCGCCAAGGCGACCAAGGCGCTGGCCAAGGGGGATGCGAGCGCGGTCGATTTCGCCGAGGCGGCGGTGACGGGCGCGCCGGGCGATGCGGGATACCGCGCGC
>CAXTRJ010000341.1:0-2378 GCA_964246585.1 uncultured Sphingomonas sp. | reverse complement strand
GGCGGAGGCGGGGCTTCGGTTCCTGGCCGACGCCGCCTTGCGCGCGCGCCTGACCCAGGGCGCGGCCGACGCCGCCTCGGGCGCGCTTGACTGGGCCGCGATCGCCCGCGCGACGCTCGCTTTCTATCGCGAGGCTCAGGCCGGCACCGCCGTCATCAAATAATCGAGCGCGGTCGAGTCGCTCAGCACGAAGCCGCGAGCCGGCGATAGCGCGAGACCTTGCACGGCCGTCACGCGCAGGCCGGCATCCCGCAACAGCCCGGTCAGTTCGTCGGGCGTCAGGAACTTGTCCCAGTCGTGCGTTCCGGCCGGAAGCAACCCGATCCGCTCCGCCGCCCCGACCAGCACGGCGCGGGTCAGCGCGGTGCGATTGGGCGTCGACATCACCAGCAACCCGCCCGGCGCCAGCGCGCGCGCCAGTCCGCCGGCGAACCCGGCTGGGTCGCTGACATGCTCGATCACCTCCAGGCAGGTGACCAGGTCGAACCGCGCCGCCCCCGCCACCTCGATCCCGCCGGCGCGGTAGTCGATCGCCAGCCCCGACAGGGCTGCATGGGCGCTGGCCGCCGCCACATTCTCCGGCGCGGCGTCGATCCCGGTCACCATCGCTCCCATCCGCGCCAGCGGCTCGGCGAGCAGTCCCGCGCCGCAACCGACATCGAGCGCGACGCGCCCGGCCAGCGGCGCGAAGCCGCGCCCGTCACCGTCCCAATGCGCATCCACCGCCTCCCGGATGAAGCGCAGCCGGACCGGGTTGAGCCGGTGCAGCATCGCCGACGAGCCCTTGGGATCCCACCATTCGGCCGCCATCCGCCCGAAATGCGCCGCCTCGCGCGGGTCGATAGTTGTCATGGTCATGGCCGCTACCTATCAGGGCCGCCCAGCCCACCCAAGGGAGTTCGCCCACCGCCATGGCGCGCATCGTGATGAAGTTCGGCGGCACCTCGATGGCCGGGATCGAGCGCATCCGCAGCGTCGCCGCCCGCGTCGCGCGCGAGGTCGCGGCCGGCAACCAGGTCGCCGTCGTCGTCTCGGCGATGGCGGGCGAGACCGATCGGCTGGCCGGCTTCTGCCGCGAGGCGTCGTCGCTCTACGACCCGCGCGAGTACGACGTCGTCGTCTCGTCGGGCGAACAGGTGACCAGCGGCCTCCTCGCCATCGCGCTCCAGGCGGCGGGGGTGAAGGCGCGCTCGTGGATGGGCTGGCAGCTCCCCATCCGCACCTCGGACGGCCACGCCTCGGCGCGCATCGCCGACATCGACACCGCCGCGCTGGAGGCGTCGCTGGCGACGGGCGAAGTGGCGGTGATCCCCGGCTTCCAGGGCGTCGCGTCCGGGGAACGCGTGACCACGCTCGGCCGCGGCGGCTCCGACACCAGCGCCGTGGCGATGGCGGCGGCGATGAAGGCCGACCGCTGCGACATCTACACCGACGTCGACGGCGTCTACACCACCGACCCGCGCATCGTGCCGCGCGCGCGCAAGCTCAAATACGTGACGTACGAAGAGATGCTGGAGCTGGCTTCGGTCGGCGCCAAGGTGCTCCAGACGCGCTCGGTCGGGCTCGCCATGAAGGAACGGGTGCGCGTCCAGGTGCTGTCGTCGTTCGTCGACGAGGACGGCCAGGCCGAACCGGGTACATTAATCGTCGGCGAGGAGGAAATGACCATGGAACGCCAGCTCATCACCGGCATCGCCCACGACAAGAACGAGGCCAAGATCACGCTGGTCGCGGTGCCCGACCGGCCGGGCGCGGTGGCCTCGATCTTCGCCCCGCTGGCGGACGGCGGGATAAACGTCGACATGATCGTCCAGAACGTGGCCCACTCGACGGGCTCGACCGACGTGACCTTCACCGTCCCCGCGTCCGATCTGCCGCGCTCGCTGGAGACGCTCGGCGACGCGAAGGAACGGATCGGCTACAAGGAATTGGTCCACGACACCCGCGTCGCGAAGATCTCGGTCGTCGGCGTCGGCATGCGCAGCCACGCCGGCGTCGCGTCGACGATGTTCACGACGCTGGGCGACCGCGGCATCAACATCCAGGCGATCACCACCAGCGAGATCAAGGTCAGCGTACTGATCGAGGAGGATTATACGGAGCTGGCGGTCCGCGTGCTCCACACGGCCTACGGGCTGGACGCGGACGAGGCGGGGTAGATTGTGTCTCGCTCGACACTGAAGGCGCCCTGAATTAAACGCCGCTTCCCGTTGCCGCCGCCACCGATCGACGCTTGCCCGACCTCGCCAGCCGAGGCTAACCCACGCGCATGATCATTCGATCCGCCTTATTCGCCGCTCTCCTGCTCGCCGGCCCCGCCGGGGCGCAGGTCGCGCCGCCCGCCCCGCCGCAGGCCGGCGACATCGTCGTCACCGCCG
>CAXTRJ010000340.1:0-2437 GCA_964246585.1 uncultured Sphingomonas sp. | reverse complement strand
GGGGTGCACGACGTGGATGGCGCGGGCGGGCTGGCCGCGATCGGGCTGAAGCAGGGCGGCGAAGTCGGTCATCGCGGGATCAAAGCAGGTGCCGCCGGGACGCGCAACGGTGCGCGACCGATCAGTTCGCGGCGGTCGCCACCCCATACAAATCATGCTCGTCGGCGTCCTCGATCGTCACCGCGACGATGTCGCCCTCGGCCAGGTGCGCCGCGTCGCGGAGGTGGACCTCGCCATCGATGTCGGGCGCGTCGGCCATTGAGCGGCCGGTCGCGCCGTCGCCTTCCACCGCGTCGATGATCACGTCCAGCGTCCGGCCGATCTTGCACTGGAGCTTGGCCGCCGAGATCGCGGCGGTGCGCTCCATGACGCGGGCGTAGCGCTCCTCCTTGACCTCCTCGGGCACGTGATCGGGGAGCGCGTTGGCGGCGGCGCCCTGGACGGGTTCGAAGCGGAACGCGCCGACGCGGTCGAGTTGCGCCTCGTCGAGCCAGTCGAGCAGGTACTGGAAATCCGCCTCGGTCTCGCCGGGGAAGCCGACGACGAAGGACGAGCGGATGGCGATGTCGGGGCAGACGCTCCGCCAGCCGCGCAGCCGCTCCAGCACCTTGGCGTCGTTGGCCGGGCGCTTCATTCGGCGGAGCACCGCTGGCGACGCGTGCTGGAACGGGATGTCGAGATAGGGCAGTACCAGCCCCTCGGCCATCAGCGGCACGACCTGGTCGACGTGCGGATAGGGGTAGACATAGTGCAGCCGCACCCACGGCGCGATGTGGCCGAGTTCGCGCGCCAGGTCGGTCATGTGGGCGCGGACCTCGCCGGGCACGCGGTCGGCGCCGGCGCGCTTCAGCGGGTAGCTCGCGTGACGCAGATCGACGCCGTAGGCGGAGGTGTCCTGGCTGATGACCAGCAGTTCCTTCGTCCCCGCCGCGACGAGTTTTTCCGCCTCGCGCAGGACCGCGTCGGGGCGGCGGCTGGCGAGATCGCCGCGCAGGCTCGGGATGATGCAGAAGGAGCAGCGGTGGTTGCAGCCCTCCGAGATCTTCAGGTAGCTATAGTGGCGCGGGGTAAGCTTGAGTTCGGTATCCTCGACCGCGCCGCCGGGGACCAGGTCGAGATAGGGCGACCGCGCGACCGGGGCGGCATGATGGACGGCGCCGACGACCTGCTCGTATTGATGCGCGCCGGTGACGGCCAGCACCCGCGGGAACTTGGCGCGGATCGTCTCCGCTTCCTTGCCCATGCAGCCGGTGACGATGACGCGGCCGTTCTCGGCCATCGCCTCGCCGATCGCCTCCAGGCTCTCCTCCTTGGCGGAGTCGAGAAAGCCGCAGGTGTTGACCAGCACGACGTCGGCGCCGGCATAGTCGGGCGACATGGCGTAGCCGTCGGCGCGCAGGCGGGTCAGGATGCGCTCGCTGTCGACCAGGTTCTTGGGACAGCCGAGCGAAACCATGCCGACGCGCGGCGGGGAGGGGAGGACGGTCGGCATGGGAGGGCGCGATATAGGGGAGGACGGGCGATTTCGCCAGCGCTTGCAAATGGCCGGTACCCCGGCGAAGGCCGGGGCCCAGTCACACTGGTTTGGCAAGCGATGTTCCGCGCTCAACCAACAACGGCCACGTGACTGGGCCCCGGCCTTCGCCGGAGTACCGGTAAGTAATTGGAGGTAGGATGCTCGCGATCGGCCTGATGTCCGGAACCTCCCTCGACGGGGTCGACGCCGCGTTGATCGAGACCGACGGCGAGGGGTTCGTCCGGCCGATCGCGTTTCGCGGCGAGGCCTACTCGGACGCCGCGCGCGCCGAGCTGGCCGAGGCGACGCGCCTCGCGCTGACGTTCGATCGGCCGCGCGCCAGCCCCGTCGTGATGGCGGCGGGCGAGCTGATCGTGCGGACGCACGTGCTCGCCGTCCACAAGCTCCTGGCCGACGCGGGGGTGGCGGCGACGGCGGTCGACGTCGTCGGCTTCCACGGCCAGACGGTGGCGCACCGGCCCGATCGCGGCTGGACCTGGCAGATTGGCGATGGGGCCGCGCTGGCGGCGGCGACCGGAATCGTCACGGTGTCGGATTTCCGCGGCGCGGACGTGGCGGCGGGCGGGCAGGGCGCGCCGCTGTTGCCGGTGTATCACGCCGCGCTGGCGGCGACGCTGGACAAGCCCGTCGCGGTGCTCAACCTCGGCGGGGTCGGCAACGTCACCTTCATCGGCGCGGGCGGCGAGCTGGTCGCGTTCGACACCGGCCCGGCGAACGGCCTGATCGACAGCTGGGTGGAGGCGGAAACGGGCGCGCGGTTCGACGCCGGCGGCGCGCTGGCGGCGGCGGGTCGGGTCGACGAGACGGTGCTGGGGGCGATGATCGACCACCCCTATTTCGACGCCGCCGCGCCCAAGTCGCTCGACCGCGCCGACTTCACGATCCAGCCGGCGCGGGGGC
>CAXTRJ010000339.1:0-2442 GCA_964246585.1 uncultured Sphingomonas sp. | reverse complement strand
TCTGCTTGGCCGCGCGCCCGCGCCGTTCGCGGCGGCGATCGATCCGGCCCGCTACGCGCCGTCGCGCTTCGCCTGACAGCGTCCTTGCCCCGGAAGCGCCAGTATATTACATCACCGTGTATGCCGAGGCCGCTCCGACAAGGGGCGGCCCTTTCTATTTGTGACGGAGTTTAACCGTGGCCCAGCCGCTCATGCCCCATGCCACCGCTTCGTGGATGGTCGACAACACCTCGCTCTCGTTCGACCAGATCGCCGAGTTCTGCGGCCTGCACATCCTCGAGATCCAGGCGATCGCCGACGATACCGCCACGACCAAGCTCACCGGCCGCGATCCCGTCCGCGCCCATGAGGTGACGCAGGACGAGATCGACAAGGGCCAGGCCGACCCGTCGCACAAGCTGCAGATGCTGAAGGGTCCCGACCAGGTCCGCCGCACCAAGGGCCCGCGCTACACCCCCGTGTCGAAGCGTCAGGACAAGCCCGACGGCATCGCCTGGATCATCCGCAACCACCCGGAGATCACCGACGGTCAGATCGGCCTGTTGATCGGCACCACCCGCACCACCATCGCCGCGATCCGCGACCGCAGCCACTGGAACATCAGCAATATCACGCCCAAGGATCCGGTTACGCTCGGCCTAACGACGCAGCGCGAGCTCGACGCCGCGGTCGCCAAGGCGGCCAAGGCGGCGGGGATCGAGCCGTCGCTGGTCGACACCCGGCTGGAGGGCGACCGCGAGGTGCTGCTCGGCCAGCTCCGCGCCGAGCGCGAGCAGGCCGCGCGCGATCTCGAGAACGGCATCCTGCCCAAGACCGACGACCCCCACGCGCTGTTCGCCGACCCGTTCCGCCGTTGACGTGCCGGCCGCCGCCGGCCTGACCTTTCCATTCGGGGATCGCGCGCCCGCGCCGGGCGAGGTGGTGGAGATCGCGCCGGGCCTGCGCTGGTGGCGGGTGCCGATGAGCGGGCCGCTCCGCCACGTCAACGGCTACTTGCTGGATGACGGCGACGGCGTCGCGGTGGTCGATACCGGTACCAACGGCGAAGCGAGCGTTGCGGCGTGGGAGGCGCTCCTCGCCGGGCCGCTCGCCGGCCAACGTGTCACCCGCGTTCTCTGCACCCATATGCACCCCGACCACACCGGGCTCGCCGGCTGGCTGTGCCGCCGCTTCGACGCGCCGTTGGTGATGACCCGCACCGAGTGGCTGACGCTCCGGATGTTGACCGCCGACCTGCGCGACGCGGTGCCGGCCGCGATGCTCGCCTTCTGGCGCGCCGCCGGGTGGAACGACGCGCAGGTGGCGCACGCCGCCGCGCTTGGCTGGCGCCGGTTCGCGCGGATGGTGTCGCGTGTGCCGCTCGGCTTCACCCGCATCGCCGATGGCGACACCTTGCGCATCGGCGACACCGACTGGCGCGTCGTGGTCGGCTCGGGCCACAGCCCGGAACACGCCTGTCTGCTCGACGAGAAACGCGGCATCCTCCTCGCCGGCGATCAGGTGCTGCCCCGGATCAGCTCCAATGTCTCGCTCCACGTCAGCGAGCCCGACGGCGATCCCTTGGGCGATTGGCTCGCCTCGATCGCGCGTTTCCGCCAGCTCCCCGGCGACCTCCTCGTCCTTCCCGGCCACGGCGAGCCGTTCCGCGGTCTCCACGCCCGCCTCGACGCGCTGGATGCCGAGCACCGCGAGCGGCTGGACACGCTGGCGGCGCACCTCGCCCGGCCCGCCCGCGCGGTCGATTGCTTCGCCCAGCTGTTCCGCCGCCCGATCGGTCCCGACGTCCTCGGCATGGCGACCGGCGAGGCGCTGGCTCACCTCAGGAGGCTGGAGATGCAGGGAAGGGCCGTCAGGGAGATAAGCGACGGCGTGTGGTGGTATCGGGCGATCTGAGGCCTGTCTCCGTTCGCCCTCAGCTTGTCAAAGGGTCGTTCTGCCTTCGAGAGGAGAAGAACACGGCTTCGACAAGCTCAGTCTGAACGGTCTAGGATCGAGTCACGCCGCCCAGCCGACTCAGGAGACGCCGCCATGACCATCCGCGACTGCGCAATCGCGCTGTACGACGCCTACACCCACGAGCACCGCGACCGTCGTACGTTGCTGCGCCAGATGACGCTTCTCGCCGGCTCGCTCGCCGCCGCCGAGGCGTTGATCGCCGGGATCGGTGCCACGCCCGCCGCCGCCGCGATCGTCGAACCCACCGATCCGCGCCTCGTCACCCGCAAGGGAAGCTACGTGGTCGGGGGCGACCGCCAGCTGACCGGCTATTTCGCCGCGCCGCGACGCCCGGGCGGCAAGATCGGCACCGTGATGATCGTCCACGAGAACCGCGGCCTCAACGCGCATATCGAGGACGTGGCGCGCCGCGTCGCGCTCGCCGGCTTCTTCGCCGTCGCCCCCGACTTCCTGTCGGACGCCGGCGGCACCCCCGCCGACGAGGAC
>CAXTRJ010000338.1:0-2454 GCA_964246585.1 uncultured Sphingomonas sp. | reverse complement strand
GCGCGGAACCCGGCGAGACGCTCGCCTTCAACGGCCGCGCGGACGCGATCGAGTTGCTGGCGGTGTCGCCGATCGACTAGCGGGAGTGACCGCGCGAGGCGAATGGTGGAGCCGAGGGGGATCGAACCCCTGACCTCTGCAATGCCATTGCAGCGCTCTCCCAGCTGAGCTACGGCCCCATCCGTCGCGGAAGGCGGTCCCCTAGCGGGACCGCCCCGGCTTGGCAAGCGGGTGGAACGCACCCGCCGCCCTTATCGGATCAATGCTCTTCCTCGTCGCTCGGCGCCTCGACGCCCAGGTCGTCGTCGCCGCCCAGATCGACCTCGTCGTCGGCCGACGGCTCCTCGTCCTCGGCGGGGACCTCCAGATCCTCGTCGGGACCGCCCAGATCGGCGTCGTCCTTCTTGGGGTCGACCTTGGCCGCCTCGAACGGCAGCGGCTGCTTCGACTTCAGGATCGGCTCGGGCTGCCAGCCATAGCCGCAATTGATGCAGCTGACCGGATTGTCTTTTTCGAGGTCGTAGAAACGCGTCGCGCATTTCGGGCACGTACGTTTCGTGCCCCATTCGGCCTTGATCATGCCGTGTCTAGCCTTTCGGGAGATGGTGTCGCGGGTAGCCCCAGCGAGGTGGGGCGCGCCTTGCCATAGCACGAGGCGGGTGTCAAAGCGCGTCCCCCATGGCGGGCACCCTTCCCAAACCGATGACGATCGGCCCGCGCGGGCGGCTTCGCGGCGCCGTCGCGGTGCCTGGCGACAAATCGATCAGCCACCGCGCGCTGATGCTGTCGGCGCTCGCCGTCGGCGCCAGCCGGATCGAGGGGCTGCTCGAGGGCGAGGACGTGCTGGCGACCGCCGCGGCGCTCCGCGCGATGGGAGCGACGATCGCACGGGACGGCGACGCCTGGATCGTCGACGGCGTCGGCGTCGGCGGGCTCCTCCAGCCGGCAACCGCGCTCGACATGGGCAATTCGGGGACATCGACCCGGCTGTTGATGGGGCTGGTCGCGTCGCACCCGATCACCGCGACCTTCATCGGCGACGCGTCCTTGTCGAAGCGGCCGATGGCGCGGGTGATCGAGCCGCTGGCGCTGATGGGGGCGGACATCACCGCCAGCCCGGGCGGGCGCCTGCCGCTGATGGTGCGCGGGATGTGCCCGGCGGCGCCGATCGCCTACACGCTCCCGGTCGCCTCGGCGCAGGTCAAGTCGGCGATCCTGCTCGCCGGGCTCAACACGCCCGGCGTCACCCGCGTGATCGAGCCGGTGGCGACGCGCGACCATAGCGAGCGGATGCTGGCGGGGTTCGGCGCGGAGGTGTCGGTCGACATGGACGGGAACACGCGCGTCATCTCGATCACCGGCGAGGCGGAGCTTGCGCCCCAGTCGATCACCGTCCCCGGCGACCCCTCGTCCGCCGCCTTCTGGGTTGTCGCCGCGTCGATCGTGCCGGGCTCGGACGTGCTCGTCGCCAATGTCGGCATGAACCCCACGCGCACCGGGTTGTTCGCCGCGCTGACGATGATGGGCGCCGACATCGCGCAGGAGAACCCGCGCGTCGTCGGCGGCGAGCCGGTCGCCGATCTGCGGGTGCGCCACGCTCCCCTGTCGGCGATCGAAGTGCCGCCCGAACTCGCGCCCACGATGATCGACGAATATCCCGCGCTGTTCGTCGCCGCCGCCTTCGCCCAGGGCCGCACGGTGGCGCGCGGCGCACACGAGTTGCGCGTCAAGGAATCGGACCGGATCGCGGCGATGCGGGATGCGCTGAGCGCGTGCGGCGTTCCGGTCGAGGAGCATGACGACGGGCTGACGATCGTCGGTGGGGGCGGCGATCCGATCCCCGGCGGCGGCCAGGTCGCCTCGCTGCTCGACCACCGCATCGCCATGGCGATGGCGGTGGCCGGGCTCGGCTGCGCGCGGCCGCTCACGATCGACGACGTCGCGCCGGTGGCGACAAGTTACCCGGCGTTCTTCGACACGCTCGACGCCCTGACCGAGAGGCCCGCATGATCATCGCCGTCGACGGCCCCGCCGCGAGTGGGAAGGGCACGGTCGCCCGCGCGCTCGCCCGGCATTACGGCCTGCCGCACCTCGACACCGGGCTGCTCTACCGCGCGGTCGCCCATACCGTCCGGCGGCTGGAGCTCGATCCGACGCGCGAGGCCGACGCGGTCGCCGCCTGCGGCTTCGACGACCTGACGCTCGCCGATCCGGCGTTGCGCGACGACGAGGTGGGCCAGCTCGCCTCGGTCGTCTCGGCGCATCCCCTGGTCCGCTCGGCGCTGCTCAGCCGGCAGAAGCGCTTCGCCGCGCAACCCGGCGGCGCGGTGCTCGACGGCCGCGACATCGGCACGGTGATCGCGCCGGGCGCCCACGCCAAGCTGTTCGTCAAGGCGACGCCGGTGATCCGCGCCCGCCGCCGCCATGCCGAACTCGCCGCGCACGGATCGGACG
>CAXTRJ010000337.1:0-2472 GCA_964246585.1 uncultured Sphingomonas sp. | reverse complement strand
ATCCTGGCGCTGGTGCAGGCGGCGCTGGCGGGCTTCAACCTCGCCTTCTGGTCGCTGCTGCCCGACACCGTCGAATATGGCGAACTGCACGGGGGCTTGCGCGTCGACACGCTCGCGTTCGGCGTCGCGGGATTCGTCCAGCGGGTGGCGCTGGGTCTGGGCGCGGCGGCGATGGGGCTCGGCTACCAGGCGATCGGCTACCTTCCCGGCGCGACGCAGGATCCGACCGCCGTCGCCGGGGTGCGGTGGCTGCTGGTCGCCATCCCCGCGCTGACGATCGCCGCGTCGATCGTGGCGATGCGCGCCAACCCGCTCGCCCGCGGCGTCCACGCCCGCATCGTCGCCGAACTGGCTAGGCGGCGCGCCTAGCCCGGCAGCAGCGTGAACGTCCCGGCGACGCCCGCCGCCTCCGCCGATGGCGCGACCCACAGCCGAAAGAGGCCCGGCTCGACCGTCGGCTTCAGATCGAGGCCGACGAACAGCAGGTCGCGACGCCGCACCGTGAAGGCGACCTCCCGCGACGCTCCCGCCGCGAGCCGCACCTTTTCGAACGCGACCAGCTGGCGCACCGGCCGGGTGATGCTGGCGGCGACGTCCTGGATGTAGAGCTGGACCACCTCCTCCGCCGCCCGCGCGCCGCTGTTGGTCACCGTCGCGCGCACCAGCAGTTCGCCGTCCCAGGCGAGCCGCGCGTCGTCCAGCGCCAGCCCGGCATAGCCGATCCGGCCATAGGTCAGGCCGTGCCCGAAGGCGAAGCGCGCCGCGTTCGGCCCCTCGCGGTACCGCGCCTTGTACTCCAGCAGGGGCCCGGGCGGGTTCGGCCGCCCGGTCGTTTTGTGCGCGTAGTGATAAGGCTGCTGCCCGGTCGATTGCGGGAAGCTGACCGGCAGGCGCGCCGACGGCCCTTCGACCCCGAACAGGATGTCGGCGGTCGCCGGGCCCGATTCCGACCCCAGGAACCAGGTCGCCAGGATCGCCGGCGCGGCGAGCACCGCGCCCTCCAGCGCCAAGGCGCGGCCGTGCTTCAGCACCACGACGATCGGCTTGCCCGTCGCCGCCACCGCCTCGGCCAGCGCCATCTGCGCCGGCGGCACGGTGATCTCCATGCGCGACTGCGCCTCGCCCGACATAAGCTGCGGCTCGCCGATGGCGAGGACGACGACGTCGGCCGCGTTCGCCGCCGCCACCGCCGCCGCGATCCCCCCGGCCAGCGGCTGCTCGGTTCCCGATCCGGCGGTGGCGGTGATCAGCGCCGGGTCGGCCAACGCGGCGCGCATCCCGGTCAGCAGGTCGGTCGACTCGGCATCGGTGCCATAGATGGTCCAGGGGCCGACCAGGTCGTTCTTGCCCGACGCGAACGGCCCGATCAGCGCGATCCGCTTGCCCGAGCGCGGCAGCGGCAGGAGCTCGCCGTCGTTCTTCAGCATGACGATCGAGCGCCGCCCGGCCTCGCGCGCCAGCCGCAGGTGGGCGCTCGTCCGCATCCGCGCCTTCTCGCGTCGGGGATCGATGCGGCGGAACGGGTCGTCGAACAACCCGAGCCGCGCCTTGACCGCCAGGACGCGGCGGACCGCCTGGTCGAGCCGCGCGGTCGGCACCTCTCCCTTGGCGACGAGGTCGGGCAAATGCTTGATGTAGAAGGCCGACTGCATGCTCATGTCGACCCCGGCCATGAAGGCCAGCTTCGTCGCCTCGCGCGCGTCGGCGGCGAAACCGTGCGCGATCAGCTCCTCGTCGCCGGTGTAATCGGACACGACAAGCCCGTCGAAACCCCATTCCCGGCGCAGCACGGTGTCGAGCAACCAGGGGTTGGCCGTGGCGGGGACGCCCGACAGCTCGTTGAACGACGCCATCGCCGACAGCGCGCCGGCGTCGAACGCCGCCTGGAACGGCGGGAAGTACGTCTCGCGCAGTGTCCGCTCAGACACGTCGACGGTGTTGTAGTCGAGCCCGGCCTCCGCCGCGCCATAGGCGGCGAAATGCTTAGCGCAGGCCATCACCGCGTCGTCGGCGGCGAGCCCGCGCCGGCCCTGGAAGCCGCGCACCCGCGCCTCCGCCATCCGCCGGCCGAGCAGCACGTCCTCGCCCGCGCCCTCGATGCCGCGGCCCCAGCGCTGGTCGCGGGCGATGTCGACCATCGGCGCGAAGGTCCAGTCGATCCCCGCCGCCGCCGCCTCGACCGCCGCGACCCGCGCGGTCCGTTCGGCCAGCGCGGGTTCGAAGCTGCCCGCTTCGGCCAGCGGCATGGGGAAGATCGTGCGGTAGCCGTGGATCACATCGGCGGCGAAGATCAGCGGGATCGGCAGCCGCGCCTCGCGCATCGCCACCCGCTGCATCCGCCGCGCCATTTCCGTGCCGTTGCCGTTGAACACGCCGGTCAGCCGTCCGGCGCGCACGTCGGCCAGTTGCGACTCGAACGGGACGGCGGCGCTGGCCGGGTTGAGCGAGGCGGCCGCGCCACCGTTCCAGGCC
>CAXTRJ010000336.1:0-2489 GCA_964246585.1 uncultured Sphingomonas sp. | reverse complement strand
CTCCAGCACCGCCGCCGCGCGGTCGGCGAGCGCGTCGTCGCCCGCCGCCAGCGCCTCGCGATAGGCGCGGATGGCCACCACCGGGTTATCGGGCGCGCCAGCCAGCGCGCGGCCATAGTCGCCCACCGCCGTCGGCCAGCCCTCGGTCGCGCGCGCGCGCAGATAGGCGGCGAGGTCGTCGGTCGCCGCCGTCGCCGGCGCGGCGATGCCGACGGCCAGGGCGAGCGATAGGCGCTTACATATTGGGATAGTTCGGTCCCCCGCCGCCCTCGGGCACCACCCAGTTGATGTTCTGGAGCGGATCCTTGATGTCGCAAGTCTTGCAGTGAACGCAGTTCTGGGCGTTGATGACGAACTTGGGATCGCCCGTTTCCTCGCCGACGATCTCGTAAACGCCGGCCGGACAGTAACGCTGCGCCGGTTCGTCGTACATCGGCAGGTCGTAGGTGATCGGGATGTCGGGATCGCGCAATGTCAGGTGGACCGGTTGGTCCTCCTCGTGATTGGTATTCGACAGGAACACCGACGACAGCCGGTCGAAGGTCAGTACGCCGTCGGGCTTGGGATATACGGGCGGCTTGACCAAATCCTTGCGCCACAGGCTTTCGTGATCGAAGTGGTGCTTCATCGTGAACGGCATCTTTAGCCCGAAATGTTCGAGCCACATGGTGATGCCCGACAGACCGGAGCCGAGCAGGTCGCCGAACTTCTTGACGATCGGCACGACGTTGCGAACGATCGACAGCTCCTCCTTCAGCTCCGAGCGGTCGAACGCCTCGGGATAGACGGCGAGTTCGTCATGCTCGCGCCCCTGCCCGATCGCGTCGAACGCGGCCTCGGCGGCCATCATCGCGGTCAGCATCGCGCCGTGGGTGCCCTTGATCCGCGGCACGTTGAGGAAACCCGCCGAACAGCCGATCAGCGCGCCGCCGGGGAAGACCAGCTTGGGGATCGACTGCAACCCGCCATCGTTGATCGCGCGGGCGCCGTAGCTGACGCGCTTGCCGCCCTTCAGCAGCGCGGCGACGGCCGGATGCGTCTTCCACTTCTGCATTTCATGGAACGGCGACAAATAGGGGTTGGTGTAGCCGAGCCAGGTGACGAACCCGATCGACACCTGGCCACTCGCCTGGTGATAGATCCAGCCGCCGCCATTCGACCCCTGCGTCTCGCTGAGCGGAAATCCCTGCGTGTGGACGACGCGGCCCTGGTGGTGCTGCTCGGGCACGACGTCCCATAATTCCTTGATGCCGATGCCGTAGACCTGCGGCTGAGCGTTGGCGGCGAGGTCGAAGGTGCGGATGATCTCCTTGGTCAGGTGACCGCGCACCCCTTCCGCCAGGAAGACGTATTTGGCGTGGATCTCCAGCCCCGGCGTATAGTCCGGCTTGCGCGTGCCGTCGCGCGCGACGCCCATGTCGCCGGTGGCCACGCCCTTGACCGAGCCGTCGTCGTTGAACAGCACCTCGGCGGCGGCGAAGCCGGGGAAGATCTCGACCCCCAGTTCCTCGGCGCGACCCGCCAGCCAGCGGCACAGATTGCCGAGCGAGCAGGTGTAGGTGCCCTTGTTGTGAAGGAAGGGCGGCGTCCACAGGTGCGGCAGGTTGAACTTCTTGTTCTTCGTCAGGACCCAGTGATAGTTTTCGGTCACCGGCGTCTCGGCCAGCGGGCAGTCGGTGTCGCGCCAGTCGGGGATGAGCTTGTCGAGCCCGGTCGGGTCGATCACCGCCCCGGATAGGATATGCGCGCCGACCTCCGAACCCTTTTCCAACACGCAAACGGCGAGCTCGGAGCCCTTGTCGGCGGCGAGCTGTTTCAGACGGATCGCGGCCGACAGCCCGGCGGGGCCGGCGCCGACGATAACGACGTCATAGGGCATCGACTCGCGCTCGCTCATTCCCAAACTCCTGACCGGCGCATCCGGGCGCGCGCGGGAACCGTTCCATCCACCATACCGGAAAAGCGAATTGACCAACCGGGGCAATCGCGCAAGCGTGTAAGTAATGGGGGCGGATCAGAATTACGACTGGCCGGCGGCGGTCGCGAGCGCGCTGGAGTGGTGGCGCGACGCGGGTGTCGACACGCTGGTCGAGGACGCCCCGCGCGACTGGCTGGCTGCGCCTGTCGTCGCCACCCCCGCTGATCTCGTCGTCCAGCCGGCGGCGCGCGTCGCGGAAGTGGCGGCGCTCCCCGACACGCTGGCCGCGTTCCTTGCCTGGCGCACGGGCGAGGAGGCGATGGAGGTGCGCTGGCCAGGCGCGATGCTCGCCGCCGAGGGACCGCTCGACGCCAGGCTGATGGTCATGGTCGACTGCCCCGAGCGCGACGACGCGACCGGCGGACGGCTGATGAGCGGCGCGCCCGGCAAACTGTTTGACCGGATGCTGGCGGCGATCGGCACGACGCGCCCCGACATCCACCTGGCCAGCGTCTGCGCCGCCCGGCCGGCGGGTGGCCGCATCGCATGTGGGAGGCCGCCTTGTTCAAGC
>CAXTRJ010000335.1:0-2511 GCA_964246585.1 uncultured Sphingomonas sp. | reverse complement strand
CCGAGCGGATCAGGCCGACGCGGCCGTCCATCATGTCCGACGGCGCGATGATGTCGGCGCCGGCCCGGGCCTGGTTGATCGCCTGCGCCACCAGCACGGCGGCGGTCGCGTCGTTCCGGACATAGCCGGTCGCGTCGATCAGCCCATCGTGGCCATGGCTGGTGTACGGGTCGAGCGCCACGTCGGTAAGGATGCCGACCTCGGGCACCGCGTCCTTCACCGCCCGGACCGCGCGGCACATCAGGTTGTCGGGGTTGAGCGCCTCCGCGCCGTCATCGCTCCTCAAATGCCCGGGCGTGTTGGGGAACAAGGCGATGCACGGGATGCCGAGGTCGCGTGCCTCGCGCGCGCGGTCGACGATGCGGTCGACCGACCAGCGCGACACCCCGGGCAGGCTGGCGATCGGCTCCTCGACTGCCTGCCCTTCGGCGATGAACAACGGCCACAGCAGGTCCGCCGGGGTCAGCACCGTTTCAGCATTGAGCCGGCGGCTCCATTCGCGGCTGCGCGTCCGACGAAGGCGAAGCGCGGGATAGGCGGCGGACATCGCGCGGCTTTGCGGTAAGGCGGGTTCGGGTGCAAGGGTCGTAGGTGAACGACCAGCGACATGAGGACAGGGACGGATGGCCGAGATCAAGTCAGCGGCGATGATCGTCAACGCCCAGTCGCGTCGCGGGCAGAAAATGTTCGAGCAGGCGTGCCAGTTGCTCAGCGGCCTGCCCTACACCGTCGACTCGCATCCGGTGCACGATCCCGCGACGCTGGACGACGTCGTCCGCGCGGCGCTGGCGAAGAAGCCCGACCTGCTTATCCTGGGCGGTGGCGACGGCACGATCAGCGGGCTGGTCGACCACCTCGTCGGCACCAACACGATATTGGCCGTGTTGCCGCTCGGCACCGCCAACAGCTTCTGCCGGACGCTAGGGATCCCGCTCGACTTGCCGGGCGCGGTCGGCGTGATCCGCGACGGGGTGCCGCGGCGAATTGACCTGGGGATGATCGACGACGATTATTTCGCCAACTGCGCCGCCCTGGGGATAAGCCCCAAGGTCGCCGAGACCGTGCCGCACAACCTGAAGAAATATCTCGGCCGGCTCGGCTATCTTGGCTGGGCGGCGTGGCAGTTCGCCAAGTTTCGCCCGTTCACCCTAATCGTCGGCGAAGGCGCCGATCAACAACGGTTGCGCGTGGTCGAGGTCCGCATCTCGAACGGGCCGTATCACGGCGGCACCGAGCTGGTCGACGAGGCGTCGGTCGACAGCGGCGAGATCGTCGTCCAGGCGGTGACCGGCCACGTCAAGCGCCGCCTGGTGCAGAACTGGGGTGCCAGCCTGTTGCGACTCCGATCGCGCAACGACAACACGACCAACTTTCGCGGCCGCGCCATCCGGGTCGACACGGAACCGCGGCTGCCGATCTCGATCGACGGCGAGATCCTGGCGCGAACGCCGGTCACCGCGCGCATCGCGGCCGGGATCATCCGCGTGATGGTGCCCTAGGGTCCAGACCCATAACTGGCGATGGTCGTGATCGCCCGGAGAGCCCCGCTGGCAAGGAGCGCGGCGCGGACGCGTAGCTGAAGCTACGCGCAAGCGAGCGACGTAGCCAGCGGGGCTCTCCGGGCGACCGCGTAACGGCGGGCCGGACGACCATCGCCAGTTATGGGTCTGGACCCGAGGTAGGGGACTCATTTAGCCTACTCGGTCACAACGGCAGCGAGCGAGCCCGGCGAGGTAGTTGCGGGCGAGCCGGTCGTATCTGGTGGCGATCCGTCGCCAGTTCTTCAGGCGGCAGAAGAGCCGCTCTATTTGGTTGCGGCGGCGGTACGCACGGCGGTTCAGCGGGTACGGAGTGGTGCGGGTCGCGGTGGACGGGATCACGGCGGTGATCCGCCGCTCGGCCAGCCAGCGCCGCAGCCGGTCTGCGTCGTAGGCCTTGTCCGCGATGACGCGCCTGGACCGGGCGACCGCTTCAAGCAGCGGCACCGCCATGTTGATGTCGGCGACGTTGCCCGGTGTCAGGCCGAGGGCGACCGGTCGGCCGCAAGTATCGGCCAGACAATGGATTTTGGACGTGCGACCGCCCCGCGAGACGCCAACCGCTTGCGCCCACTCCCCCCTTTTGCGCCCGCCGCCGAGCGGTGCGCTTTCACATGCGTGCTATCCAGCATGAGCTCGGACGGCGTCTCACCCGCCGCCGCCAACCGCTCGAACAGGCGTTGCCAAATGCCGCGCTGCGACCAGCGATTGTACCGGTTGTAAACCGTGGTGGCAGGCCCGTACTCGGGCGGCACATCGCGCCACCGGCACCCGACCTTCAGCACATGTAGGATGCCCGACAGCACGCGCCGGTCGTCCACCCTCGGCTTGCCCGCGTTCCCATGCGGCAGGTGCGGATCAATCTTCGCCCATGCCTCGTCCGACAGCCAGAATAACCGCGCCATCACAGCCTCCCAAGTGTTTGGTCCCGGTAATTGGTGGTGCGGGTTTGACGTGAACCGTTGGGGCGCGT
>CAXTRJ010000334.1:0-2534 GCA_964246585.1 uncultured Sphingomonas sp. | reverse complement strand
CGCACGCCGGAGGTCTGGGCCTCCATCATCAGCCGGTCGGTCGCCATCGGGTCGTGACCCAGGATCTCGCCCTTGAAGATCCAAACCTTAACGCCGCAGACGCCGTAGGCGGTATGCGCCTCGGCCTCGGCATGGTCGATGTTGGCGCGTAGCGTGTGCAGCGGCACCCGGCCCTCGCGATACCATTCCGCCCGCGCGATCTCGGCCCCGCCGAGGCGGCCGCCGCAGTTGATCCGGATGCCCTCGGCACCCAGCCGCATGGCCGATTGCACCGCGCGCTTCATCGCCCGGCGAAACGCGATACGGCGCTCCAGCTGGTCGGCGATGCCCTGCGCCACGAGCCGCGCGTCGACCTCGGGCTTCCTGATCTCGACGATGTTCAGCGACACGGTCGACGCGGTCATCTTGCCGATCGTCGTCCGCAGCTTCTCGATGTCGGCGCCCTTCTTGCCGATGATGACACCCGGGCGCGCCGCGAAGATCGAGATGCGGGCCAGCTTGGCCGGGCGCTCGATCACCACCTTGGAGATCGCCGCCTGGGGCAGCGACTTCATGATGAACTGGCGGATCTTGAGATCCTCCAGCAGCAGGCGACCGTAATCGGCGCCCTCGGCGTACCAGCGGCTGTCCCAGGTCCGGTTGATCTGGAGGCGAAGCCCGATCGGATTGCTCTTCTGACCCATTATGCTTCTTCCTGCTCGCGGACGACGATGCGCAACCGGCTGAACGGCTTCAGGATGCGCGTCGACTTGCCGCGGCCGCGCGTGGCGAACCGCTTCATCACGATCGACTTGCCCACGCTCGCCTCCGACACGACCAGCGCGTCGACGTCGAGATTGTGATTGTTCTCCGCATTGGCGATGGCCGACGCCAGCACCTTGCGCGCGTCGATCGCCATGCCCTTGGTCGAGAACGCCAGGATGTTCATCGCGTCGCTCGCCGACTTGTTACGGATCAGCGCGGCGACCAGGCCCAGCTTCTGCGCCGAACCGCGGATCTGCGTACCGACCGAAAGGGCTTCCTTCTCGCCGACGCGGCGGGGGGACTTAGGCTTCGACATCAGCGCTTGCCCTTCTTGTCGGCGGCGTGGCCGGGGAAGTAGCGGGTCGGCGCGAACTCGCCGAGCTTCATGCCCACCATGTCCTCGTTGACCGACACCGGCACGAACTTGCGGCCGTTATAGACGTTGAACGTGAGCCCGACGAACTGCGGCAGGATCGTCGAACGCCGCGACCAGGTCTTGATCGGCGCGCGAGCGTTGGTGTCCTGCGCCGTTTCGGCCTTTTTCAGCAGGCTCAGTTCGACGAACGGGCCCTTCCAGACTGAACGAGCCATGTTAGCCCTTCCTCTTCGTCGAATGACGCGACCGGATGATCATCTTGTCGGTCGATTTGTTGTGACGGGTGCGCGCACCCTTGGTCGGCTTGCCCCATGGCGTCACCGGATGACGGCCACCCGAGGTTCGGCCTTCGCCACCGCCGTGCGGATGGTCGACCGGGTTCTTGGCGACACCGCGGGTCAGCGGACGCTTGCCCATCCAGCGGCTGCGCCCGGCCTTGCCTAGGTTCTGGTTCTGGTTGTCGGGGTTCGACACCGCGCCCACCGTCGCCATGCACTCGCCGTGAATGTAGCGCTGCTCGCCCGAGTTCAGGCGGACGATGACCATGCCGCGATCGCGACCGACGACCTGGACATAGGTGCCGGCCGAACGGGCGATCTGGCCACCCTTCATCGGCTTCATCTCCACATTATGGACGATGGTGCCGACCGGCATCGAGCCGAGTTCCATGGCGTTGCCGGGCTTCACGTCGGTGCGCTTGCCAGCCACGACCTTATCGCCGACCGCCAGCCGCTGCGGCGCGATGATGTAGGCCAGCTCCTCGTCGGCATACTTCACCAGCGCGATGAACGCGGTGCGGTTGGGGTCGTACTCCAGCCGCTCGACCGTGCCCTCGACGTCCCACTTGCGGCGGGTGAAATCGATATAGCGGTAACGCTGCTTGTGACCGCCGGCGATCCCGCGGCTGGTCACATGGCCCTTGTTGTTACGCCCGCCCGACTTGCGCTTACCCTCGGTCAGCGCCTTGACCGGCTTGCCCTTCCACAACGCCGATTTGTCGACGAGGATGAGGCCGCGCCGCGACGGCGAGGTCGGATTATGATGCTTGAGTGCCATCTCAGATCCCCGTCGTCACGTCGATCGACTGACCGTCCGCCAGCGTGACGATCGCCTTTTTCGTGTCGGAGCGCGAATAGTTCGTGCCCTTCCACTTCTTGGTCTTGCCCTTCTGGACCAGCGTGTTGACGCCTGTCACCTTCACGTCGAACAGCGCCTCGACCGCGGCCTTGATCTCGGGCTTGCTGGCCGAGTTCGCCACGCGGAACACGACGGCGTTGTGCTCGGACAGCATCGTCGCCTTTTCGGTAATGTGCGGCGCGACGATCACGTCGTAATGGCGGTTATCGACCGCCTTTTGCGGCTTAGCCATTGAAGCGCGCCTCCAGCTTCTCGACCGCGGCGCGCGTCAGCACCA
>CAXTRJ010000333.1:0-2536 GCA_964246585.1 uncultured Sphingomonas sp. | reverse complement strand
CGGCTGGCCGCGCGCCAGGTGTTCGTGTCCGAGGCGTTCGAGGGCGCGCCGGCGACGCGGCTGGGCGGGCCCGAGCTGACGACGGCGGTGGTCGACCGCGCGACGGCGGTGCTCGCCGCCGAGATGCTGGGCATGGCCGAGCAGGCGTTCGCCGCGACCAACGATTTCCTGAAGACGCGCGTCCAGTTCGGCCAGCAGCTGTCGACATTCCAGGCGCTGCAGCACCGCATGGCGCGGATGTTCACCGAACTCGAGCTGATGCGGTCGGCGGTCGAGGGCGCGCTGGAGGCGATCGACGTGGGGCGGTCGGACTCGACCAGGCGGTGAGCCTGGCGAAGGCGCTGGCGAGCGATACGCTGAAGCTGGTCAGCCGCGAGATGATCCAGCTCCACGGCGGCATCGGCATGACCGACGAGCACGACGCCGGCTTCTACATGAAGCGCGCCGCCGTGCTGGAGACGATGTGGGGCAACGCCGCCTATCACCGCGACCGCTTCGCCCGGCTCAACGGCTATTGACCGCCGCCCGGCTCGCTCGGCGGGCCGGCGTCGTTCCATAAAGCAGGCTTTTCGCCTGTGCGGTAAGGCGTAGGCTCGCTTTCCCGTCACATTCTCGATTTGAAGCGATCGTAGGTGACGGTAGCGCTTGACGGCACGGACTTATTACTGTCATTCGAGTATTCGGTACGTGGCCGTCAGCGTCTCGACCGATGGGAGAGAGATGGCCGACCAGCGGTTCCCCGTCGGCGCGTGCGTTCTCCGTCCTTGCGATCGGGCCGCCGCGCCGGCGGTGGCGTGGGTCGGGTCTGCCACCTCCCGCAGGTCGTCGCCGGCTAGGACGCGAGGAGTCGGCGGCGCCGGTCGACGCGACCTCAGGCGAGGAGTCGGCGTGGCGGGCATCGCCCTTGGTGGTCGACCTGATCAAGAACCTGCTTCGCTATGCCGACCAGCGCGGGGCGGCGATCTTCGGGCCAACCCGGGAGCGCCCGCCGGGGCTTCGTCGCCGCTGGGCTTCACCGCAAGGTTTGGTCTCGGCCGTAGGTTCTGAACGGTGTCCCGATGTTCCACAACGCCGCCGTCCGGTGTATCCGGGCGGCGGTTTTCGTTTCTCCGATTGGGCGCACAGCCGATGACCCCCGCCGCCGCCGCCGCCCAAGACGCCGCCCGGATCACGGCCGACGCGCGGGCCACCAAGCGTCGCGGGCTGACGCTGGGGCTGCTGACCATCGCCTATTTCTTCAGCTACATGGACCGGCAGATCCTGGCGATCCTGCAGGAGCTGATCCGCGCCGACCTGGGCCTGTCGGACACGCAGCTGGGGCTGCTCGCCGGATTCGCCTTCGCCATCTTCTACGCGACGCTCGGCATCCCGGTCGCGCGGCTGGCCGACCGGGGTAATCGGGTCAATATCATCGCGATCGCGCTGGCGCTGTGGAGCTTCATGACGGCGGTGTGCGGGCTGGCGCAGAACTTCGCGCAACTGCTGCTGGCGCGCATCGGCGTCGGCGTCGGCGAGGCGGGGTCGAGTCCGCCGAGCCACTCGATCATCGCCGACCTCTACCCGCCGGAAAAGCGCGCCGGGGCGATGGGGGTGTATTCGCTCGGCGTCGTGCTGGGCGCGGCGGGCGGCGCCATCATCGGTGGCGAGTTGGCGGCGCGCTATGGCTGGCGCATCGCCATCATGGCGGTGGGGTTGCCCGGCATCGCGCTGGCGGTGGTGTTGAAGCTGTTCGTCGTCGAGCCGCGGCGCGGATTGTCGGACGCGCGGCAGATGACCGAGGCGCAGAGCAAAAGCGCGATGCCGCCGCTGTCCGACGGCTTTCGCGCGATGCTGGCCGATCGCGCCGCGTTCCACCTCGTCATGGGCGTGACGATCACCTCGTTGATCGGGTACGGCCATACCTCGTTCGGGCCAAGTTTCCTGATCCGGTCGCTCGGCTTCAGCCTGACCGACATCTCGCGTTTCGTCGCGCCGATCGGGGCGGTGTGCGGCACCGCCTCCGCGCTGATCGGCGGCTGGCTGGCGAACAAGGCGGCCAAGCGATACGGGCTCTACGCGCAGAGCTGGCTGGTGCTGGCGATGAAGTCGGTCGGGTTGCCGTTGTCGTTCCTGTTCTATTTCGTGGCGGACCAGACCACCGCGCTGGTCGCCTATTTCGCGTCGCTGCTGCTGGTGAACAGCTATCTCGGGCCGACCTTCGCGTTGATCCAGGGGCTGGCCCCGCTCCGGATGCGGGCGCTGTGGGCGGCGGTGACGCTGCTCGTCATCAACCTGATCGGGCTGGGGCTCGGGCCGACGTTGATCGGGGTGATCAGTGACCTGCTAAAGCCGACGTACGGCGAGGAGTCGCTCCGCTACGCGATGCTGAGCTTCGCGGCGGTGACGCCCTGGGCGCTGTTCCACTATTGGCGGGCGGGGGTGCTGCTCCGGCGGAGGGAGCGGGTGGCTTAGGGTCCGGACCCGTACTGGCGATGGTCGTGATCCGGGCGACCGCGTAGCGGCGGGCCGGATTTGGCCCACAGGGGTGTCTCTCGTC
>CAXTRJ010000332.1:0-2543 GCA_964246585.1 uncultured Sphingomonas sp. | reverse complement strand
GCTGCCACGCCGCGCGACCGTCTCGCCCGAGCCGACCGCTACCTCCGCGCCGCCGCCGGCTTGGCCGAGGAGGTCGACACGGACGACCTCGACCCAGCCGTCCGCGCCGGCTGGACCGCCGAACAATGGGCCCGCGCCGACGTCGCCGGCTTGATCCGCGTCGCGTCGGAGCCGGAAGCGCCGCCGCCCACGGTCGCCGAACCCGTCGTCGAGGAGGAGGACAGCGCCGACGCGCCCCTCGCGCCTGGCTCCGCGCTTGTCCCGCAAACGACGCAGGCGGCTCAACTTCCTCAACTTTGCCCGGAACCGCGTCCAGTTCCGCTCTACGGCGGCCTCGGCACCGCCGATGACGACGACAAGGACGGCGACGACGAGGACCGGCCCGCCCCGCCCGTCTGGCGCGATGAGGAATCCGACGGCGCGTGGCGCACCAGCTTTCCGCCGCCCGACGACTTCCACGGCTGGGAACAGGGCACCTACGGCATCGACGCCGACTATAAGCGCGAACTGTCCGGGACCGAACTGGCCACGCTGTTCTACGCGATCAACGCCGACCTCGCGACCCAGCGCGCCGCCGGCATGATCGAGCGCGACCGCTGGGTCGCGACCGTCACGCAGGTGGCCGACCGGACCGCGACCGCGCTGAAGGAGGCGGAGCAGGCGCGACTGGAGGACCAGGCGGCCCGCCAGGCGGCGCTGACCGACGCCAGCGCCACGCCCGACCCGGTCGAACCGACCGCGCTGGCTACCCTCGCCGCCGGCTGGACGACGCGCTCGGCCTACACGCCCGGCGGTTTCTTCCCGTCGCCATAGCCCGCTTGGCCCCGTTCTCCCGCCGCGCTAAGCCGGGAGAGAACGGGGAAGGGCGGGGATGACGACGATCACTGACGACGTAGAGGCCACCGCGCCCAGCCCCAAGGACATCCGCCTCGTCATCACCGCGTCGTCGCTCGGCACCGTGTTCGAATGGTACGACTTCTTCATCTACGGCACGCTGGCGGCGTCCGGGATCATCGGCCGGACCTTCTTCCCGGCGGGGAACGAGGTCGTCCAGACGCTCCTCGCCTGGGCCGGCTTCGCCGTCGGCTTCGGTTTCCGGCCCTTGGGCGCGGTGCTGTTCGGTTATCTGGGTGACCGGCTGGGGCGCAAATACACCTTTCTCGTCACAATCACGCTGATGGGGGTCGCGACGGCGGGGGTCGGCCTGATCCCGAGCTACGCCGCGATCGGCTTCGCCGCGCCCGCGCTCGTCATCCTGCTCCGCATCGCGCAGGGGCTGGCGCTGGGCGGCGAATATGGCGGCGCGGCGATCTACGTCGCCGAGCATTCGCCCCCGGGCAAATCGGGCTTCTATACCAGCTTCATCCAGGCCGGCGTCGTCGGCGGCTTCATCCTCAGCCTCGTCGTCGTCCTCGCCTGCAAGTTCGCCCTGCCGACCGCCATCTGGGAGGGCTGGGGTTGGCGCATCCCGTTCCTGTTCTCGATCCTGCTCCTCGCCATCTCGCTGTGGATGCGGGTCAAGCTGTCGGAAAGCCCCGTCTTCGCGGCGATGCGCGCCGCCGGCGAGACCGCGCGCAACCCGCTGAAGGAAAGCTTCACCTATCCCGGCAACGTCCGCCGCATGATCGTCGCGCTGTTCGGCATCGCCGCCGGCCTGACCGTCATCTGGTACACCGCCATGTTCACCGTGCTGTCCTTTCTCCAGACGACGATGCGCGTCGAGGAGACCACGGCGCAGCTCATCGTCGGCGCCGGCGCGCTGATGGGGCTCGGCTGGTTCGTCCTGTTCGGTCGCCTGTCCGACCGGGTCGGCCGCAAGCCGCCGATCGTGATCGGCTATTTCCTGACGCTCATACTCCTGTTCCCGATCTTCTGGACGATCGGCGGTGCCGCCAACCCGGGTCTCGCCCGCGCCGCCCGCGCCGCGCCGGTGATCGTCACCGGCCCCGCCTGCGACTATAGCCCCTTCTCCGCGATTCAGGTGGACCCGTGCGGCCGGCTGCTCGACCATTTCTCCCGGCGCGGCGTGGCCTATACCGCGCTCAGGACCCCGGCGGTGTCGGTCAGGATCGGCGGGCTCCCCATCGCCGACCGCTCCCCCGCCGGCCTGGACGCCGCCTTGGCGAGGGCCGGCTACGACCTGGCGCCGGTGCGGCCGTCACCGGGCAACATCGTCGTGATCCTCCTGGCGATCCTGGCACTCGGCGCGCTGTCCGGCATCACCTACGGCCCCGTCGCCGCCTTGCTGTCGGAGATGTTCCCGCCAGCGATCCGCTACAGCTCCTTGTCGATCCCCTACCACCTCGGCACCGGCTATTTCGGCGGCTTCCTGCCGTTCATCAGCCAGTACATCGTTGCCCGCACCGGCGATCCCTATGCCGGCTTGTGGTACACCATGGCGGTGGTGGCGATGGCGCTGGTCGTCACGCTGTTAGGCCTGCGCGAGCCCGAGCGATCCCCGACGAGCGTCCGGTGAGCGCCGCCGCCCGCCTCCGCCTCGACGCCGGGGTGCTGGTCGCCAACTGGCGCGCGCTGGACGCCAT
>CAXTRJ010000331.1:0-2549 GCA_964246585.1 uncultured Sphingomonas sp. | reverse complement strand
GCTTAGCCATTGAAGCGCGCCTCCAGCTTCTCGACCGCGGCGCGCGTCAGCACCAGCGTGTCTGCCTTGATGATGTCGTAGACGTTGGCGCCGACGGCGGGAAGGATGTCGACCTCGTGCAGATTACCCGCGGCGAACGCGAAGCTCGTGTCGACCAAGTCGCCGTCGATGACCAGCGCGCGTTTGCCAAAGCCCAGCTTGGCCAGGTCGCCCTTCAGCGTCTTGGTCTTGCCGCCCTCGACCGCCAGACTGTCCATGACGACCAGCGAACCCGCCTTGGCGTGGCTCGACAGCGCCATCTTCAGCCCCAGCGCGCGAACCTTCTTGTTCAGCGACGGGTTGAAGTCGCGGACGCGGGCGCCATGCGCCTTGCCACCGCCGATGAAGACGGGCGCGCGGCGATCGCCGTGACGCGCCGTGCCGCCGCCCTTCTGGCGACCGAACTTCTTGCCGGTGCGCGCCACGTCAGCGCGTTCGCGGGTGCCGCGCGCGGTGGCGCGGCGCTTCTCGAGCTGCCAGGTGACAACGCGGTGCAGGATATCGGCGCGCGGATCGAGGCCGAAGACCTCGTCGTTGAGCTCGATGTCCGCGACGTCGTTGCCGGTAAAGGACTGAACCTTAATCTGCATGATCAGCCCTCCTGGCCGGTGGTGGGACCGTTGTCGGCCGCCGGAACGCTGCCCGGATCGACCTCGCCCGCGCCGGCGGCATCGGCGGCGGCGACGCCGGCCGCGACCTCTTCGGCGCTCGGCAGCGGCGTCATGTCATGGACCGCGCCGTCCTCGACGGAAGCGACGACCGACTCCTCGACAACATCGCGGCTACGCAGCCCGGCGGGGTACGGCGCCTCGGCGGGACGGGCGATCTTGACCGAATCCTTGACGAACAGCCAGCCGCCCTTCGACCCGGGCACCGAGCCCTTGACGAAGATCAGCCCACGCTCGACGTCGGTCGAGACGACCTCCAGGTTCTGCTGGGTGCGATACTTGTCGCCCATGTGCCCGGCCATCTTCTTGTTCTTGAAGACCTTGCCCGGATCCTGGCGCTGGCCGGTCGAGCCGAGCGAGCGGTGCGACACCGACACGCCGTGCGTCGCGCGCAGACCGCCGAAGTTCCAGCGCTTCATGCCGCCGGCGAAACCCTTGCCTTGCGTGCGGCCCTGGATGTCGACCATCTGGCCGGCGACGAAATGGTCCGCGCCGATCTCGGCGCCGACATCGAGGAGACCATCCTCGGCGACGCGGAACTCGGCCAGGATCGCCTTGGGCTCGACCTCGGCCTTGCCGAAGTGGCCGCGCTGCGGCTTGCTGATGTTCTTGGCCTTGGCGGTTCCTGCGCCAAGCTGGACGGCGGTGTAGCCGTCGGTATCGGTTTCGCGGCGGGAGACGACCTGCAGGCCTTCGAGCTGCAGCACGGTGACCGGCACGTGCCGACCATCGTCCTGGAACAGGCGGGTCATCCCCATCTTCTTCGCGATCACGCCAGTGCGCATGACCTAACTCCTCACAGAGGCACGGACGGGAAATCCGAAAGTGCGTGTCAGCCCGGAAATGCGAAGCGGCCCCCGTCCCGGGCTGGTCACCCCCGAAGAGGCGTGACGGGAGACGCTGTCCTGGCCGACGAAGCGGCCAGCGGTATCTCAAATGTCGTTGCTCACGGGACCATCAGGTCGACCGCGAGCCGCGTCCTTAGGCGAGCTTGATCTCGACGTCAACGCCCGCGGCCAAGTCGAGCTTCATCAGCGCGTCGACCGTCTGCGGCGTCGGCTGCACGATGTCGAGCAGCCGCTTGTAGGTCCGCGTCTCGAACTGCTCGCGCGACTTCTTGTCGATGTGCGGGCCACGGTTGACGGTGAACTTGTCGATGTGGGTCGGCAGCGGGATGGGCCCACGGATCAGCGCGCCGGTGCGACGCGCGGTGTCGGCGATGTCGCCGGCCGCCTGGTCGAGCACGCGGTGGTCGAACGCCTTCAGGCGAATGCGGATATTGTTGTCCATGAAACCCTACCGATGCGAAAGAGCGAGGCTCTCAATCCGTCATGCCAGCGCAGGCTGGCATCTCGCCGTGACCGGGAAACCCAGCTTCGCTGGATGACGACTAAAGGCCGAAACGAACTCAAACTGGTTTAGCGCCCTCGCCTCGGCGACGACACCCTACACTAAAAGGCAACGGCCGGCCCCGGTTGCCCGGGACCGGCCGCTTCAAGACTTATGTCTATATTACTTCGTGATGCCGCTGACAATCCCCGAACCGACGGTCCGGCCGCCTTCGCGGATCGTGAAGCGCTGGCCGACGTCCATCGCGATCGGCGCGATCAGCTTGATGCCGAGCGCGACGTTGTCGCCGGGCATGACCATCTCGGTGCCCTCGGGCAGCTGGACCACACCGGTGACGTCGGTGGTGCGGAAGTAGAACTGCGGCGAGTAGTTGGAGAAGAACGGCTTGTGACGGCCACCCTCGTCCTTCGACAGCACGTACACTTCCGACGAGAAGTCGGTGTGCGGCTTGATCGAGCCGGGCTTGCACAGCACCTGGCCGCGCTCGACCTC
>CAXTRJ010000330.1:0-2565 GCA_964246585.1 uncultured Sphingomonas sp. | reverse complement strand
GTGCCGGGCGCTGCGCCGCGGGCGCACCGGCGCGGGCGTGGCCGCGCCTGCGCCCGTCAGTACATATGCTGCCCGCCGTTGATGCTCAGCGTCGACCCGGTGACGAATCCACCCTCCTCCGAGCACAGGAACGCCACCCCCCGCGCGATCTCGCTGGCCTGTCCCAGTCGCCCGACCGGGATGCGCGCGACGATCTTTTCCAGCACGTCGCCCGGCACGGCCGCGACCATGTCGGTGTCGATATAGCCCGGCGCGATCGCATTGACGGTGACGCCCGCTTTCGCCCCCTCCTGCGCCAGCGCCTTGGTGAAACCGTGGATGCCCGACTTGGCGGCGGCGTAGTTGACCTGGCCATACTGCCCCGCCTGGCCATTGATTGAGCCGATGTTGACGATCCTCCCCCATTTGCGCTGACGCATCCCCGGGAAGGTTGCTTTGGCCATGTTGAAGCAACCGCCTAGATTAGTGTCGATTACGTCCTTCCATTCCTGGTGCGTCAGTTTCAAAATGGTGTTGTCGCGGGTGATACCGGCGTTGTTGACGACCACGTCGACATCGCCCAGCTCGCCGGCGACGACCGCGCAGCCCTCCTGGCAGGCGTCGTAATCCGCCACGTCCCATTTGTACGCCTTGATGCCGGTCCGCTCGGTGAAGGCGCGGGCGCGTTCGTCGTTGCCGGCGTAGTTCGCCGCCACCGTCAGCCCCATCTCCTGCAGCGCGAGGCTGATCGCCTCGCCGATCCCGCGCGTGCCGCCCGTGACGATCGCTACCCGTGCCATGCCATCTCTCCTTGTTTATTATCGCACAAGGCTAGGCAGCGCGCGTCCACCCCGCAAGTTCCGCCGCGAGGATGCCGCGCAGCATTTCCACGCCGACGTCGCTGTCGTTGAGGCAGGGCAGATAGGCGAAGTCGGCGCCGCCTGCGGCCATGAACGTCTCGCGCCCGCGGATCGCCAGCTCCTCCAACGTCTCCAGGCAATCGGCCGAAAAGCCCGGCGCGAAGATCGCGACACGGCGGACGCCCTCCCCCGCCATCGTCGCCAGCATCGTGTCGGTCGCGGGACCGAGCCACTTGGCCGGGCCGAAGCGCGACTGGAAGGCGACGACCAGCTCGCGACCCATCGCCTCGGACAACAGGCGCGCGGTCTTTTGACAATGGCAATGATACGGGTCGCCCAGCCGCAACGTCCGCTTCGGCATTCCGTGGAAGCTGGCGATGATCCGCTCGGGGACGAAGTCGAGCGCGGCGAGCGACGCCTCCAGCGACGCCTTCAGCGCGGCGATATAGGCCGGGTGGTCGTGATAGGGCGGCAGCGTCCGGACCGCCGGCTGCCAGCGCATCGTCGCCAGCTTGCCGAACGCCTTGTCGTTGGCGGTCGCGGTCGTCGCCGCGCAATATTGCGGATAGAGCGGCGCCAGCAGGATGCGTTCGCATCCCCCATCCTTCAGCGCCTGGAGCCGATCGCCGATCGCTGGCCGGCCGTAGCGCATCGCCCAGTCGACCACCACGTCCGGCCCGAACGCGCCCTGCAACGCCGTCGCCTGCGCGCGGGTGATCGTGGCGAGCGGCGAGCCATCCTCGCGCCATACCTGTCGGTAGGCGTGCGCCGACTTGCGCGGTCGCGTCATCAGCACCGCGCCGCGCAGGATCGGTTGCCACAGCAGTCGCGGAATCTCGACGACGCGGCGGTCCGACAGGAACTCCGCGAGGTAGCGCCGCACCGCCTTCGCGTCGGCGGCGTCGGGCGTGCCGAGGTTGGTGAGCAGGACCGCGATCTTGCGCGGCGGGATGGCGGGATGGTCGGGAGGGGGGATCACGTCCCCGGCTTTAGCGGAAGCTGGCGCAGGCGATACCCCGTCGCCGAGCGTAGCGCGTTGGCGATCGCCGGGGCGACGGCGGGGACGCCCAGCTCGCCGACCCCGCCCGGCGCCTCGTCGCTACCGATCAGCTCGACGGTGATGTCGGGCGTGTCGGCGAGACGTGGCAGTCGGAAATGCCCGAACCCACGCGCCACGGCCAGGTTGCGGTCGAACCCGGTCGACGCGCCGACCGCGTTCGCCAGCCCGAAGATCAGCCCGCCCTCCACCTGCTGGCGGACGAGGTCCGGATTGATCTGACGCCCGCAATCGACCGCGGCGACCAGCCGATCAACGACGACGCGCCCGTCCTCGCCGACATGCGCCTCCGCCAGCACCGCGATCCGCGAGTCGCGGAAACGGTGGCAGGCGATCCCCTGCCCGCTTCCGGCGACGCCGCCGTCCCAGCCGCCGAGCGCCGCCGCGGTCGACAGGCATCGCGCCAGCCGGACGTCGTCGCCGAGCATGCCGATCCGGTAGGACAGCGCCTCCGTCCCGGCGACGTGCGCCAATTCGTCGATGAAGCATTCGGTGAAGAAGGCGGTGTAGCCGTGCGCCCCGCCGCGCAGGTGACCGACCGGCACGCCGATCTCGGCCGGGTGATGGTCGATCGCATAGGCCGGCAGGCGGTAGGGCGGCAGCGCGCCCGCGACGGCGTAACGGTCGCCGCCGTCGGACAAGGCGAGCGCGGCCGAGGCGGCGGCGACG
>CAXTRJ010000329.1:0-2582 GCA_964246585.1 uncultured Sphingomonas sp. | reverse complement strand
GGCCGGGGCGGCGTCCGCCGCCGGCGCGGCCGGCAGTGGCAGGTTCGACCCCTGCTGGTTGATGTACAGCATGACGTTGGCGCGGTCCTGCGGATTGCTCAGCCCCGCGAAAGTCATCTTGGTGCCGTTGGCGAATTTGCGCGGCGACGTCAGCCACGCGTTCATCTTGTCCCAGTCCCAATTGCCGCCGACCGACTTCAGGGCGTCGGAATAGCTGAACCCGCCATGCCCCTGCCCCAGCGGCGCGCCCATCGTCCCGTACAGGTTGGGCCCGATGCCGTTCGCCGCGCCCTGGTTGATCGTGTGGCAGGCGGCGCATTTCTTGAACACCTCCGCGCCCTTGCCGGCGTCGGCGGTGGGCAGCAGGCTGGCGATGGCGACCTCGGGCGCGCCGCCGCCGGCGCCGCCCTCTTCCTCGACGCCCTCGATGACATAGCCCATCTTTTCCGGGCGCTCGCCGTGGAACACCATCGACCCGACGATCGACAGGCCGAGCGCGGCGCCGCAGCCGGCCAGCACCCAGCCGGCGATCGTGTTGGTCTTGTTGTCCATGTCGTTGTGAAGCGTCCCAAGATGCGTTGCGCATCCCATATAAGCCCGCTTGGCGCATCGCAAGGCGCGCTTGCCGGCCTCGTCGACGCTGGCTAGGCGGCGAGTGCCATGGATAACTTCGCCGCGCCCGCCCGCCCCCTCGTCGCGGCGATGATCGCCCGCGCCGCCGCCGAGCCCGATCGCGCGGTGGCGTTCCAGGGCGCGCCCGGCGCCAACAGCCACGTCGCGGTCGCGGAGGCCTTTCCCGACGCGCTCCCCCTGCCCTGCTTCGACTTCGCCGACGCGCTCGACGCGGTGACGCAGGGACGCGCCGATCGCGCGGTGATCCCGATCGAGAACTCGCTTCACGGCCGCGTCGCCGACATCCACTTCCTGTTGCCCGAATCCGGGCTGGCGATCACCGGCGAGCATTTCCTCGCCATCCGCCACGCGCTGATGGGGACGGGAACTCGCGATGACGTGCGCGAGGCGATGAGCCACCCGCAGGCGCTCGGCCAGTGCCGCCACTGGCTGCGCGCCCACGATATCCTGCCCGTCGCCTATCCCGACACCGCCGGGGCCGCCGCCGTCTGCGCCGAGCGTGGCGATCCCGGCCTGGCGGCGCTGGCCCCCCCGGGCGCGGCGGCGATCTACGGGCTGAACCTCCTCGCCACCGACATCGCCGACGCCGAGCACAACACCACCCGCTTCGTCGTCCTCGCCCGCGGCGGCGGCGCGCTCCACGGCGACGGCCCGTGGATGACGACGCTGGTGTTCGAGGTCAGGAACGTCCCCGCAGCCTTGTACAAGGCGCTCGGCGGCTTCGCGACCAACGGCGTCAACATCACCAAGCTGGAAAGCTACCAGCGGGCGGCGAGCTTCTCCGCCAGCGAATTCTACGCCGACGTCGAAGGACGCCCCGGCGACACGGCGGTCGACCGCGCGCTGGAAGAGCTCGGCTTCCACGCCAAATGGTTTCGTGTGCTCGGCACCTACGCTCAGGCGCGCAAGCGAGGGTAACATTGGATAACCCCTGTTTAACCCTTCCCGGCTAGCAAGTCGCTCGGCACGGCGCTCCCTCATAGGGCGCCGCGCCGTGGTCGCCCGTGGCGTTATACCGCGATCATCAGGACACCGGAGAGCGGACGATGACCTGCCTCAGCGACGGACGTCAGGTTCGACCCGTCAGCCAGCGCACCCTCGACCTGCAACGCCGGGCGGTCCACGGCGAGGGCCTGCGCCGCGCGCTACGCCTGCTCGTCAACCTGCGCGCGCACCTGCGCGACCACGGCCGCCCGCGCTTCCCGATCGATGTCGTCGACCTGTCCCGCACCGGATTCCGCGCCCAGACGAATTGCCTGCTCCGGCCGGAGTCGACCGTGTGGCTGACGCTCCCGGGCTTCGCCGCGCGGCGGGCGTCGGTGGTGTGGCGCAAGGGCCTGGAATATGGCTGCGCCTTTACCGAACCGCTCCACCCCGCCGTGCTCCACCACATCGTGTCGCGCGCCGAACACTGAGCCCCTCAGCCCTCCGCCCAGGCGCTCAGCAGCGTGTGCGCGACCGCGTAGCGCGGCGGCGCCAGGAACGGCCCCTCGCCACCCGCGAGCACCCGCGCCACCATCGCGCGCGGCACCCAGATCGCATTCTCCAGCTCGTTCGTGTCGAGCGTGATCGCGTCGTCCTCCGCCTCGGCGACGCAGGCGATCATCAACTGCGACGGAAACGGCCAGGGCTGACTGACGACGTAGCGCACCCGCGACACGCGAACCCCCGCCTCTTCGGCGATCTCGCGCGCGACCGCCTCCTCGATCGACTCGCCGGGCTCGAGGAAGCCGGCCAGCGCGGAATAGCGCCCGGCGGGCCACGCCGCCTGCCGCCCGAGCAGCGCGCGTCCGTCATGCTCGGCGATCATGATGACGACCGGATCGACGCGCGGGAAATGCTCGGCCGCGCAACCGGGGCATCGGCGGCCCCAGCCGGCGCGGAACACCGCCGTCGCCGCGCCGCAATTGGCGCAGAACCCGTGGCGCGCATGCCAGTCGAGCACCGAT
>CAXTRJ010000328.1:0-2588 GCA_964246585.1 uncultured Sphingomonas sp. | reverse complement strand
GATGATGCTGTCGGCGGTGCTGTTCCTCGTCTCGGCGCTGCTGGCGGGCGCCGCCACGGGATCGGGCGTCTTCATCTTCGCGCGGATCATCGGCGGTCTGGGCGTCGGCGCGGCGAGCGTGATCTCGCCCGTCTACATCTCGGAGGTGACGCCCGCGTCGATCCGCGGGCGGCTGTCGAGCGTGCAGCAGGTGATGATCATTATCGGCCTGACCGGCGCCTTCGTCGCCAATTTCGCGCTCGCCCGCTATGCCGGCGGCTCCACCGCCGACTTCTGGCTGGGCTATCCCGCCTGGCGCTGGATGTTCTGGCTGCAGGCGATCCCCGCCGTCATCTATTTCCTGGCGCTGCTCGTGATCCCGGAAAGCCCGCGCTACCTGGTCGCCAAGGGCCGCGAGGCGGACGCGCACCGCGTGCTCACCCGCCTGTTCGGCGTGGCCGAGGCCGACCGCAAGGTCGTCGAGATCCGCCAGTCGCTGGCCGCCGACCACCACAAGCCCAAGCTGAGCGACCTGCGCGACAAGACCACCGGCCGGATCCGCCCGATCCTGTGGGCGGGCATCGGCCTGGCGGTGTTCCAGCAACTCGTCGGCATCAACGTCGTCTTCTATTACGGCGCGACGCTGTGGGAGGCGAACATCCTGTCGGGCGTGCTGTCGATCGGCGCGTGCCTGTTCACCATCACCGTGATCGACAAGGTGGGGCGCAAGCCGCTGCTGCTCGTCGGATCGGCGGGGATGGCGGTGACGCTGGCGGTCGTCGCCTACGCCTTCTCCACCGCGGTCACCGACGCGGCGGGCGCGGTGTCGTTGCCGGGGAATAACGGGGTGCTCGCGCTGGTCGCGGCCAACCTGTACGTGATCTTCTTCAACGCCAGCTGGGGCCCGGTTATGTGGGTGATGCTGGGCGAGATGTTCCCCAACCAGATCCGCGGGTCGGCGCTGGCGGTGGCGGGCTTCGCGCAGTGGATCGCCAACGCGGCGATCTCGGTGAGCTTCCCGTCGCTGGTGGTGTCGCCGGGGTTGAGCGCGACCTATTACGGTTACGCCTTCTTCGCGCTGGTCTCGTTCTTCTTCGTCCGCGCGCTGGTCAACGAGACTCGCGGGCGCGAGCTGGAGGATATGGCGGGGTAAGCGGCGAGGCCGGCCGGTCGACGGACAAGCTGCCGACGCGATAGGTCGGTTGTCCGGCGACGCCGGGCGCGAAGGCGAACAAGTCGCCCGCGAGCGGTTGATCGGCGCGTTCGGCGGGCGAGAGCCCCTTGGTCGCCGTGGTGGCGTAGGCCAGGCCGTCGTCGCCGAAGGCGATCTTGGTGACGTTGGCGACGGGCAGGCGCACGGTCGCGACGAGCCTGCCATCGGGCGCGTATCGGCGGACGCCCCAGCCCTGGAACAGGCCCACCCACAGATGCCCCTCGGCGTCCACGACCGGCCCGTCGGGATAGCCGTCGGCGTGATCGATGACGGCGAAGACTTGCGTGCCGACGATCTCGCCCCCATCGTCCAGGCGGCAGGCATGGATCACGCCGGCCAGCGTGTCGCAGTGGTAGAGCGCCCGGCCGTCGGGGGCGACCGCCGGGCCGTTGGTGATGCGGACGCCGTCCAGCACCCGCGCGACGCCGCGCCCGTCCAGGCGGTAGATCGCGCCGGTCGGTCGCTCCTCGCCGTCGTCCATCGACCCGCACCACAGCCGACCGGCGGGATCGACGGTGGCGTCGTTCAGGCGGTTGCCGGGCCGGTCGGGCTCCAGTTCGACCAGCAATTCGAACGCGCCGGTTTCCGCATGGAACCGGTGGACGCCGGTCTGGAGGCCGACGAGCAGGCCGCCGCCCGCCACCGGCAACACCCAGCCGGGCTGGGCCGGCGCGGGCCAACAGGTCGTCGCGCCGCTGGTCGGGTCGAACCGGTGGATCCGGCATCCCTTGATGTCCACGAACCAGAGCGCGCCGTCGATCCAGACCGGTCCCTCGCCGAGCGTCGCGCCGACGGCGGCGACCGAACGGACCGCGATCATCTCAGCGCCACCCCGCATCCACCCAATAGTTGTGGCCGGTGCACATGCGCGCGTCGTCCGAGGCGAGGAACAGCGCCATGGCGGCGATGTCGGCGGGCTGGATGCGGCCGTCCAGGCACTGCGCGGCGACGATCTCCGCCTCTCCCTCGGGCGTGTACCACCGCTCCTGACGCGGGGTCTGGACGTTGCCGGGGATGATGGCGTTGACGCGGATGCCGTCGCGGCCGAGATCGCGCGCCAGGCTGCGCGTCAGTCCCTCGATCGCCGCCTTGGCGGTCTGGTAGAGGATCAACTCCTCCATCGCGAGGATGAGCTCGCGTAAGCCGAGATGCCAGCTGATCGATCCGAAATTCAGGATCACGCCGCCGCCGGCCACCTTCATCGCCGGCACCACCGCCTGCGCGGTGAAGAACAGGTGGCGTAGATTGACGTTCATCCGTTCGTCCCAATAGGCCGGGGTCACGTCGGCGATGGCGTGGCGGTCGTCGTTGGCGGCGTTGTTGATCAGTATGTCGACGCCGCCCAGCGTCGCCTGGAGCGTGGCGAAGGTCGCGGCGAGCGCGTCCAGGTCGGTGA
>CAXTRJ010000327.1:0-2590 GCA_964246585.1 uncultured Sphingomonas sp. | reverse complement strand
GCTGGGGCTGCTCGGGCCGGTCGACGACGCGGCGGCGATGGCGGCGAACGTCGCGCGGCTGTGGCGGTCGGACCACCGCGTGATCGGCCGCGCCGCCCGCGCCCATGTCGAACGGCGCTACAGTTGGCGCACGACGTTCGAGCGGCTGTTCGGGACGATCTATCCCAAGGCGATGGCGCGGGCGCGCGCGCGATCGGCCGGCGAGCGGACCGTGTCGTTCGAAGGCATGGCGAGAGCCGGGTGAGGGCGGACCGACGCGAGATCGGATGAAGCTGTCGGCCCGCCCTGCTGAAGCGCTGGCGCGCTCGGCTGACCCAGGTAGTGCAGGGGGTGTGCCAAGTAGGCCAAACGAAGCGAAAGCGCGGGGAGCGATGGTTAACGCCCGCGTGCGAGCGTTGCGGGTTGTAAGGTTGACCGACACTCTGCTCCGTCACCCCGGACTTGATTCGGGGTAACGGAGTGGGCCACCGCCGGTCCATCGAACCGACTTGACCACAGCCGTAGTCACGTGTAACCACGCGTGTAGTCAGTGGGAGCGATTCGGTGGCCGAGCGGATCAGCGATGCCGAACATGCGGTGATGGAGGTGCTCTGGGACGAGGCGCCGCTCACCGCGCAGGACGTGGTCGAGCGCGTCGACCCGGCGCGGGCGTGGAGCGCCAACACCGTCAAGACGCTGCTCGGCCGGCTGCTCGCCAAGCAGGCGATCGCGCATGAGGCCGATGGCCGCCGCTACCTCTACCGCCCGCTGGTCGCGCGCGGCGACTATGTCGCGGGCGAGTCGCGCCGGTTGATGGACCGGCTGTTCGGCGGCAAGCTGACCCCGCTCGTCGCCCACCTCGCCGAGCGCGACGAACTGACACCCCAGGACATCGCCGAGATCGAGGCGATCCTGAAGGGGCTGAAGTCGTGAGCGCGCCAGGCTGGGCCGTCGAGGCGCTGATCGCGTCGGCGCTGCTGATGACCCTGGTGCTCCTCGCCCGCGCGCCCGTCCGCCGCGCCTTTGGCCCGACCGTCGCCTATGCGCTATGGGCGCTGCCGGTCCTGCGACTGCTGTTGCCGCCGCTTCCCGATGCCTGGAGCCGAGCCGCGCCCATCTCGCGCCTGGGCGAGCGGGTCACCATCCTGATGGTCGACCTGCCCGCCGATGCCGCCGCCACGACGCCCCCGTCCGGCGTCCCCTCGCTGGGGCTGGCCCTCGCCATCCTGTGGGCGACGGGCGCGGCGGTGTTCCTGTCGTGGCACCTGCTGCGATACCGGCGGTTCCGCCGCCGCGTCCTCGCCAGTCCCGTCGAGGTCGAGCGGCGCGGCGGCATTCGCATCGTCGAGAGCGCGGCGGCGACCGGCCCGCTCGCCTTCGGGGTGCTGCGTCGCTACGTCGCGCTCCCCGCCGATTGCGCCGAGCGCTACGACCGCGAGGAGCGCGAACTGGCGGTGGCGCACGAGCTCGGCCACCACGCGCGCGGCGACCTGCTGGCGAATTGGGCGGCGCTGGTCGTGCTCGCGCTGCACTGGTGTAACCCCGTCGCCTGGGTCGCTTTCCGCGCTTTCCGCGCCGACCAGGAACTGGCCAACGACGCCCGCGTCCTGGCCGGTCGCGGCGCGTCCGAGCGCCACGCCTATGCCCGCGCCATCGTCAAGTCGGCGGGCGGCGGCGCGGTCGCCGTCACCTGCCACCTCCACACCATCGCCGATCTGAAAGGGAGACTGACCATGTTGTCCACCACACGTCCTTCGCGTTTCCATATGGCCGCCGGCACTGCCGCGACGGTGGCGCTGAGCGTCGCCGGCCTGGGGCTGACGGCTTCCGGCAGCCCGGCGACGGCGGCGGTCACCGCCTCGGTCGGGGACACGATCGGGGTCGATTTTCCCCAGGGCGTGGTCACGTCGGTCGCGCCGGCGTCATCCGTTCCGCCCGCGCCGCCGATCACGGCGGCGGGTGGCAGCGGCGTCGCCACGACGACCGCCTCCGACGGCGGAACGACGAGGACCATCGTGATGCGCGCCGGCGAGGATGGCGCGGTGAAGCTGAACGGCATTCCAGAGGTCGACTCGCGGACGTGCGTCGACGGTCGGGACGGCGACGCCAAGCAGTTCGTCATCAACCACGAGGTCGACGGCAGGCGCATCATGGTGATCTGCGCCAACCGCATCGAAAAGGCCGCCGCCGAGGGCGCGGCGGCCGGCGCCGAGATGGCGGCCAACAGCGCGGGCATCGAGCGCAACGCTTTGCAAGCGGCGCTGAGCGGGCTGCGCGCGACGCGCCAGGGCCTACTGGCGGGTCGGGGCATGGAGGACCCCGGCAACCGCGAGGCGATCCCGGCGATCGAGGAAGCCATCGCCGAGGTCGAAGCCGATCTGGCCGAGGTCGATTGACGGCACGCTCGCTCCCCTCGTCCGGTCCGGGCGAGGGGAGCGGCGCCGCTTGCCAAGCCCCGCCGCACCCGCCATCTCGCGGGGCATGGCCGAGCCCCCGACCGGTATCGCGATCGCGCTGGAGCCGCTCGTCACCCGCGTCCTCGCGCCCAACGCCTCGCCCTACACGCACACGGGGACGCAGACGCACCTGGTCGGCGCGCGCGACCTGGCGG
>CAXTRJ010000326.1:0-2602 GCA_964246585.1 uncultured Sphingomonas sp. | reverse complement strand
CCGAAGCGCCACGCTCAATCCATGTGCCTGAGGCCGACGCGGAGGTAATCCCAGCCGGTGATCAGCGTCAGCACCGCCGCGCCCCATAACGCGGTCAGCCCGACCGCGTGGATCCACCCCTGCCCCGGCAACGCGCCCGCCAGGATCAGCGCGCCAAGCGCGACCAGCTGCAACGTCGTCTTCCATTTGGCCAGGTTGGACACCGGCACCGACACCTGCAGCTGCGCCAGGAACTCGCGCAATCCCGACACCGCGATTTCGCGGAGGAGAATTATGAGCGCGGCGACGATGTGGACGCCGACGATGTCGCGCGTCGCGACCAGCATCAGGACGACGGCGGCGACCATGATCTTGTCGGCGATCGGGTCGAGGAAGATGCCCAGTTTCGACACCGCCCCTTGTGCGCGCGCAAGGTAGCCGTCGAAATAATCGGTGATGCCCATCAGGCAGTAAAGCACGAAGGCGACCCCGTACCCCGCCGCCCATGCCGGCCACCACAGGCACCCGACCAGGATCGGCAGGGCGACGATCCGCGACAGGGTGAGCAGGTTGGGCAGCGTCAGCATCATCTCCCTCCTAGCGGGGGCCGGCGACGGCGGGAAGCCCGCGGGTTGCCGCGGCGTCGCGGCGTCCGCTATGCGTGCCCCGTTCCCGCCAACGATCGAAGGCCGCTCCGACCCCATGCCGAACGCGCTCGCGCTGCTGAAGGAGCGCCGTTTCCTGCCGCTGTTCGCCACCCAGTTCCTTGGCGCGTTCAACGACAACCTGTTCAAGACGTCGATGGTGCTGTTCGCGACCTACCAGATCTTCAACGACCCGCAGAGAGAGGCGAACTTCAACGCGCTCGCCACCGGCCTCGCGATCCTGCCCTTCTTCCTCCTGTCGGCGCTGGCCGGGCAGCTGGCGGACAGCCACGACAAGGCGCGCATCATCCGGCTGGTCAAGACCGCCGAGATCGCGATCATGGCGGTGGGCGCCGCCGGGCTGGTGGCGGCGCGCGCGGGCCAGTCGACGCTGGGCCTCGGGCTGATGCTCGGCGCGGTGCTGTGCCTGGGGGTCCATTCGACCTTTTTCGGGCCGATCAAGTATGCCATCCTGCCGCAGCATCTGGGCGCCGACGAGGTGCTGGCGGGCACCGGACTGGTCGAGGCGGGCACCTATCTCGCCATCCTGTCGGGGACGATGCTGGCCGGGTGGATCTCGATCGAGGGCGCGGCGGTGGCGGTGCTGGTGTTCGCGGTGATCGGCTGGGTCACCGGGCGCCAGGTGCCGCCGGCGCCGCGCGAGGGGCCGCCGCTCCAGATCAGCTACAACCCGTTCACCGCTTCGTGGCGGCTGATCGCGGCGACGCTGCACATCCCCCGGCTGTTCCTGGCGATCGTCGCGATCAGCTTTTTCTGGACGATCGGCGCGGTGCTGATCATCGTCTTCCCGCCCTTGGTCAAGAACGTGCTGACCGCCGACGAGCGGGTGGCGAGCTTCTTCATCGCGGTGTTCTCGGTCGGCGTCGCGATCGGCTCGGTCGTGATCAACTCGATGCTGAAGGGGCGCATCTCGGCGCGCTACGCCCCCGCCTCGGTCGTCGCCATGGGCGGGTTCGTCGTCGCCTTTTCGCTGATCGCGCGACAGTGGACGCCGGCGCCGACAGGCCAGTTCTACGGCTGGGGCGGGTTCATCGCCCAGCCGATGGCGATTCCGGTGCTGGTCGTGCTGCTGCTCATAGCGGTGACCGGCGGGATGTTCGTCGTGCCGCTATACGCGTTCCTGACGACCACGGTGGAAAAGGACCATACCGCCCGCACCGTCGCCGCCAACAACGTGGTCAACGCCGGCGCGATGACGCTGGGCTCGGTCGCGGTGCTCGCCATCACCGCGGCGGGAGTGGGCCCGGCGGACATGCTGTTCCTGGTCGCCGCCATGTGCCTCGTCGCGGCATGGCTGGCGCAGAAGCTCCACCGCGCGTGTGGCCGATGCACCCCGGATAAGTCAGCCTAGAAGATCATCGCGTAGAAGCAGACGAAGAAAGCGGTGAAGCTCAGCACGAACAGTTTCAGGTCGTGATCGTCGCCGCGCGGCGCCGGCGCGACGACGGGCGGCGGCAGCGACCGGCGCAGCGGGTGGCGCGCGGCTTCGTTGGTGAGGACGAGTTTCCTGTTCATGGCTTTTTCGCTGGTCATGTCTGGTGCGTTAACGCCTTGTTTACGAATTGGGCCATGGCGAAAGAGGGTTAAACCGGCGTTGTCCGAGGATGGCACAGCTTCGGCGGATCGCGCGGGCGACAGCGCTCGTTGGACGAGGATGGGAAACGGGACATGAGCGTCGCCTTTCGCCGCGAAAGCGACGAGGAACACCTAGAGCCGAAGTGCGAGGTGCCGTTGCCGCCGGGGCGGAACCTGGTGACGCGGGCGGGTCTGCTGCTGATCGCCGAACGGATCGCGGAACTGGAGTCGGCGCTGGACGGGGCGGCGGAGGACGCGCGCGACGCCATCCGCCGCGACCTGCGTTATTGGCACACCCGGCGCACGACGGCGCAACCGACGCGGGCGCCGGCGGACGGCAGCGCCGGCTTCGGCACGCGCGTCACCTTCCGGCTGGCGGGGGC
>CAXTRJ010000325.1:0-2619 GCA_964246585.1 uncultured Sphingomonas sp. | reverse complement strand
GACCCACGGCGACGGGCCAACCCTCGGGTTGATCGTTCACCATACCGACGCCGTACGCGAATGGGCCTACGACCGCGACAGCCACATCGGCACGCTCGCCCGCGCCCTCGACGAACAACCGGTCCATCGCCGGGGTCAGCCACAGCACCGCCAGCCACTCGGCCAGCGCGTTGGCGGTCGCGCCCGCGCCCTGGATGCGGACGACGCGTCGCTCGGGCGCGGTGGCGAGCGTGCCGGTGGCGATGCTGATCTCCCCTCCCGCTTGTGGGAGGGGCTGGGGGAGGGAAGTCCGGTGGGCGGCGATTTGTTGGGTCATGCTCTCCCCCGACCCCTCCCGCAAACGGGAGGGGAGAAGGTTCGCCGCCACCCCGAAGCCCCCCGGCCCACCCTGCCGCGCCATGTCGGGCAGCGCAGCGCGCCGCAGCCCCCGCCCCGGTGCCAGCAGCGACACCGCCTCCAGGATGTTGGTCTTGCCCGCCCCGTTCTCGCCCGTCAGCACAACGAAGCCCGGCCCCGGGGCCAACACCAGGTCGGCATGGTTGCGGAAGTCGGTCAGGACGAGGCGCGCGAGCATCGCGCGACCCCTAGCGCGAAAGCCGCGCTCGGCGAACAGCGGCTAGGCGGCGGCCGCCTTCGTCATCGTGGCGTAGGACGCCAGCGCCTCGCCGAGCGTCGCCTGCGCATGGACGTACGCCGCCGGCTCGCGAATGCCGAGCCGCGCGCGCCTGGTCGAGCGGTTCGTGGACGAGCGCCTCGTAATCCTCGCCGAGCAGCCACTTGGCCTGGCGGCCGTGACGATACCCCTCCCACACCGCCCGCGCGAATAGCCGGCCCTTGGTCACCCGAATGCTCTTCAACGCCGCGCCGACGCCGATCAGCGCCCAGCCGAGCCCGCCCGTCTGCGCGTAGGAAAACGCGACCAGCGACGCCTCGCCCATCGTCTCGTCGGCGCGGTAGCCGGTCAGGACGTGCCAGATGTCGTGGACGTCGCGCGTCCGCCGGCCGAACCACGCATATGGATGGCGGATCAATGTCGCGTGCCGGTCGAGGTTGGAGATATCGGCGAGGCCCGCGGCCGAATAGCCGGTCGCGCGCAGCCAGTCGCGATACGCCGCGCCGACGGTGCCGGGCGCGAAGGAGTCGATGAACGCCCGGTCGGAGAACCGCTCGGCCAGCTCGACCCAGTCATAGGCGATCCGCGCGCCGGCGTCCGTCTTGAGCAACCGCTGGTACCCCGCCGGCGTGCTCGCCCCGTTCAACGCGCGCATGATGATGAACACCTGCGTCGTGTCCTCGCCATTCGCCAGCAGCTTGCGCAGCGCCGTCAAGGCGACCCGCCAATCGCGTTTGTAGAGGTCGGGCAGGGTTGGTTCGGCCATGGCGAGGATCCTTACTGACAAGAGTGTCAGTACGTGATCGTGACTCCATGGTCAAGTCAGGGCACGTCGGAGGCACCGATCGTTTCCGCCTCGACGCCAAACACCACCGCCGCCCGACGCAGCCGCGCATCCAGCGTGGCGAGCCCAACGCCGTGGTGCCAGGCGATCGCGAGGTGAAGGCCATCGGGCGCCCGCAAACCCAGTTCGTGGCGCGCGACAAAGCGCGCGGCCGTCTCGAAATGCGCCTGCTCGACCCGCACGGTGCTGAAAGTCGCCCGCCTCAATGCTCCCCAAGCGGCTGCGGCGTCATCGCGTCCCGCGATGTCGAGGTCGCCCGTGCGCACCTTCAAGGACAGCGCGCTCGCCATTTCGGTCACGACTCAGTCGCTCACGAGCGAGCCGCCACCCAGTTTGTCGCCAAGCCATGCCCGCGCCGCCTCGCCGTGCTGTTCCCGCGTCAACGCGGCGACCAACAGCGAGGTGTCGCAATAAGCTGTCAACATCCGCCCGAGTCGCGCATCCCTCGTACGAACTCGCCCGCGCTCTGCTTCTGGTACGGCAACCGCTCGGCCAGCGCACGCAACGCCGCGACATCGACCGGCTTCTTCTCGCCTTCGGGCGGGGTCAGCCGAGCGACGAGCTTGCCGCGCCGCAGGATATCGACGCTCTCGCCCGCCTCGACCCGGTCGACCAGTTCACTGAGCCGCGCCTTGGCATCGGCGAGGTTTACGGCAGCCATGACACGCTCCTGACCAGTTAGGTGACCAAGGGTAGGTCAGCGCGTGATGTGCCGCAAGCCGCGCTTCACACCCGCATCGGCATCAGCACGTACAGCGCGGAGGACTTGTCGTTCTCGCGGATCAGCGTCGGGGCGGCGGCGTCGGCCAGGTGGACCTCGACCGTGTCGCCCTCGATCTGGCCGAGGATGTCCATCAGGTAGCGGCTGTTGAAGCCGATCTCGAACGGCATCGCGGCGTAGTCGCCCGGCACCTCCTCCGCCGCCGTGCCGTTCTCCGGCGATGTCACCGACAGCGTGATCTTGTCGCGGTCGAGCGCCATCTTGACCGCGCGCGTCTTCTCCGTCGCGATGGTCGACACGCGGTCGACGCCCTGCATGAAGCTTTTGGGGTCGAGCTTCAGGATCTTGTCGTTGCCCGTCGGGATGACCCGGGAGTAATCGGGGAATGTCCCGTCGATCAGCTTCGACGTTAGCAGCGCGCGGCCCAGGTCGAAGCGGATC
>CAXTRJ010000324.1:0-2622 GCA_964246585.1 uncultured Sphingomonas sp. | reverse complement strand
GCCCCCAGGCGACCGCGCCCGCGCCTTGCGCCGCCGCCGCCAGCGTGGCGAAGTCGACATGCACGGTGAGATCCCGGTCCCCCGGCGCCTCGAACGGGTTGGCGTAGGCGTGGGCGCGCACCGCCTGCAGCGTGTCGCCGATCGCCGGGCCCTCATAGCCATAGTCGATCGCCAGCATCGCCCCGCCCCGCCGCGCGATGCGGTCGGCGAGGCCGCGCATGATCCCGACCGACGCGGGCGAGGTCTCGATGATCGAGCCCGGCGCGGCGTCGCGCAGGCGGTCGGGGATGACCGTGTCGGGCACCCGCCCGCCGGCGATGGGAAGGAACAGCGTGTCCTGCGCCGCGACCAGCCGTTCGTGCCAGCCGCTCGCCCCGCGCACCAGTTGCCGGATCGGCAGCGCGTCGAAGAACTCGTTGGCGACGACGAGGAGCGGCCGATCGTCGGGCAGCGTCGCGATGTCGTCGTGCCAGGTCGCGCCGGGCACGCGCTCGGCTTGGGCCAGGCGGAGCACCGGGCTGGTCTCGACCAGGTGCACCGGCGGGGTCAGCCCGGCGCTGGCCATCGCCCGGAGCGCGTCGGCGGCGAGCGTCCCGCGCCCCGGCCCCAGTTCGACCCAGGCGATGTCCGGCCGCCCGGCGCGGTCCCACAGGTCGGCGCACCACAGTCCGACCAACTCGCCGAACATCTGGCTGATCTCGGGCGCGGTGGTGAAGTCGCCGCCCATGCCCAGCGGGTCGCGCGTCGCGTAGTAATGCGCGTTGGCCGCCGCCATATATTGCGCGACCGGGATCGGCCCGGCGAGCGCGATCGCGCGGGCGAGCCGTTCGGGAAGCAGCGTTTCGACCACCACGGCTACGCCACGCTCTGCGACCCCGCGATCGGTTCCACTCGCGTCCGTCGCCCGCGCGCGGTGGCGACCAGATACGCCCCGCCGGCGATCATCGGTACGCACAGCCACTGGCCCATCTGCAAGCCCGTCGCCTCGATGAAGGTGCCGGCGAACTGGACGTCGGGCTCGCGGAAGAACTCGACGATGAACCGTGCGACGCCGTAGCCGATCAGGAAGAGCCCGACGAGCTTGCCCGGCTCGTAGCGCGCCTTGGTTCGCCAGAAGAAGAACCACAGCAGCGCGAACAGGGCGATCCCCTCCAGCCCCGCTTCGTACAGCTGGCTGGGGTGGCGCGCCGGTTCGGCCAGGCCCGCCGGCACCGTCCGCTCGAACACCACCGCCCACGGCACGTCGGCCGGCTTGCCCCACAGCTCGCCGTTGATGAAGTTCGCGATGCGGCCGAACACAATTCCGAACGGCGTGCAGCAGGCGACGTAGTCGTGAATGCGCAGCCAGTTCAGCCCGTTCTTGCGAGCGAAAAGGATCAGCGCGAGAGAGGTGCCAATGACGCCTCCGTGCCACGACATGCCGCCGTCCCACAGCCTGAGAATGCTCAGCGGCCGCAACAGCATGTCGGGGGCGTAGAACAGGACATAGCCGATCCGCCCGCCCAGGATGATGCCGAGCGTCGCGTAGAACACCAGGTCGTCGGCGTGACGCCGCGCCATCGGCGCGCCCGGCTGTTTCAGCAGGCGCAGCAGGTACCACCAGCCGAGCAGGATGCCGCCGATATAGGCCAGGCTGTACCAGCGCAGGTCGAACGGTCCGATCGAGACCAGGATCGGGTCGAGCCCGAGATCGGCGTAGGTGATGTGACCGCCGGCGGCGGCGAGAGCGGACAACATATGAGTTCTTTTCCCCGGCGTTCGCGCTCTGCATAGGGTCCAAACCCAGTCACGACAACGGCCGTGACGGAGCCGGAATCGGCCCACAGGGAGGAGCGAGGAGGGCGCGATGCTCTCTGCATCGTAACCGACGAGCGACGCTTCTGTGGGCCGATTCTGGCCCGCCGCGAGGCGGTCGCCCGGAGAGGCGCACCGGCTACGTCGAACGGCTTGCGCGTAGCTTGAGCTACGCGTCCGCGCCGTCCTCCTTGCCGGTGCGCCTCTCCGGGCGATCCCGGCCATTGGCGTGCCTGGGTTCGGACCCTAGGATGGTGGACAAGCAAGACCAAGCGGAGAGAGCGATGCCGACCGAACTGGACCGCCGGATGGACGCCGTGCTCGGTCACATGACCCGCCCCGGTGGCGAGATCGCGCTGGGCGAAGCCGTCGCCAAGGGTCGCGCCCTGCCGACGATCGCGGTCGCTCCGCCGGCGTTGCCCGCCTATTTCGCGCATTATTGCCGCCAGCATGGCGAGGCGGTGTTCCTGGTGTCGGGTGACGAGCGGCTGACCTTTGCGCAAGTAGGCGCGGCGGCGGAGAAGGTGGCGGCGGCGCTGGTGTCGGGCTTCGGCATCGCCCGCGGCGACCGCGTCGGCATCGCCATGCGCAACTCGCCGTCGTGGATCGTGCTCTACATGGGGGTGTCGATGGCGGGCGGGGTCGCGACGCTGCTCAACGGCTGGTGGCAATCGGATGAGTTGGCGAGCGCCATCGCCGATGTCGATTGCGCGCTGGTGTTCGCCGACCCGCCGCGCGTCGCCCGGCTGCGGCGGATCGACGGGCCGGTGCCGCCGTTGGTCGAGATCGACGACGCCCGGCCGCTGCTGGACGCGCTCGCCCCGGTGC
>CAXTRJ010000323.1:0-2634 GCA_964246585.1 uncultured Sphingomonas sp. | reverse complement strand
GCTCGACACCGCGACCAGCGCCGCGCCGCGATAGACGTAGGCCTTTTGCAGCGGGATGCTGATGATGACGCTGACCGGTTCGGACGAGGGCTGCGTGTCCTCCCAAAGGTAACGCCCCGGCTGGAGCGTCGCGGCGGCGGTCTCCAGCGTCGCCCCGTCGCTGGCGAGGTCGCTGGCGAACGCCGGCGCGGCGGGCAGCGCGATCGCGGCGAGCGCCATGGCGGGGCCGGCGAAAAACCGCATCCGCAGGGTTGACAAACTCATACTCTCTCACTCCGTCAGCCTTGTCCAAACGCCGCGCGGGTGTTTTGGTGCCATGCGATTCGCGCGGCGAGTCGAGCCGAACCGGCGATCAACGCGACCAGCCGTGTGCAACCAGCGGTAAACATGGGAGAATTCGTCAGCTTTTTGGGCTATGGCTGTTCTCGCGGTTTTGGAGATTTTTGACGCATGATGACGGATGGCGGGACGGCGCACGGGCGGCGCGCGGTGATCAAGAATGGCTTGACGCTGATCGGCGCGGCGTTGATCCCCGACCTGATCCCCGCCACCCAGGCGATCGCGGCGGCCCCCCTCGCACCACGGAACACGCCCCAGGTCACCCCGCGCCGCGTCCCCGCCACCCCGACCAGCCCCCGCGTCGTCCGTCCCGAGCTGATGCGCCGCGCGCTCGCGGCGATGCAGCGCCACGCCGGGCAGATCGCGTACCGCGACCGCTTCGCCATCGCCGATTTCACCGCGCCGTCGGGCCAGCCGCGCTTCCACTTCGTCGACGCCGCCAGCGGGCGGACTAGCTCGCTGCTGGTGTCGCACGGCAGCGGCTCCGATCCGCGCCACACCGGCTTTCTCGCGCGCTTCTCCAACGAGTTCGGCTCCAACGCCTCGTCGGAAGGCACCTTCGCCACCGCCGATTACTATGTCGGCAAGCATGGCCGGTCGCAGCGGCTGATCGGGCTCGACCCGACCAACTGCAACGCGCTAGGCCGCGCCATCGTGCTCCACTCGGCATGGTACGCCAACCGCGACGTGTTGAAATCGCGCGGCGTGCTCGGCCGCAGCCAGGGCTGCTTCGCGGTCGGCGAGGGCGACCTCGACCAGGTGTTCGCCCGGTTGGGGCATGGCCGGATGATCTACTCGGCGAAGGTCTAACGCCCGCTGCCGTTCGTCCCGAGCGCAACGCCTGAGGCTTCTCGACTTCGCTTGAAACGAACGGCGTTGGGGGTCGGCTTTTCAAACGGTGGTCGGCCGGGCAAGACGGGCCGGTGACCGATCACGCGATCAGCGCAAGCCAGCCGACCCGCGCCACGCGCCTGCGCTCGATCGTCGGCGGGTCGGCGGGCAACCTCGTCGAATGGTATGACTGGTACGCCTATGCCGCGTTCACGCTCTACTTCGCGCCGCATTTCTTTCCCGAGGGCGACCGCACCGCGCAGCAGCTGAACACCGCCGCGGTGTTCGCGCTCGGTTTCCTGGTCCGGCCGATCGGGGCGTGGGCGATGGGGGTGTACGCCGACCGGCGCGGGCGCAAGGCGGGGCTGACCTTGTCGGTCTCGCTGATGTGCGCCGGGTCGCTGCTGATCGCGGTCGCGCCGGGGTACGAGCGGATCGGCCTGGCCGCGCCGGCTATCCTGCTCGTCGCGCGGTTGATGCAGGGACTGTCGGTCGGCGGCGAATATGGCGCCAGCGCGACCTATCTGTCGGAGATGGCGGGGCGCGAGCGGCGCGGCTATTACGCCAGCTTCCAGTACGTCACGCTGATCGCCGGGCAGCTGGTCGCCTTGTGCGTCCTGCTGCTGCTCCAGGGCGTGATGGGCGAGGCAGCGCTGGAGGATTGGGGCTGGCGCATCCCGTTCGCCATCGGCGGCGCGCTGGCGGTGGTCGTGTTCTACCTGCGTCGGGGCCTGGCGGAGACGGCGAGCTTCGCGAACGCGAAGGCGACCGCGCAGCCGCGCTCGGGCTTCTGGCGGCTCGTCACGCACCATCCGCGCGAAACGGCGCTGGTCATGCTGCTGACCGCCGGCGGCACGCTCGCCTTCTACGCCTACTCAATCTACATGCAGAAGTTCCTGGTGACGACCAGCGGCTTCGACCGGGTCACCGCGTCGCGGATCAACGCCGCGACCCTGTTCGCCTTCATGCTGCTCCAGCCGGTCGCGGGACATCTTTCCGACCGGGTCGGGCGCAAGCCGTTGATGGTCGGGTTCGGCATCGGCGGGGTGCTGCTGACCTATCCGGTGTTCGTGGTGCTGGAGGGGACGCGAGACCCGTGGCTGGCGGGGGCGCTGTGCATGACCTTGCTGGTGGTCCTTTCCGGCTATTCGTCGATCAGCGGGGTGGTCAAGGCCGAGCTGTTCCCGGCGCATATCCGCGCGTTGGGCGTGGCGCTGCCCTACGCGGTCGCCAACGCGGTGTTCGGCGGGACGGCCGAGCTGCTCGCCTTTTGGCTGAAGGGCGCGGGGATGGAGCGGGTGTTCTATGGCTATGTCACCGCGATGATCGCGGTGTCGCTCGTCGTCTACACGGGGATGCGCGACACGCGGCGGCATAGCGCGATCCTGGAGGATTGATGGTCGACGTGGCGATCATTGGCGGCGGCGCGGCGGGGATCGGCGCGGCGCGGGCGCTGGCCGGCAG
>CAXTRJ010000322.1:0-2657 GCA_964246585.1 uncultured Sphingomonas sp. | reverse complement strand
GTCTATGTCCGTTCCAAGAACAAGGCGACCTTGGCCGCCGGGATGCGGGGGTTCGAGCACCGGCTCCCCGTCGACGTCCCCGCCGCCGAGCTGCTGGCGCTGGTCGCCCGGCTCAACGCCGATCCCGCGGTCGACGGCATCCTCGTCCAGCTGCCCTTGCCGCCGCACATCGACGCGGCAGCGGTGATCGAGGCGATCGACCCGGCCAAGGACGTCGATGGTTTCCACCCGGTCAACGCCGGGCGCCTCGCCACCGGCTTGCCGGCGCTGGTGCCGTGCACCCCGCTTGGCTGCCTCCTGCTGCTACGAAGCGTCCACCCGCATCTCGCCGGGCTGGAGGCGGTGGTGGTCGGGCGCTCCAACATCGTCGGCAAGCCGATGGCGCAGCTGCTCCTCGCCGAAAGCTGCACCGTGACGATCGTGCACAGCCGCACCCGCGACGCCTTCGCCCATGTCCGCCAGGCCGACATCGTCGTGGCGGCGGTCGGCGTGCCCGGCATGATCGGGGGCGAGTGGATCAAGCCCGGCGCGACCGTCATCGACGTCGGCATCAATCGCACCGAGGCCGGGCTGGTCGGCGACGTCGATCCCGGCGCGCGCGAGGTCGCGGGCGCAATCACCCCGGTGCCGGGCGGGGTTGGACCGATGACGATCGCCTGCCTGCTCCGCAACACGTTGGTGGCGGCGTCGCGCCGCGCCGGCGTCGCCGAGCCGGCAGGCCTGTGATCGAGCTGTTCGTCTCGTCGCTAATCACCTTTTTCGTGATCATCGACCCGCCCGGCTGCGCGCCGATCTTCGCGTCCCTGTCGTCGGGCGCGTCGGCGGCGCACCGGCGGGCGATGGCGATCCGCGCGGTCGGGGTGGCCGCCGCGATCCTGCTGGTCTTCGCGCTGTTCGGCGAGGACCTGCTTCGCGGCCTCGGCATCCAGCTCGCCAGCTTCCGCATCGCCGGCGGCATCATGCTGTTCCTTATCGCGCTGGAGATGGTATTCGAGAAGCGCACCGAACGCCGCGAGGAGCGCGCCGCCGAGGTCGCCGGCAACCCGGAGGCCGACGACATCTCGATCTTTCCCATGGCGATGCCGATGATCGCCGGCCCCGGCTCGATCGCCTCGGTGATGCTGCTGATGGCGCGCAACGACGGGCTACAGCGGACGCTGGTCGTGCTCGCCGCGTTGGCGGCGATCCTGGCGATGACGCTCGCCGCGCTGCTCGCGGCGGGATCGATCATGCGCTTCGTCGGGGCCAAGATCGAGGCGGTGATCACCCGCCTGCTCGGCGTCCTGCTGGCGGCGCTGGCGGTGCAGTTCGTCATCGACGGGCTGGAGGCGGGGTTGTTGTGACATCGCGAACTCGTTGGGGTTGAGTCGCTGGATAGAGGTGCGACGATGGATAGCGTGGTAATCGGCATCGCGAAGGACTCGGACCACCGCTTCTCGAAGCGACCTGCTGGCGAGCTGCGCCTTCTGACCGATCTTGGCGTCGACGGTGACGCGCATCAGGGAGCGACGGTGCAGCATCGGTCGCGCGTTGCGATCGATCCTACCCAGCCCAACTTACGCCAAGTCCATCTGATCCATGCCGAGTTGTTCGACGAACTGACCGTTAAGGGGTTCGACGTCGGCCCGGCCGAGCTTGGCGAGAACATCACGACAAAGGGCATCGACTTGCTCGGCCTGCCACGCGCGACGCTGCTCAGGATCGGTGACGACGTCGTGTTGGAGGTTACCGGCCTGCGCAATCCCTGTGCCCAGATCGAGCGCTTTCGACCGGGACTGCTTGCAGCATTGCTCGACAAGGGGCCGAACGGCGAGATCGTCCGCAAGGCCGGCATCATGGCGATCGTTCGGTCGGGCGGCGTGGTACGCCCCGATGATCGGATCGTCGTGGAAGAACCACCGTTGCCGCATTTGCCGTTGGAGCGCGTTTGACTGCTCCGAGTCGCGGCGGACCATAAGCTTCGTGTTGACGAAGCTATTGAACCCGAAACAGCCGGAACGGCGATCGCTTCGGCAGCGATTGCTGCTCCAGCCAAGGGAACGTCTCGCCCTTGGCCAGGCGGTCGTAGAACCCGCCGGGGTTGCGCGAGCGATAGATCGTCGACTCCGCCATGTTGGGGCATACCAGCAGCAGCGTCGCGCCATGCCGCCGCATGATCGCTCTAGCCTCCGCCGGCGAGCGCGAAAAGGCGTGCTGGACGTCGAGGATAGCTTCGCCATTGCGGTGGTACGGCCCGGCGACCGCGCGGTGGTGCGTCAGGACGATCAGCCGGGGACCGAGGTCGGAAAAGGTGAACACCGTCTGCGGACGGAGCCGGTTGAGCGGCGCCATCGCCGGCATCGTCAGGCAGCGCCCGGTCGCGCGGTTGACCCGCAGCATATAGGGCTTGGGCCGGTCGATCGGCAGGTACTTGATCACCAGTCCAGCGAACAGCCCGGAGACGAGGAGGAAGCCGGCGAACGTCCCGAACACCCGGATGAACACCGATTTGTGGTTGAGCAACCACGGCAGGATCGTCCAGCCGAGCGCCACCGCCCCCGGCACCGCCAGCAACTGCGCGGCGGGCCCGGCGCGCGCCTGCCACATCAGCATCGCCAGCGCGAACGCGGTGAACAACGCCACCCCGGCCCAGCCGATCGCACGGGGCGTCGCGCGCG
>CAXTRJ010000321.1:0-2660 GCA_964246585.1 uncultured Sphingomonas sp. | reverse complement strand
GGGCGGGGCTGGTCATGGCGGGCGCGGCGCTGGCCTGGCTGGGGCGCGAGGAACCCGATCAGCCGGGGAACCCCGACGAGACCAGCGCGTCGAGCGCGCCCTGAAGGATATACGCCGCCGCCGCCTTGTCGACCAGTTCGGCGCGTTTGGCGCGGCTCATGTCCTGCTCGATCATCACCCGGGTCACCGCCTGAGTCGACCAGCGTTCGTCCCAGAGCAGGATCGGGCCGAGATCGGCGCAGAGGCTCGCGAAGGCGCGGGTCGATTGCGAGCGGGGGCTCTCGCTCCCGTCGAGGTTGAGGGGGAGGCCGATAATGAGGCCTTTCGCGCCTTGGCTTCCGATAAAACGCGCCAATTCGGTCTTGTCCGCCTGGAACTTGGTACGGCGTATCAACAGCGCCGGGCTGGCGAAGCTCCACCCCGCGTCGCACAGCGCGGTGCCGATCGTCTTGGTGCCGACATCCAGCCCGAGCAGCCGGCCGCCGGCGGGCAGCGCGTCGCGGAACTCGGCGGCGCGCGTCGTGATCACCCCGCGAACGCCGCCAGTCGCCGCCCCGCGTCGGCGCGGACATTGGCCCAGAACAGGCTGTAGTCGAACACGTGGTAATTGTTGCCCGGCAGCGTGTACGGGCCGAGATCGGGGCCGGGGCCGATCAGGAGATAGCCCCGCCCGTCGCAGTGCGCCGGCACACGCCCGGCGGCGATCGTCGCGGTCAGGAGGTCGCTCGACGGGAACAGCGTGCCCAGGTTGGCGCTCGCCGGCGCGGTCGCGTTGGCGGTGCCGGTCAGCGGATTGGTGCACACGATCGGCGTGCCGCGGCGCGACTGGCCGTTGAACCCGGTCGTCGCGTCGAAGGCGTCGGCGATCAGCTCGGGGTCGGCGGGCTCGGCGAAGCTCGCCCAGGACAGCAGGCATCCGGCCTGGTCGGCGGCGGCGCATTCGGGCAGGCCCATCAGCGGCAGGTCGGCGGTGCGCGAGATCGGCCAGCCGACGACATACGCCGCGACGATTCGGCGTCGCAGCGCCGGGTCGGTCGCGACCCGCTCGCGCAGCAATCGGCTGAGGTGGAGCGCGCCCTGGCTATGCCCGGCGAGGATGATCAGGCGGCCGGACGCGACCTGGTCGAGGAACGCGTCGAAGGCGGTCGCGACGTCGCGGTAGGCCAGCGCCAGCGCGGCTTGCGCGTCGGGCGAGCTGGTCAGGAACGCGCCAAAGGTCGCCTGGCGATAGCGCGGCGACCACACCTCGCCCGCGTCGTTGAACGCGCTCGCCTGGCCGCGCAGGAATATGGCGGCGCGGCCGTTCGCCTCGGCGTCGTCGAGCGGCGCGTTCCACCGCGAGCGGCTGAGGTACGAGGTCGGATGAATGAAGAACACCGCCGCGCGGGGGGCCGCGCCGGGGCGGTAACCGGGGGGCGACCACAAGGCGGGATTGCCTGGGCGGTCGGGCCGGGCGATCCACATATCGGCGCGGTCGTAGGCGGAGCGCTCGGTCGCGGCTTGCGCGCGGAACGCGTCGCCCGGAACCAGCGCCGCGCGCATGAGGTCGGCGCCGAAAAGACGATAGGCGAGCGCCCCGGCGATGACGAGGACGATCAGGACGACCATGACGTAGAGGAACTTGCGGGCCAAAGATGCTTCCCGATGCCAGGAGATGCGCGCCCATGCACCAGGACGCGTCCCGTGCCAAACGCGCGAAGCGGTTGCGCGCTCCTAAGCGCCGGTGCTAGCCGCCCGTTCATGTCCGTCGATAGCAACACCGTGAAGCGCGTGGCCGGCTTGGCCCGCATCGCCGTCACCGAGGAAGAGGCCGCCCGGCTCGCGCCCGAGCTCGGCCAGATCCTCGGCTGGATCGAGCAGCTGGGCGAAGTCGACACCAGCGGCGTCGCGCCGATGACCGCGGTGATCCCCAACCACTTGCGGCTCCGCGACGACGTCGTCACCGACGGCGGCCTGCGCGACCAGCTGATGAAGAACGCGCCTCAGGGCGAGCACGGCTTCTTCACCGTCCCCAAGGTGATCGAATGAGCGACGTGACCGACCTCGGCATCCGGGCCTTGCGCGACGGCATCCGCGCCGGCGGCTTCTCGGCGCGCGAGGTGGCCGACGCGTTCATCGTAAAGGTGAGCAAGGCCAAGGTGTTGAACGCGTTCCTTGTCGAGACGCCCGAGCACGCGCTCGCCGCCGCCAAGGAGGCCGACGCCGCGCGGGCGGCGGGCGAGGTGCTGAAACCGCTCGCCGGCGTGCCGATCGGGATGAAGGATCTGTTCTGCACCGCGGGCGTCGCGACGACCGCCGCCAGCCACATCCTCGAAGGCTTTGTCCCAACCTACGAATCGACGGTGTCCGCCAATCTGTTCGCGGCCGGCGCCGGGATGCTGGGCAAGCTCAACATGGACCAGTTCGCGATGGGATCGTCGAACGAGACCAGCGCGTTCGGCGACGTGATCTCGCCGTGGCGACGCTCGGATGGCGGCAACGCGCCGCTCGCCCCGGGTGGATCGTCGGGCGGCAGCGCGGCGGCGGTCGCGGCGCGGCTGTGCCCGGGCGCGACCGGGACCGACACCGGCGGCTCGATCCGTCAACCCGCCGCCTTCACCGGCATCTCGGGGATCAAGCCGACCTATGGCCGCTGTACGCGTCGTGTCACGATCGCCTTT
>CAXTRJ010000320.1:0-2664 GCA_964246585.1 uncultured Sphingomonas sp. | reverse complement strand
GCGCCGACCAGGCGGCGGCGCGGTCTCGCGGCGCCGGCGCGCGCGCCGACCGGGTGCGCCAGGACGTGGTGCGCGACGCCGAGATCGCCTGGTCCGATGTCCAGGTCCTGGTCGAACAGCTCCGCGCGCTGGAGGCGTCGTACATCGCCAGCCGCCGCTCGCGCGACGTCGTCGCCGAACGCTTCCGCGTCGCCAGCGGCACCCTGTTCGACGTGCTCGCCACCGAGGACGGTTATTTCGAAACCGCGGTCGGTTATCTCCAGGCGGTGACCGAACTCGACGCCGCGCGCTACGTGCTGCTCTCGCGTACGGGGACACTATTGGCGACGCTCGGCGTCGCCGCCCCGACCGACGCGCCCATCGCCGAGGGACTGGACTGAATGAGCGACCACGGCCTCCTGCCCGACCCCAAGCGACGCTTCGCGTCGTGGCTGCTCGACCCGATGCGCGCCAACCGCGCGACTTATGTCAAGGTCGCGGTGGCGGCGGCGCTGATCAATGTCTTCGGGCTGGTCACCTCCTTGTTCTCCATGGTCGTCTATGACCGGGTGCTGCCCAACAACGCGACCTCGTCGCTGATCGCGCTCTCGATCGGCCTCGCCATCGTCGTCGTGTTCGATTTCGTGCTGAAGACGCTACGCGCTTATTTCGTCGACATGGCCGGCGCCGACATCGACCAGGACGTCGGCGAACGCGTCTTCGCCAAGCTACTCGCCATGCGGCTCGACCTGAAAAAGGGCTCGACCGGCGCGCTGGCCGGGTTGATGCGCGAGCTGGAGGCGCTGCGTGATTTCTTCGCGTCGGCGACGCTGACGGCGGTGGTCGACGTGCCGTTCATCATTCTGACGGTGGCGGTGATCGGCATAATCGGCGGCCCGGTCGTCTATGTCCTGCTGGTCACCATCCCGATGGTCCTCCTCGCCGGCTGGCTGACCAATCCCGCGCTTGAGCGGTTGTCGGCGCAGTCGATGCGCGAGGGGCTGTCGAAGCAATCGGTGCTGGTCGAGACGATCGGCGGGCTGGAGACGGTCAAGTCCGCCGGCGCCGGGCCGCTGCTCGCCAAGCGCTGGGCCAATTCGGTCCGCCAGCAATCCGATTCGTCGCTCCGCCAGCGGCTGATCTCGACGCTGGCGGTCACCGTCGCCGGGTCGGCCAGCACCATCTCCTATGCCGGCGTCATCATCGTCGGGGTCGCGCTGATCGCGACGCGCGACCTGACCACCGGCGGTCTGGTCGCCTGTTCGCTGCTCGCCGGGCGCGCCATCGCGCCGCTCGCCCAGATCTCCCAGCTGCTCAGCCGCATGTCGTCGACCCGCACCGCTTATCGCCAGATCGACGAGATGATGGAGATGCCGAGCGAGGGCCCGGCGGGCCAGGCGCTCAGGCTCGACAAGGTCGCCGGCCGGATCGAGTTCAGGAACGTCACCTTCCGCTACCCTGGCGCGGCCGAATCGGCGCTGAGCGAGGTCAGTTTCGCCATTCAGCCGGGCGAGCGCGTCGCGCTGCTCGGCCGGGTCGGGTCGGGCAAGTCGACGATCACCCGGCTGATCCTCGGGCTCTATCCGCCGGCGGATGGGCTGGTCATGGTCGACGGCACCGACATCCGCCAGCTCGACCCCGCCGCGCTGCGGCTGCGCATCGGGTCGGCGATGCAGGAAAGCGTGCTGCTGACCGGCACCGTGCGCGACAACATCACGCTCGGTCGCCCCGGCGTCGACGACGCCGAGATGCTGCGCGCGTCCGAGCTGGCGGGGACGCACGGCTTCATGGGGCAGATCGCCAATGGCTACGACCTGCGCCTGGCCGATCGCGGCGAGGGGCTGTCGGGCGGCCAGCGCCAGTCGATCGCGCTCGCCCGCGCGCTCGCCGGACGGCCGCAGGTGCTGATCTTCGACGAGCCGACCAGCGCGATGGATCAGCAGACCGAGACCGCGCTGCTCGACCGGCTGGAGCAAGAGGTGCAGGGTCGGACGCTGGTGCTGATCACCCACCGGCCGCCGCTGTTGCGCCTCGTACAGCGGGTGATCGTGATGGACCGCGGCAAGGTCGTGACCGACGGCCCGCGCGACCAGGTGATGCAGGCGATGACCCGACCCAAGGTGGCCACATGATAACCGATACGATGCCCGAGGAAACCGTGGGGGTCCGCGACAGGATCCCCGACCGGCTGCGCCCGCGCCCCGCGTCCAATCTGTTGTTGTGGCTGATCGTCGGGTTCTTCGTCTTGTTCGTCGTCTGGGCGGCGCTGACCGAGCTCGACAAGACGGTGCGCGGGCAGGGCCGGGTGGTCGCCAGCTCGCAGCTCCAGACGGTGTCCAACCTAGAGGGCGGCATCGTCTCGGCGATCCTGGTGCGGACCGGGCAGATGGTCGCGGCGGGGCAGCCGATCATCCGGCTCGATCCGACCGCGACCGGCGCGGAGCTCGGCTCGGGCGAGGCGTCGAGCTTCGCGCTGCGCGCCAAGATCGCGCGGCTGAAGGCCGAGGTGCTCGGCCGCGCCCCCGCCTACCCGGCCGCGACCACGCCAGAGATGGCCGAACAGGTCGACATCCAGCGCGCGCTCCACGCCGCCAAGATGGCCGAGTATGCCGGCTTGTCCGGGGCCGGCTCGGCGCGGCTGGTCCAGGCCGAGCGCGGCGTCGGCGAGGCGTCGTCGGCCTATGC
>CAXTRJ010000319.1:0-2672 GCA_964246585.1 uncultured Sphingomonas sp. | reverse complement strand
CGGCACGCCCGCCCGCTTCCTCGCCAGCGTCGGCTATGCCCGCGCCTCGCGAGAGGCGCTGCAGCGCCAATCGCCCGTCTCGATCGGGTTGGGCGGCGGCGGCTTCAGCGGCGGGCGTCGCGGCGGCGGCCTGGGACTCGGCGGCGGCGTCGGTTTCCCCATCGGCGGCCGTGGCCCGCGCGAGGTGATCGTCACCGAACTGTCGGTGCAGATCAAGCGCCGCGCCGATCAGACCGCGGTGTGGGAAGGCCGCGCCCAGGGCGAAGCCGACCCGAGCAAGCCCGAGGCCGATCCGCGCGGTCAGGCGGGCAAGCTCGCCGCCGCGCTGTTCGATGGTTTCCCCGGCACGTCGGGGCAAACGGTCGAGGTGCGATGAATATCGGCATCGACGCGAATTTCGACGGCGGCAACATCCGCGCCGTCGGTGAGGAAGGGGACCGCGTCGACCTGGAGATCGTCACCGACCATCAGTCCGACTTTTATCAATGGTTCTATTTCCGTGCCGCCGGCCTGCGCGGCCGCCGCGTCACCTTTCGCATCGTCAATGCCGGCCAGTCGGCCTACCCGTTCGGCTGGCCCGGCTACCGCGCCCGCGCCAGCGCCGACCGCGTCCATTGGCGCATGATCGACACGCGTTATGAGGACGGCATCCTCGCGTTCGATTGGGCCGGCGAAACCGACCTCGCCTGGTTCGCCTATTTCGCCCCCTACACGACCGAGCGGCACGCCGACCTCGTCGCGCGGATCGCCTCGCGTCCCGGCGTCGCCCACCGCGAACTCGGCCGCAGCCTCGACGGCCAGCCGATCGATTGCCTGACGATCGGCTCGGGGCCCAAGCCCGTCTGGCTCTACGCCCGCCAGCATCCCGGCGAGACGATGTGCGAATGGTGGATGGAGGGCGCGCTGGAGAAGCTGACCGACACCGCCGATCCCCACGCCGCCGCGTTGCTGGCCAAGGCGACGATCCACCTCATACCCAACATGAACCCCGACGGCTCGCGGCGCGGGCACCTCCGCACTAACGCCGCCGGGGTAAACCTCAACCGCGAATGGCACGCGCCGTCGCTGGAACGCAGCCCCGAAGTGCTCTGCGTCCGCGACGCGATGGACGAGACCGGCGTCGCCTTCGCCATCGACGTCCACGGCGACGAGGCGATCCCGGCCAATTTCTTCGCCGGGTTCGAAGGCATCCCGTCCTGGACCGACGCTCGGGGGGCGAAGTTCTACGAGTTCGGCCGACGACTAGCGGCGCATACCCCCGACTTCCAGACCGAACTCGGCTACGCCCGATCGAAGCCCGGCCAGGCCAATTTGTCGATGTCGACCAACCAGCTCGCCGAGCGCTTCGGCGCGGTCGCCTGCACGTTGGAAATGCCGTTCAAGGACCACGACGCCAACCCCGACCCCGAGTTCGGCTGGTCGCCCGAGCGTTCCAAGAAGCTGGCCCACGCCTGCCTCGACGTGCTCGCCCACATGATCGACGAAATCTAAACGTGACGGAGTAACCAGATGCCTACCCTTGTCCTGATCCGCCACGGCCAATCCGCCTGGAACCTGGAGAACCGCTTCACCGGTTGGTGGGACGTCAACGTGACCGAGAAGGGCGCGGAGGAGGCGCGCGCGGCCGGCGCGTTGATGGCGGCGCGCGGCCTCGACTTCGACCTGACCTTTACCTCGCTCCAGACCCGCGCGATCAAGACGCTCGACCTGGCGCTGGAGGCGATGGGGCGGCTGTGGCTGCCGGTCGAAAAGGACTGGCGGCTGAACGAGCGGCATTATGGCGGGCTGACCGGTCTCGACAAGGCCGAGACCGCGGCGAAACACGGCGACGAACAGGTCCATATCTGGCGCCGCAGCTTCGACGTGCCGCCGCCGCCGAGCGAGCCGGGCGGTCCTTACGACTTGTCGCGGGACCGCCGCTACGACGGCATCGCCATTCCCGAGACCGAGAGCCTGAAGGACACCATCGCCCGCGTCCTGCCCTATTGGGACGCGCGCATCGCCCCGGCGCTCCGCGAAGGCCAGCGCGTCCTGATCTCCGCCCACGGCAATTCGCTGCGCGCGCTGGTCAAGCATTTGAGCCACATTCCCGACGACGAGATCACCGCGCTGGAGATCCCGACCGGCCAGCCGATCGTCTACGAACTCGACGACGCGCTGAACGCGACCGACCGCTATTATCTGAGCGAGCGCTGATGGCGGCGTTGCATCGTTGACCGACGTCGGCGCACGCTTCACCTTGTGTCCGGGGAGGGATGTCACATACTCGCTAACGCCAAGCTGCAACGAATTGCCGTCTGTTGCCTCGTCGCGCTGGTCTGGTTGTACGCCGGCTGGGTCGGCTACGGCATCGGCACCGACCTGGGCCGCGTAACTTTCCGCTAATCGGCTCGGCGTGTCATTGGTTCGAGCCACCAGTCCTGCCGCCAGCCCCTCACCTCCGCCACCGCGCGACCGGCGGCGTCGCGCGCGGGGCGGTAACGGAAGCGCCGCTCGATCAGTCGGCACGTGACGGCGTCGAGCGCCGCCGATCCGCTCGACCGCGCCACCGCGCAGCCACTCGCCCGGCCATCGACGCCGACGGTGAACCTGACCGTGACGCTCCCCTGGACGCCCGCGCGCCGCGCCGCGCGCGGATAGTCGCGGTCGGTGATCGCCCCCCGAACCAGCAC
>CAXTRJ010000318.1:0-2717 GCA_964246585.1 uncultured Sphingomonas sp. | reverse complement strand
CCCCTCCCGCAAGCGGGAGGGGAGGAAAGAAGAAAATGAACGACACCCTCACCCCCAAGGCGATCGTCGCCGCGCTCGACGCCCACATCATCGGTCAGGCTGACGCCAAGCGCGCGGTCGCCGTCGCGCTACGCAACCGCTGGCGCCGGCAGCAGCTCTCCGCCGACCTCCGCGACGAGGTGACGCCCAAGAACATCCTGATGATCGGTCCCACCGGATGCGGCAAGACCGAGATCAGCCGGCGGCTGGCGAAGCTCGCCGACGCGCCGTTCGTCAAGGTCGAGGCGACCAAGTTCACCGAGGTCGGCTATGTCGGCCGCGACGTCGAGCAGATCGCGCGCGACCTGGTCGAGGAGGCCGTCCGCCTGGAACGCGAACGCCGCCGCGTCGCCGTCGCCGACAAGGCGGAGGAAGCCGCGATGGCGCGCCTGCTCGACGCGCTGGTCGGCAAGGATTCTAGCGCGGCGACCCGCGAATCGTTCAAGCAACGCTTCCGCGACGGCCACCTCGACAAGACCGAGATCGAGATCGAGCTGGCTCAGGCGCCGCAGATGCCGTTCGAGCTCCCCGGCGGCGCCCAGATGGGGATGATCAATCTCGGTGAGATGATGGGCAAGGCGTTCGGGCAGGGCCAGGCCAAGCGCCGCAAGATCCTCGTCCCCGCCGCCTGGGAGAAGCTGATCGAGGAGGAGGCCGACAAGCGCCTCGACCAGGAGGAGGTCAGCCGCGTGGCGCTCGCCGACGCGGAGGCGAACGGCATCGTCTTCCTCGACGAGATCGACAAGATTGCCATCCCCGAACAGCGCGGCGGCGGCTCGATTAGCCGCGAGGGCGTCCAGCGCGACCTCTTGCCCCTCATCGAGGGCACGACCGTCGCGACGAAGTACGGCCCGATGAAGACCGACCACATCCTGTTCATCGCCAGCGGCGCGTTCCACGTCGCCAAGCCTTCGGACCTGCTGCCCGAGCTCCAGGGCCGCCTGCCGATCCGCGTCGAGTTGAAGGCGCTGACCGAGGCCGACTTCGTCGCCATCCTGTCGGACACCAAGGCGTCGCTCCCCGCCCAGTACAAGGCGCTGATCGCGACCGAGGGCGTCCAGGTCGACTTCACGGAGGACGGCATCGCCGCTGTCGCCCGCATCGCCGCCGAGGTCAACGGCGAGGTCGAGAACATCGGCGCGCGTCGCTTGCAGACGGTGATGGAGAAACTGCTCGAGGAGGTCAGCTTCGAGGCGGAGGACCGCCCCGGCACGACGGTGACCGTCGACGCCGCTTACGTCGACAAGCAACTAGCCTCGATCGCCCGCAACACCGACCTCAGCCGGTTCGTGTTGTAGGGTGGATCGGCTCCATCGTTTGCCAGTCCACTGCCCGGTCTTCGATCGCCGATCGAGGAGTCCGCTTCAGCCAGAATAATGCCCCAACAAAGGCGACCGTCAGAATCCCAACCGCTGTCGCTTTTTGCCACGAAAAAGCAGCGTTTGGATCAATATTAGCAAACAATGTCGCTCCCGTAACGAAGGCTAGCGCCCACCCAATCGTCAGGATCCAGAGAAGCCGATCGTTAACTTGACTGACGGACGGTGCCAGTTCGCGATCTCGGACTAGCACGGTTTTATGAAGGCGACCTTCGATTTCATCCTCAAGCAAATCCACGTGCGCTTCCCAGTTACGCTGCCAGAATTTTGAGCCTTGTGCCGTAAGAACGGCGGCGTAGGCGGTCGCGATGCCGACAATGGCTACGACCATAAGTACTAGTGGATCAAGCCGATTGTCTTGCCAAACGATAGCAATAGCCGCCGCCGCTGCAAGTTGAAAACCCCAGAAGTAAGTGGAGCGACGCCAATAGTTTTCGATTTCAAATCTTCGTAAGTCATGGGCGCGCTGAAGCGCATCCGTGAGATCATCACGCGTCGCCTGTCGGCCTATCCGGTCGAGGTAGCGCGTACGTCGTAAATGTGACGAATCGTTAACTGTCAACGAGGCGGTCGATCATAGGGCGTGAAATCGGTGAAGAGGCACGTCCCCGACGCGATGATGTCGCCCGGCGCCAGGATGCGGAAACGGTCGTTGCGGCACAGCTGCCCGCCATACACCTCCGTCACCAGCGCGGTCAGCGGGCGCAGCGACGGGCAGGCACCGCGCGGGCCCGTCCGCCACAATCGCCCGCCGTCGCGGTACAGGATGGTGGTGCGGTCGACGATCTGCGGTCCGTTCACCCGGCTGAGCTGGATGCAACGAACGGGCGTACCGGCGACGCGGCCGTCGAGCGCCTTGGCGAGATCGTCGCGGCTGTCGCGCGCGGTCGCGGCCCCCGTCACGGCAAGCACGGCGATCGCGGCGAGGAAGGGGCGGCGCATCGTCACGAGCCCGACCGATAGGCCGTGAACTCGCCCAGCGCGCAGCTGCCCGTAAAGATGCGCGACACCGGGCTGATCGTCGTCGCGATGTCGCCCTGGCACAGCCGGCCGCTGGGCGACTGGGTGATCAGGATGTCGCCACGGGCGATGTTCGCGCACCCGCCATTGGTCTCGGTGCGATAAACCAGGCCGCGGCTGACCTTGTACAGGATGGTCGAGCCATAGGCCTGGGTCTGCGACCGCTGGTAGTTGCTCGGGATGCAGTTGGTCGTGGCCCCGGGGGTCAGGCCCGCCAGATCCTCGGCCAGCCCGACCTGGCGCGCCGCCGCGCGGTCGGCGGCGCGCGCCGTCTCCGCC
>CAXTRJ010000317.1:0-2740 GCA_964246585.1 uncultured Sphingomonas sp. | reverse complement strand
CTGCTGCAGCCGCGGGAACGCGATCCGGTCCGCGGCCGGCAGCGCCGCCAGCGTCGGCCCATCGACCGCCGGCGCCTCCCCTAGGCGGCGCGAGGGGTCGAGCGCCTGGCGTGGGCTCAGCTCGCCCGCCTCCACCGCGCGCTGGGTCAGCAGCCAGGCGATGATGTGCATCAGGCGTGTCGTCACCTTAAGCGACTCGCAGGAAAAGGTGACGCGGGCGAGCGGCGCCAGCGCGTCGCGATCGACCCGCCCGCCCTCGTCGAAATAGCCGCGCGCCTCGTCGGCCAGCACCATCGCCTCGACATATAGCGCGTCGACCAGGCGGCGTTGCAGCCGCGATTCGTCCAAGCCTTCGACCATGCGCCATCGGTGCCACAGCTGCGGGCGCCACAACAGGCGAAGCCGGGGGTCGATGCGTCCCGAAAAGAGTCAGGCCTTGCAGGTCAGGCGATGATGTCGGGGATGAGCTGGTCCTCGATCATCGCGATCTCGTCACGCAGCCGGAGCTTGCGCTTCTTCAGCCGCGCCATTTGCAGCTGATCGGGCGGTCCCGCCTCGGCCAGCGCGGCGATGGCTGTGTCGAGGTCGCGGTGCTCGGTGCGCAGCGTCTCCAGCCGCCTCCCCAATTGTCCGTCGTCCACCGCTGTCCCCTGTCCCCCGCGATCCGTCCTCGCGATCCGCCGCGTGTATCCGGGCGATGGCACGACGGTCGGGCGACGCACAACAAATCGTCGCGGATTTGACGGCAACGGTCGATTTCGCCGGCGAATGGTGATACTTTTTACCCGTCACGTGGTTTTCTGGTCCCAGTCACCAATCCAACCAAGGAGACGAGCTTCATGCAGACCGCGCATATCCAGGCCCTCGAGGCCAAGCACGCGACGCTCGACCGCAGGATCGCCGACGAAGCGCATCGGCCGATGCCCGACGGGCTGATCCTAGCCGATCTGAAGAAGCAGAAGCTCCGCCTGAAACAGGAAATGACGACGCCCTGAGCCGCGTCGTCGATCGCCGGGCCCGGGACATGAGCCGGGGCCGGCGATGTCGTCGCTCTACGGTTGGGCCCGCGACGCTTGAGCCCTTAATGTTTGGCTGAGGCGCCCTTGGCCACGCGCCCGACCGGCTTGCGCGCGAGCAGCGGGTCGATCGGCTGATCGAAGGCGATGCCCGCCCGCCCCTCCGCGAACCAGGCGACTCGGCCGCGAATCCAACCGATGCCGCGCACCATCACCTCGACCGCGCTGCCATCGACGGGCGCGGTGTCCAGTTCGGCCATCAGCCCGCCGGCCGACAGGTTGCGGATGCGGACGCTGCGCTCCTGACCGCCGGCGCCGCCACGGAACTGGGCCAGGAGGAACAGGCTGTCACGGCCACGGTCACCCTCGCCCGCCTCCAGATCGCCTAGCCCCGTGACCGTCATGTCGTCCCTGTACCCGTCCATCGCCCCGCTCGCGCTTCGTGGTCACCCGTGACTAGAGCCGAGAAGTTAGCGATCGCTTACCAAAACGGGGGCGCGCCGTCCGACCGCTCAATCCTCGCGCGACACCCTCTCGTTGCGCTCGTGCCGCTCCTGCGCCTCGACCGTCATGGTCGCGATCGGCCGGGCCTCTAGACGACCAAGGCTGATCGGCTCTCCGGTCACCTCGCAATAGCCATATTCGCCCTCGTCGATGCGGCGGATCGCGGCGTCGATCTTGCTGATCAGCTTGCGCTGACGATCGCGGGTACGCAGCTCGATCGACCAGTCGGTCTCGCTCGACGCCCGGTCGGTCAGGTCGGCTTCGCGCAAGGAATCGACCTGAAGCTGCGACAGGGTGCCCAGCGCCTCGCGCAGGATCGCCTCCTTCCAGCCTAGCAGCTTCTTGCGGAAATAGGCCTGTTGACGCAGGCTCATGAAGGGCTCGTCGGCGCCCGGCCGATACCCGTCGTCGCTCCCGTCGTTCGCCGCGCGCGGGTCGAACCCGTCGCGGCTGTCGGCCCGATTGAACACCGTCGCCACTCGCACTCTCCCCGCCAACCCTTTGGCGCGCGTCGGGCGCGTCTCCCAGGCATCCCCTCGTTCAAGCGCGCCTATAGGGCCGGCATCGGCACGCCACAAGCTGACCGTGCGAAGCGAATCGGCATCTTTTCCAGCGTACCCGTCTCCAAGTAAGATCGACCCGGACCGGCCCATCATCGTCGACGGCAAGTCGACCGGCACTAATCTGTCCCACCGCGACACATTAAGCCAAGTAGCGGTCGGATAGTTGATCGGCGGCGACCAAGGACGATCATATTCTTGGTTAACGCGCTTGCGCTTAATTCTTTGTTTTGCACTTTGGGAGACAGCGGCAACCAGCGCCGCTGAGTACCGAACCCTTGGCGCGTGACGAACGCCAGCAACGAAAGAACGAATCATGTCGGTGCGGATGGCCTTGGCGAAACTCTGCGCATGCACTTGCGGCGGCGCGCTCATCGGTGGCGGCGCGGTCCACGTGGCGGAAGGCAGCAAGGCGCGCACCGCCTACACCAAGAAGGCGACCAAGCGGGTCGTCCATCGTCGCGTCGCCAAGCGCCCGGTGACGCGCGTCCGCCGCGTGGTCACGACGACGACCGCGAACTGCCCGCCCGCGGTGGTGACGGTGGCGACACAGGCGGCGCCGGCGCCCCTGCCCGTCCAGGAAGCGTTTGTCGGCGGTGGCGGCGGCGTGCCGGTGGTGGTCGGCGGGATCATTCCCGACAGCGACGCCCGCCGGCTGCG
>CAXTRJ010000316.1:0-2746 GCA_964246585.1 uncultured Sphingomonas sp. | reverse complement strand
CCGTCCCCGTGCTGCTGCTGGTCGCCGGCTTCGGCCTGCTGGTCGTCACCGCGACCCCGCTGCACCGGGTCCCGGACCGGTTGCGCCTCCTCAAGGAGAAGGTGCTGCGCAGGGAGCAGCCGGACCAGCAAGGGCAGGACGGCGCCGGCAGCCAGCTCGATCCCGGCGAGCCGCTCGCCATGGTCGGCCCCGCCCGCGACCTCGCGCGCCAGGATGTCGTGCTCGACGACCAGCGCCTCGATCCGGCGGGTCGCGTCCTCGATCGCCGCCGGCGTCGCCGACTGGCTCATCGCCACCCGCGCCGCCGCGGTGTCGAGCAGGCTGATCGACTTGTCGGGCAACTGCCGCCCGAAAATGTAGCGGTGCGACAGCCGCACCGACGCCTCGACCGCTTCGTCGAGGATGCGCACGCCGTGATGCGCCTCAAGCGTCGCGACCAACCCGCGCATCATCCCGATCGCCGCCGCCTCGTCCGGCTCGTCGACCTTGACCACCTGGAATCGCCGGGTGAGCGCGGCGTCCTTCTCGAAGTATTTCTTGTATTCGGCCCAGGTGGTCGCCGCGACCGTGCGAAGCTCGCCGCGCGCCAGCGCCGGTTTCAGCAGGTTGGCCGCGTCGCCCTGACCTTCCTGCCCGCCGGCCCCGACCAGGCTGTGCGCCTCGTCGATGAACATGATCAGCGGCTGGGGCGACGCTTTCGCCTCCTCGATCACCGATTTCAGGCGGTTCTCGAACTCGCCGCGCACGCCGGCGCCCGCCTGTAGCAGGCCGAGGTCGAGGCTGAGCAGGCGCACTTGGCGTAGCGCCGGCGGCACGTCGCCGCTGGCGATCCGAAGCGCGAACCCTTCCGCCACCGCGGTCTTGCCGACCCCGGCCTCGCCGGTCAGGATCGGGTTGTTCTGGCGACGGCGGGTCAGGATGTCGATGACCTGCCGGATCTCGGGATCGCGGCCCAGCACGGGATCGATCTTGCCCGCGCGCGCTTGCGCGGTCAGGTCGACGCAATAGGTGTCGAGCGCCTTGCCGTTGCCCATGGGCAGCGCTGGAGTGGCAGCGGAGACGCCCTCGCCGGTCGTCGAAGGGGCCGCGTTCTCGGGCGCGCCGACGATCCTGGCGAAGAGGTTGACCAGCGCCTCGGCGTCGACCCGCTTGAGCTGCGGCGCCGATTCGCGAAGCGCCGCCCCAAGCTCCCGGTCCGCCAGCATCGCCGCCACGAGATGCGCCGGGGCGACCGCGCTCGCGCCTTGCTCGACCGAGGCGAACAGCCATCCCTCGCGCGCCGCGCGGACGATCCGCGGCGACAGCGACGGCGAGCGGCCGTTGCCGGTCTTCAGCCGATCGAGCGTGGCGTTGAGCTCGGCGGTCAGCCGCCCGGCATCGACCTCGAAATGGTCGAGGATGGCGCGCACGTCGGCATCGTCGACCAGCTTCGCCAGCCAATGCTCGATGTCGGCGTCGTAGTGCGTCCGCGACATGGCGGCGGCGACCGCGGCCTCCAACGCCGCGCGCGACGGCGGCGACAGCCGCGCGACCAGCGCCTTGAGGTTCATGCCCTCACCCCATGCCAGCGACAAAGCGTTCCGCGCGACTTCATCGAGCGCATCCTGACCTCATGGATAGTGTACGGTGCTTCGCCGGACCGGCCGCGCCGTTGTTCCACTTTACGCCGCGGGCGTCCAGTGCCAGCCTGATCCTATTCGCCGTGGGAGGCCCATGCTGGCACAGATCGCAAGACGCTTGCTCGCCTCGTTGGCGAGCGGTGCGTTCTGGGTCGCGGCGCTGTCGCTGATCGAGGCGAGCCGGGGTGGCCATGGCAGCCTGGCGGCGGCGGGCACGTTCGTGGCCAGCCTGGTGGTGTTCGCGACGATCGCCTTGGTCTGGCGAGTTCATGCCGACGTTCCGGATCGTCGAACGAGGGCGGGGCCGCCCATGCGAGGCGGGCGCGCGCTGACGGCGATGAACGCTATCCTGATCGCGCTGGCCACCGCCGTGTTCTGGTGGGTCGCGCTTACGGTCAGTTATGGCGTGTTGGGCGGCGATCGGCGTCCGGGATCGCCGCCACGCTACACCGCCGGGGAGCATTACCTCATCCTGGCCGGCATCGCGCTCGCCGCGCTTGTCCTGCACATGATCGGCTCCGCGCTGTGGACGAGGGTCAGGCGGCGGATGGTCGTCCGGAGCTGACGTCCGGCGCTCGGCGCTTCATCCCCTGTTCGCCGACAACACCGCGTCCTCGCGGTCGTGGGTGGCGGGGCGGGAGATGAGCCAGCTGTCGTGGCCGAGCGCGGTGGTCGTGCCCGTGCCGGGCCCTACGCCGGCGCCGGCGAGGCGCGACGCCGGTACCGCGTCGGCGCGCAGCACGAGCTGGAGGTCGAAGTCGATCGTCGCCCCGACCGCGAAGCGGACGGTGTCGATCAGCCGCTGGCGGATGCCGTCCGTCTCGAAGAAGGCGAGGAACTCGGGGAGGCCGAGCGGGCCGACGCGCAGGCGGAAGCGGCCGGCGACGTCGCGCGCGGTGGCGCCGATCACCGCGCTCTCGCCCAGCCGGGCATAGCTACCCGTGGAGCCCGCGCCGCCCAGCCGCGTCCGTTCGGTCTCGTCGATCCGGATCCAGCGCGGGTGGAGTTCGACCACCTCGATCGGCATGGCGAAGGTCGCCGTCACGATCCGGCGCAGCGCGCCCGCCGAGCGGACCCGCCGGGCGAGAGGCCCCGCGGCGGCGAGTCGCGACGGGTCGTCGCCCAGC
>CAXTRJ010000315.1:0-2803 GCA_964246585.1 uncultured Sphingomonas sp. | reverse complement strand
CCCCCGCGCCGCGCGCCGCGCCTCGAACTCGACCCCAGCGTCTTCGCCGAGCCCTGAGTTCAGTCCGCGTCCTCCAGCCGGAACAGCTGCTCGACGCTTCGGCCCAGCGCGGCCGCGAGTTTCAGCGCCAGCACCGTCGACGGCACGAACACGCCGTTCTCGACGGTGTTGATCGTCTTGCGGCTGACCCCGACGCGGGTCGCGAGATCGGCCTGGGTCAGCCCCAGCGCGGCCCGCTCCCGTTTCAACGTGGTGAGCAGCCGGTCAGCCATGCCGGTGCGCCATCGCCTCCCACCAGGCGAAACAGCCGAGCGCGGCGGCTTCCCCGCCCAGCACGACGACCTTCGCCAGCGTTCCCATCGACGGCGCCGACACGCCGATCCGAGCGCCCAGCTCGGGGATCGACAGCGCGTAGCCGATCGTCGCGATCACCAGCATCGCCCAGAACCCGACGGCCATCCCGCGTCGCCGATTGGCCCGGGTCACCTCGTCGTCGAGCAGGTCGCGCATCCGTCGCGGCTGGAAAATCCCGCCGCCGGTCGCGATCAGCAACGCGGCTCCCGCGACGACGAGCAACTGCCAGCCATAGACCGGCACCCCGAACGCGCGCTGGCTTTCCGACGCGCCCGCCGTCCGCAGCGCCATGACCATCGCCAGGGCGAGCGCCACGGCCATCATGGCGAGCATGACGATCCGCAGTTGCCCGATCTCTTCCGCCTTCTCGACTTCACCCGCCATGTCGCCCTCCACTTTGTAACCCATGGGTTACCTGTAACGTAAAGGTTACATGGCGCAAGCCCCCTTGTCGGCTTTCGTCGTTGGGGTTTCGTCGCTCTCCCGGTTCGGTTAACAGCCTGTCATGCCCGCGCCCGCCCTCGACCAGCCGCCCGAAGGCCGCTTCGACGGCCGCGAGCACCGCTTGCCGGTGCGCGTCTATTTCGAGGACACCGACCTGTCGGGCGTCGTCTACCACGCCAACTACCTGCGCTACATGGAGCGGGCGCGCTCCGACATGCTGCGCCTCGCCGGCATCGACCAGCGCGCCTTTCACGATGCGGGGGAGGGGGCCTATGCCGTCGCCGACCTCCATATCCGCTATCTCGCCCCCGCCCGCCTCGACGACGCGCTGATCGTCGCCAGCCGCGTGGTCGCGATCCGCGCCGCGTCCGCCACCATTCATCAGACAGTCAGGCGCGACACGCAGAAGCTGGCGACGGCGGAGGTCGTCGCGGCGCTGGTGTCGCCGACGGGCCGGCCGCGGCGGCAACCGGCGGCGTGGGTGGCGCGCTTCAACGACCTTCTCTGGCAGGATTCCCGATGAACGCCATTCTCGCTACCGACGCCGCCACCCTGTCGCCGATCGCCTTGTTCCTCCAGGCCGACTGGGTGGTGAAGTTCGTCATGCTCGGCCTGCTCCTCGCCTCCATCTGGACCTGGGCGATCATCATCGGCTCGTGGCGCAAGTTCGCCCGTACGCGGGCGGCGATGACCCGCTTCGAGCACGACTTCTGGAAGGCGGAGGACATCGACCAGTTCTACAAGAAGGAAAGCGACGGCGACCTGCCGACCGCCCGCGTCTTCGCCGCCGGGGTGTCCGAATGGCGCCGCTCGACCGCTGGCGGCCATATCGACCGTGGCGGCACGCGCGAGCGGCTGGCGACGGCGATGGGCGCGGCGTCGGCGCTGGAGGTCGACAAGCTGTCCGACCGCCTCAACATCCTGGCGACGATCGGCTCGGTCGCGCCGTTCGTCGGGCTGTTCGGCACGGTGTGGGGCATCATGCGCAGCTTCACCGCCATCGCGTCCGAACAGAACACGTCGCTGGCGGTGGTCGCGCCGGGCATCGCCGAGGCGCTGTTCGCCACCGCGATCGGCTTGTTCGCCGCGATCCCGGCGGTGATCGCGTACAATCGTTTCAGCCACGGCATCAACCGCATCGAGGCGCGGCTAAACCGCTTCGCCGACGGCTTCCACGCGACGCTCAGCCGCCAGCTGGACGGCGAGCGGTGAGGGGTGTGGCTGACACGTTCCCCTCCCGCTTGCGGGAGGGGCTAGGGGAGGGCCTGTCGAGGGCTGATGGACAGACCCTCCCCCAACCCCTCCCGCAAGCGGGAGGGGAGTAAGATGTCGATGAACCTCCCCTCGCAACGTGGCCGCGGCCGCCGCGCGCCGATGGCCGACATCAACGTGACGCCGCTGGTCGACGTCATGCTCGTCCTGCTCATCATCTTCATGGTCACCGCGCCGCTGCTCACCGCCGGGGTGCCGGTCAACCTGCCCGACAGCCGCGCCAAGGCGCTCGACCAGGAGCAGGAGCCGGTCGAGATCTCGCTCGACGAGACCGGCCGGCTGTTCGTCGGCGACGAGGAGCTGGGCGAGGCCGCGCTCCCCGGCCGGCTCGACGCCATCGCCGCCGCGTCGGCCGGGCGGGAGCCGCGCCAGGTGTTCCTCCGCGCCGACCGCGCGCTCGATTACGGCCGGGTGATGCGCGTGATGGGCGAACTCAACCGCGCCGGCCTCAACAAGGTCGCGCTGGTGACGGTGGGCGACGAGGCCCGGTGATGGAGAGGGGCGAGAAGGTCGGGCTGGGCGTCGCGCTCGCGGGGCACGCCCTGCTGTTCGGGCTGCTCTCGACCGGCTTCCTCGCCACGCCCAACCCGCTGAAGCTGACCGCCCAGCCGATCGACGTGTCGCTGGTCGACGAAGTCGCTCTCGAATCCGCCTCGCCCGAGCCCGCCGCCGAGCCGGCCCAGTCGGTCGCGCCCGAAGAAGGCGCCCCCGAGGACGCCGCCCCGCCCGAACC
>CAXTRJ010000314.1:0-2824 GCA_964246585.1 uncultured Sphingomonas sp. | reverse complement strand
TCCCTGCCCGGTCGCGCTCGCGCGTGATCGCAGCGGTGCGGCGCGCCGCTTCCAGATTGCGGCGGGCAACCGCGAGCCGCGCTTGCGCTTCGCGAATGGCGGCGTAGTCGCGCACCAGCTCGGCTACCAGCGTCGTTCGCACGTCGGCTAGCGCGAGTTCCGCCGCCTCGACGCGCGCCCCGGCCGCCTGCCGCCCGCGCCTTGCCCCGCCAAACAGGTCGAGTTCCCAGGACGCGTCGAAGCCGAGTTGATATTGTTCGAACGTGGAGCCCGGGATGCTCGCCAACGGGTTCTGGCCGCCGCTCGCCGCGCCCCCGGCTCCACCGCCGGCCTGCCCGCCCGCGCCGCCCCCGATGGGCAGTCCGTTCTCGCTGATCCGCTGGCGGCTGACTGATCCGGTGGCGTCCACCGTCGGTTGGCCTACCGCGCCCGCGATTCGCCGGTCCGCGCGCGCCTGCCGCAACCTGGCGCGTGCGATCTCCAGGTCCAGATTGCCCCCGAGCGCGCCCGCTACCACTCCATCCAGCACCGGATCGCCCAGGGTCCGCCACCATTCCGGCTGGTCGCCGGGATCGCCGGGCAGCAGCCGGACGGCCGCCGATGGATCGCGCGCGTTGGCGTAAGGGGCCGCCATGCCAATCCTCGGGTCGGGCCGCGTCGCCTCGGGCCCGAGCGTGCAACTCGCGAGCGTCAGCAGAAGGAGCCAACCAAAACGCTTCATCCCTGCTCCTCGCCGGTCGGCTTGCCGCGTAGGAAGAACGCCAGCGGCAGGCAGCAGGCCGCCACGAGCGCAAGCAGGAAGAACAGGTTTTCATAGGCCAGGATCGACGCCTGCGCGTCGATCACCCGGTTGAAGGCCTGCTCACCGCCGGAGGCTGTTACCGCCGCCGCGTACTCGTCGCGGTATGGGTTGGCCTCGTTTACCAGCCCCTCGCGGTACGTCTGGCGCCCGCGCTCCAGCATGGTGAAGCCGATCGCGGTCCCGACGGAGCCGCCCAGGTTGCGCGCGAGATTCAGGAACACCGCCACCTGCTCGTTCGAGCGCCCCGGCACGCCGATAAAGGCGTGACTCTGGAGCGGCACGAACAGCAGGGCGATCCCGATCGTCTGTCCGATGCGGATTAGCGACAGCTGGGTGAAGCTGTAGTCCGGATACACCCCCGCGGTCATAAACATGCCCACCACGACCGTGGCCACACCGACGCCGACAATGTGCCGGGTCGCGATCTTGCCCGTCAGCCCGCCCGCCGCCGGGATCAGCACGAACACCGCCGCCGCGCCTGCCGCAAGCGTCAGACCCGCGTCGGTGGCGGTGTAGTCGAACGACTGCTGCAGCCACAGCGGATAAAGCGATGCGCCCCCAATCAGCACTACGCCCACCACGAACAGGATGACGAAGCTGATCGCGAAATCGGGATTTTTGAACAGCCTGAAGTCGAGAATCGGCTGTCGTTGAAACCTTTCAAAGACGGGCAGCGCCAGCAGGCAGACGGCCGACAGCACCGTCGCCCAGACGATCAGGTTCGACCCGAACCAGTCCTCCGACTGGCCCTGGTCGAGAACGATGGTCAGCGCCATCAGCCCGACCACCGCCAGTGCCGCACCCACCCAGTCCACTGCGCCCAAGCCCGCCTTGCGCCGGCGCTTTGCCTCGTCGAGGATCGGCTTCTTATCGTCCAGCAGCAGCCAGCAGCCGACCGCCGCCAGCACGCCCGTCGGCACGTTGAGCCAGAAGATCAGCGACCAGCTATACTCGTCCGTCACCCACCCGCCGAATATCGGGCCGATCGTAGGGCCGACCACCACCGCCATGCCGTAGATGGCGAAGCCTTGGCCTCGCTTCTCCGGCGGGAAGCTGTCGGCAATGATGGAGCTTTCGCTGGACGCGTTAGCCCCCGCCGCCGCGCCCTGTAGCACGCGAAAGAATAGCAGCGATTCGATGCTCCACGCCATCGCGCAGAGCGCGGACGCGATTGTGAACAGGATCACGCAGGCGATGAAGTACGGCTTGCGCCCGAAATAGCTCGCCGCCCAGCCGGACAGCGGCATGACCGCCGCGTTGGCGACGAGGTAGCCGGTGAGAATGCCGTCGCTCTCCTCGGCCGTGGCGCCGAGGTTGCCCGCCACCGTGTTGAGCGCGACGGAGAGCGCGGTCGAGTTCAACGTCTCGAACAGGGTGCCGAAGCTGACCAGCACCGCGACGAGCAGCGGGTTGACGCCGGCTTTTGCGGCGGAACGTGGAAGGGCGGCGGCCATCAGTCCTCGGGCCTCACCCGGACGCGCGCCGCGACTGACAGGCCGGGCACCACGTCCGCGCGCGCGGGGAAGTTGGCGAACGCGTTCGGGCGGAAGCGGATGCGCACGGGGACGCGCTGCACTGTCTCCACCCAGTTGGCGGTGGCGTTCTGGCGGGGCAGCGCCGAGAATTCCGACCCGGTGCCTGCCTGCACGCTGTCCATGACGGCTGGCAGCTTAAAGTCGTCGCCGTACGCGTCGATGGTCACTTCGACGCGCTGGCCGCGGCGCATCAGGCGCAGCTGGTTCTCCTTGAAGTTCGCCTCCACCCAGCGCGCGTGGCCGACCACCGCGACCACCGCCGTGCCTGGCTGGACGTAGTCGCCCGGCTCAATGTCGAACTGAGTGATCCGTCCGGCGATGGGCGCGACCAGCAGCGTGTCGCCTCGGTTCAACCGGGCGCTCTCCAGCGTCGCTTCCGCTTGGGTGACACGCGCCTGGGCAGCGACAATATCCGCCTCCGCCTGCTCGGCGCGCGCGCGCTGCGTCGATACGCCGCGCCGCGCCGCAGCCGCGGTGGCGGCTGCGC
>CAXTRJ010000313.1:0-2846 GCA_964246585.1 uncultured Sphingomonas sp. | reverse complement strand
GTGTCGCGGAACGCGGCCCAGCCCTTGTGGACGCCGAGCGTGGCGCGATCGGGCGCGGCGAAGGCGAGCAGGGCCAACACGGCGATCATGCCGGGGCGTGACCCTGGCCCAGATGGACCACCCGTTCGACGCCGTGCGCGATCATCACCACCGACCCTTGCGGCAAACCGGGGAGCACGGGCGCGCCGCACGGGTCGATCGCGCCGCCGGTCATCACACCGCGCAGGACGCGGCTGGCGATGCCGTGGCTGATGACCAGCCGGTCGCCGTCCTCGTCGGTGTCGGCGAGCCAGGCGGCGACGCGGGCGGCCATGCTGGCGTAATCCTCGCCGTCGGGGGCGCATCGCAGCAGGCCGCGGGGGAGGACCACCGGTCCGACCTCCGCCATCACATCGGCGTAGTAGCGGCCGCCCCAACTCCCCATGCCGATCTCCCCCAGTCGCGGGTCGGTGCGCGCGGCGTGCCAGTCTAGCCCGAGATGCTCGGCGACCACCGCCAGCGTCTGCATCGCGCGGCCGGTCGGCGAGGCCCACGGCGTCAGCGCCGGCTTGGGCCCGAGGACGCGGGTGAGCGCGGCGCCCATCTCGTCGGCCTGGGCGAAGCCGGCGCGGGTCAGGGGCGTGTGCGACTGGTCACCCTGGAGCCGGCGGGCGGCGTTGAACACCGTCTCGCCGTGGCGGGCGATGAAGTCGCGTCCGCGCCTGGTCCCGCCGCTGCCCATCCCCACGCGTGTCGCGCCGGGCGGGCGCGAACGCAACGGCTTTCGTCGCGCGGGAGGGCGGGCGCGGCGATCGGTTCATCCCCGGTGCAGGCGGCGGGCCTATTGGCCCCCGTCCGCCCACCCGGGCGTCCATGCAAAGGGAAACACCATGCGCAAGTTCATCCTAGCCGCCACGGCCGCCGTCGCGGCCGCCACCGCCATGCCCGCCGTCGCGCAGGAAGCCGCGCCGTTCACCGGCCTGCGCATTGAGGGGCTGATCGGCTACGACCAGCTCAGCGACGGCGAGGACCAGGACTCGAGTTCGAGCGACGGCATCGGCTACGGCGCGGCGATCGGCTACGACTTCCAGGCGGGCCCGGTCGTCGCCGGCATCGAGGGCGAGATCACCGGCACCACCGTCGACACGCGGACCGACAACCTGCTGGTCGCGGGCGACCGCTTCCGCCTCGACGGCGGGCGCGACCTGTACGCGGGTGGCCGCGTCGGCCTGGCGATCTCGCCGTTGGCGCTCGGCTACGTCAAGGCGGGCTACACCAACGCCCAGCTCGACGCGCGCTACGACGCCAGCGACCTCAGCTTCGACGACTCGTTCGAGCTCGACGGGTTCCGCGTCGGCGCGGGGTTGGAGTATAAGTTCGGCGTCAACACGTATCTGAAGGGCGAGTATCGCTATTCGAACTACGGCCAGGCCGAGGGCTACGACATCGACGTCGACCGGCACCAGCTGGTCGCGGGGTTCGGCCTGCGCTTCTAGTGAGGGAACGCCGTCAACGCGGCGTTAACCGGTATCGGCGAGGGGTCGGGGCGCTTGCTCCGACCCCTTTCGTTTGGGTAGGACGGGGCGAGGCGCCCCCGGGACTCGGGGACTAGGGGGATTGGCATGAAGGCGACCATCGAACGCGCGACGCTGCTGAAGGGGCTGAGCCATGTCCAGTCGGTGGTGGAGCGGCGCAACACCATCCCCATCCTGTCCAACGTGCTGCTGGAGGCGACGGCCGAGGGCACGCTCAAGATGATGGCGACCGACCTCGACCTGCAGATCAACGAGGTCGTCCAGGCCGCGGTCGACCAGCCGGGCGCGACCACGGTGTCGGCGCACACGCTGTTCGATATCGCCAGGAAGCTGCCCGAGGGCAGCCAGGTCCAGCTCCACGCCGCCGAGGGCCGGATGTCGATCGTCGCGGGCCGGGCGCGCTTTTCGCTCGGGACGCTGCCGCGCGACGATTTCCCGGTGATCGCGGAGGGCGAGCTGCCGACGAGTTTCGAGCTGGGCGCGAACGAGCTGAAGCAGATCATCGACAAGACGCGCTTCGCCATCTCGACCGAGGAAACGCGCTATTACCTCAACGGCATCTTCCTCCACGTAGCCGACGCCGACGGGTCGCAGCCGGTGCTGAAGGCGGCGGCGACCGACGGCCACCGGCTCGCGCGGGTGACGATCGCCCGGCCCGAGGGCGCGGCCGGGATGCCCGACGTGATCGTGCCGCGCAAATGCGTCGCCGAACTCCGCAAGCTGCTCGACGAGGTCGACGGGTCGGTCGGCGTGTCGCTCTCGCCCACCAAGATCCGCTTCGATCTCGGCCAGGCGGTGCTGACCTCCAAGCTGATCGACGGCACCTTCCCCGATTACAGCCGCGTGATCCCGACGGGCAACGACAAGGTGCTGCGCCTCGACCCGCAGAGCCTGAAGGAAAGCGTCGACCGCGTCGCCACCATCGCCACCGAAAAGACCCGCGCGGTCAAGATGGCGCTCGACCGCGACAAGGTGACGCTCTCCGTCACCAGCCCGGAGAACGGCACCGCCGCAGAGGAGGTGCCCGGCGACTACAGCTCCGCCTCGTTCGAGATCGGCTTCAACAGCCGCTACCTGCTCGACATCCTCGGCCAGATCGACGGCGACATCGTCGAAGTCCACCTCAACGACGCCGCCGCGCCGACGCTCATCCGCGAGAACGATAAGAGCCCGGCGCTGTATGTCCTGATGCCGATGCGGGTCTGAGAGCCGCGCCCGGCCGACGCCGGGCGGGATCAGGGTGCGGGGGTAGCGGCGGGCATGCCCCGGTCGTACCGTTTGAACCAGGCCAGGATCGCGCGCGCCTTGGCGCCCGACTGCGACGGTCGTGCG
>CAXTRJ010000312.1:0-2850 GCA_964246585.1 uncultured Sphingomonas sp. | reverse complement strand
CCTCGGCGAAACCGTGATCCTCGTCTGCGCGGATGACGAGGCCGCCACCGCCGCGCGCGCGCTGGCACCCTTCGCGCAAGTCACCGTCGCGCCGTTCGGCGACATCTGGCTGCGCGACACCGGCCCGATCCTGCTCGGCGACGGCACCGCGCGCGCGTTCGCGTTCAACGGCTGGGGCGGCAAGTACGACCTGCCCGGCGACGACACGGTCGGCGAGCGCCTCGCGCGCGACCGCGGCATCGCGGTCGAGCGGCGGCGCTGGGTGCTGGAGGGCGGCGCGATCGACGGCGATGGGACGGGCGCCGTCCTCACCACGCGCCAGTGCCTGCTCAACCGCAACCGCAACCCCGAGCTGGACGAGGCCGCGATCACGGCGCGGCTGCGCGACGACCTCGGCTTCGCCCGCGTCGTCTGGCTCGGCGACGGGTTGGTCAACGACCACACCGACGGCCATGTCGACAACCTCGCCCGCTTCGTCGCCCCCGGCCGCGTCGCGATCCCGCAAGCGACCGACAATGATCCCAACTGGCAGGCATACCAGCACGCCGGGCACGACGCCCGCGCGGCGGGGCTCGACGTCGTGCTCGTCCCCTCCCCCGGCCGCGTCCTGCGCGACGAGGAGATCGTGCCGGCGAGCTACATGAACTTCTACATCGGCAACGCGGCGGTGGTGGTGCCGATCTACGGCGCGGAGAACGACGCGGCGGCGGTGGCGGCGATCGGCGCGCTGTTCCCGGGCCGCGAGGCGGTGGGCTTGCGCGCTGACCACCTGCTGACGGGCGGCGGCAGCTTCCACTGCATCTCGCAGCAGGTGCCAATCTTCATTTAGACCCAGGAGATTGAATGCGCGTCTCTAAAATTCTAATATTTTCGCTTGTTGTGCTTGGCTTGCCGAAAATCGTTGCAAGCCAGTCAGTGGTGATTGGCGTTGGTAACGACACTTGTGGGCGTTGGATCGAGTCGAACCGAGAACGTCTCGATCGTAACTTCCTTGCATCCTGGTTGGGCGGGTACCTAACCGGTACAAATGTGACGCGAGTGACTGGAAAGCGCTTAGGACAAGGCCTTGCCTTTCGTGACATAGAAAAGTGGATGGATAGCTACTGCCAGGCACATACCTTTGATACGATACAAGAAGCGGCTGATGCGCTAGTAATAGAATTGGATAAGCGACAGAGATGACCCAGATCACCGTCGCCGCGCTCCAGCTCGCCTTCACCGCCGACATCGACGCCAACATCGCCAACGTCTCGCGCCTGGTCCACGAGGCGGCGGCGCGCGGCGCGCAGGTGATCCTGCCGCCAGAGCTGTTCGAGGGCGAGTATTTCTGCCGGGTCGAGGACGAGGGGCTGTTCGCCCAGGCCGCAGCCGTCACCGAGCACAAGGCGGTGCTCGCCATGCAGGCGCTGGCCGAGGCGCTCTGCGTCACCATCCCGACGAGTTTTTTCGAGGCCGACGGCCCGCACCACTACAATTCGCTCGCGATGATCGGCCCCGACGGCGAGGTCCAGGGCGTTTATCGCAAGAGCCACATCCCCGACGGTCCCGGGTACGAGGAGAAATTCTATTTCCGTCCCGGCAACACCGGGTTCAAGGTTTGGCCCGGCCCCGCCGACGCCGGCCGGGCCAAGCTCGGTGTCGGCGTCTGCTGGGACCAATGGTATCCCGAAGCCGCCCGCGCGATGATGCTGATGGGGGCCGAGGTGCTATTCTACCCGACCGCGATCGGCTCGGAACCGCACGACACCTCGCTCGACACCGCGCGGCTGTGGCGCCGCGCGATGGTCGGCCACGCCGTCTCCAACGTCGTCCCCATCGTCGCCGCCAATCGTATCGGCACCGAACACGGCCAGACCTTCTACGGCACCAGCTTCATCGCCGACGAGCGCGGCGACATCCTCGCCGAACTCGGCCGCGACGAGGAGGGCGTGATCGTCGCCACGCTCGACCTCGCCCGCGTCAAGCGCCACCGCGCCGCGTTCGGCTTCTTCCGCGACCGGAGGCCGGAACTCTATGGACGGCTGGTCGAGGACATCTGATCGCGCAATTCCAACGCCCGCGCGAACACCGCCTCGAACATCGCCGTCGTCAGCCGCCCGGTATTCTGGTTATACCGCGAGCAGTGATAGCTATCGAGCAGCACCCGGCCGCCGGGCAGGTGATGCTCCGCCAGATGCCCGAACTTCGCCAGCGACGCGCGGCCGCCGAGCATCGCCACCGCCGACTGGTGTGCGATCTGGCCCAGCGCCACCAACACCCGCGCCGGCACCGCCTCGACCTGCGCGGCGAGGAACGGGCGGCAGGTGCGGACCTCCTCGGGCGTCGGCTTGTTCGCCGGGGGCAGGCATTTGACCGCGTTGATGATCACCGCGCCCTTCAGCCGCAGGTCGTCCTCCGGCGTCGCCCGGTAGGTGCCGGTCGCCAGCCCGAACTTGGCCAGCGTCGCGAACAGCAGCTCGCCGGCATGGTCGCCGGTGAACGGGCGTCCGGTGCGGTTGGCGCCGTGCTTGCCCGGCGCGAGTCCGACGATGCCGAGCCACGCGTCAGGGTCGCCCAGCGCGTTGACCGGCGCGTTCCACCAGTCGGGGTGCTCGACGCGGAGTTCGTCGCGGAAGGCGACGAGGCGCGGGCAGCGCGGGCAATCGCGCGGCGGCTCGGTATCGGGGAGTGGCGAGGGTGCGAAGATCACGCGCCAGCGTGTAAGCGCGTTCGGGTGGCAAGCTCAACCACCCTCTACGTCGTCGCGCTGGGATCGAACCGCCGCGGCCGCCACGGCGCGCCGTCAACTGAGATCGCCGCGGCGCTCCGCGCGATCGGCGGCGTCCGCGCGGTCGCGCCCCTCATCGCCAG
>CAXTRJ010000311.1:0-2851 GCA_964246585.1 uncultured Sphingomonas sp. | reverse complement strand
CCGCCGGCGCGACGAGCTTCGCTTCGACGATGTACCGCGCCAGCGCCTCGGCCACCGGCGCGGCGACGTCTCCCGCCGCGTTGCCCGCTACCGGCGCGCCGGCGAAACCCGCGACCTGGATCAGGTGGACTCGGTGCGTCGCCCGCAGCCGCTCGGCGGTCGCGCGCCACACCGCGCGCGACGACGCCAGCCCGGGGATCAGGATCACGTCGGAACCGCTGCCCTCGACGGTGACGGAGAAGCGCTGCTCGGCTCGCGAGGCCATCTGCGCGACGGCGGGCAGGGCAGGGGCGATAGGCAAGGCGGCGGCGATCGCCGCGGCAAGCAGCCACGTACGCATGAGATCGTTCCTTTCGGGGGAGGTCAGGGGTGGAAGATGTCCTCGATCCGCCGCTCGAACAGCTGGGCGATGGTGAAGGCGAGCGGCAAGCTGGGGTCGTAGCGCCCGGTCTCGATCGCGTTCACCGTCTGGCGCGACACGGCGAGCGCCGTGGCGAGGTCGGCCTGGCTCCAGCCGCGCTCGGCGCGGAGTCGCTTCAGGTCGTTGTTCACCGGTAGCGCGCCCGCGCGATGAAGCCGCCGACGATCCAGAACACGGCCATGATCGGCCATACCAGGAACGCGGTCAGTCGCGGCAGGCCGGCCGCTTCGGCGAACCCCCAGGTGAAGGTGACCAGCGCGGTCGCCATGAACGCGATCGCGATCGCATCGAGCTGAATGCGCCGCTGCAACTCGTCCATCCGCCACAGTTGGCGCATGATCGCCCACGCGGCGATGACGGCGCCGATCATCGGCGAAATCGCCAATATTGTCCGAGCGGCCCCTTGCGGGTGCACCGCGTCGTCGATCGCGTTGGAGGCGAACAGCAGCCCCGCGTACAGCGCCATCGCGCCGCCCAGCTCGAAGAAGTAACGCCGCCCAACCATGATCGCCTCCTTGCTTGTGACAAGGAGGCTTTACGTAAAGCGAGCTTGTCATGTCAAGTGGCTTTTACACCTCTGAACTATTTCTCGATGAGGGGGCTGTTCGTATATGCGGCGAGGCGGAGCGACCTCATGCGCACGTGACAAATGCCGTCTTGGCCTGATATTTTCTCAGCGCGGTACGAACGCGCCGCCCGACATATATTTCGAAGCGGTCGGGCTAATGCCGGCGCCGCCCGATCCGTCGCACGTGGCGTTCGAAACCAACTTGCCGCCCTTCCGCACGATCACTCCAGCGGTCGCTTGAGGATCATGATGCCCGGCGGCGCCGAAGGAAGTCCGAACCAGACGATCGTAGATGACGTAGCGGGAACCGTTGTTCTCGAACGCGATCTGGGTCTCGCCGGCGCCCGAGAAGGCGCGCTCGGCGTTGGTCAGTCCGCGCGCCTGGAGTTCGATGCGAGAAGGATGGCCGAAGCGGTAAACGGCTTCGCCACCCCGACCACACACCGATGCGATCCTTTCCCGGACAGGACAGGAGAAAAGCGGCTCCTCACCCCGCAGGCACAGCGACCCTGTCGGACGCGGAGCGCCGGCAGCCATGTGACCGGTGAACGGCACCACTACAATGGTCAGCAACGATGCCGCGACAAGCCGATCGCGTCGCGTCACTGGCTTGCCCGCGGGGCGATGATCGCCCGCTGATACGCTGCCCACCGTTCATTGCTCCCGTGGTCGCCGCCGTCGACGGTACGCGAGATGCCGTCGCAACAAGTTGTCGCATGTGTTACCGCAACTGCCCATGCCTCACCACGGCTGCCGAGCGAGCGGTTTCGGAAACGAGGCGAGAGGTGTATGTCGAGGTGGAGTTCGCGAAACTAGGCACGTCGGCCGCTACTTGAACGGAGCAGATGGTGAGCGACACCAGTTGGGCCACTCTCGACGTTCAAGTCCGTAACGCCTGGACCACGAGACGGCTATCCGACGGCACGCGTCTGAACCTGGGGGCGACAAAGGACGAGCAGGGTTTCGCGGTCAACGGCACGGGTACGCGCGCGGTCGCCACCAGGCGCGCGGGCTGGCAGCTTTGCGAGGACGGGAGCGAGAGGCGCGCGACCGTGCTCAACCTTCAGGACATCCTTCCCGATGCTGGTGGACACACTCACCCGCTAGGGCAGTCGGGTGAAATCGTTGCTGGCATACCCGGCGATGAGGACGGTCAGATGGCGGCGCGGACGGGCAAGCCCGCGTACGTCATCAGCGCGATTCGCGCGTTCGCGATCCAGAAACAGGATAGCTTCGAAGTTCGCTCGATCGCGGGCAGGCCGTTTCCCAGGCAGGGGAGATCGCTCATCGCGAGACGGGTGGAGACCTGGGGCGCGAACCAGGGAGGCAGTGGCGTCGCATGTCGCTTCACACCCGACTCCTAGGCGCCGCCAGCGCCCTCATGGCCACGTCGTGCGCGACCACCGCGCCTACCGCGTCGGCGGTGGTGAGTGGAAGCTGCGAGGCTCAATCGTCTTGCCGATTGGATGGAACGCTGGTCATTCAGGATCAGGCGGGATCGTCGCCAGCCATCAGTCTCCTGCGGCCGGGTGAATCCTGCGTTCCACTACTGATGTCGCCCGTCATGGCCGACGACGCGCGTCCACTGGACGGAGAGCGCATCACGGTGACAGGCCGCGCCCTGCCACGGCCCGCGGCCATGCCCGACATATTCGAGCTCGAATATGAAGGCCGCTGGCTCCATCCGTTCGTGTGCGGCGAGAGTTCGTTCGTCCTGTACGTCGATGAGGTCGCGCGTTGATCGTGCTGCTCGCGCCTTGGGCGACCCTATCTGGATTACAGACCGCGTCATAAGCATTCCAGTACTTGTTTGATCCCGGCCTTTGATGGTGCATCATCCACGAGTGAGTGGAAGGAGGCAC
>CAXTRJ010000310.1:0-2880 GCA_964246585.1 uncultured Sphingomonas sp. | reverse complement strand
GCTCACCCCCGCGCGGCTCGCCGTCGCCGCGACCGGCGGCCACTGGGCGGCGTCGGTCAACCGCCGCGTCCGCGTCGCGATCGCCGCCACCGGCGACGAACTCGTCCGACCGGGCGAGGCGACGTCGCCGCTGCAACTCCCCGAATCGAACGGCGTCATGCTCGCCGCGATGCTCGCCGACCTGCCCGTCGACCTGATCGATCTCGGCATCCTGCCCGACCGGATCGAGGCGCTGCGCGACGCCTTCGCCGCCGTCGACGCCGACCTGCTGGTCACCACCGGCGGCGCGTCGGTCGGCGACCACGACCTCGTCCGCCCCGCGTTGGAGGCGGCCGGCGGCGTTATCGATTTCTGGCGCATCGCGCTTCGCCCGGGCAAGCCGATGATGGCCGGCACGCTGAGCGGCGCGGTCGTCGTCGGGCTGCCCGGCAATCCCGTCTCCGCCTTCGTCACCGCGACGCTGTTCGTCCGCCCGCTAATCGCCGCCATGGCCGGCGCCGGCGATCCGCTACCGCCGACGACCACCGTGTTGCTTGGCGAAGCGCTCGCCGCCAACAACGACCGCACCGACTATCTGCGCGGCGAGTTGCGCGACGGTCGGGCGTTCGCCTCGACCATCCAGGACAGCTCGATGCTGCTGACCCTGGCGCGCTCGACCTGCCTGATCGTCCGTCCGGCGGGCGCCCCGGCCGCCCGGATCGGCGACTCGGCGGAAATCCTCGTCATCGCTTGACATGGTAACGTACGTTCCATATTGGTTCCTAGTCTGTTCCGACGGAGGACCGCCATGCTTACCCGCAAGCAGCACGAGCTCGTTTGTTTTATCGACGATCGCTTGAAGGAAACCGGCGTGTCGCCCTCGTTCGAGGAGATGAAGGACGCGCTCGACCTTAAGTCGAAGTCGGGCGTCCATCGCCTGATCTCGGCGTTGGAGGAACGTCATTTCATCCGCCGCCTGCCCAATCGCGCCCGCGCGCTGGAGGTGTTGCGGATGCCCGACCGACCGGTCGAAAAGGCGATTCCGGGCGAGACGTACCGTGAAGTTGGTATACTTCCGACCCCCGCCAACGACGTGATCGAGATCCCGCTGCACGGCCGCATCGCCGCCGGCGTCCCGATCGAGGCGTTCGAGGGCAGCACGATGCTCGCCGTCCCCGCCGCGCTGCTCGGCAGCGGCGACCATTACGCGCTGGAGGTGTCGGGCGACTCGATGGTCGAGGCGGGCATCCTCGACGGCGACTACGCGCTGGTCCGCCGCACCGACGTGGCGCGCGACGGCGAGATCGTCGTGGCGCTGATCGACGAGAGCGAGGCGACGCTTAAATATTTCCGCCGCGAGGGCGCGATGGTCCGGCTCGATCCCGCCAACCGCGCCTATGATCCGCAGCGCTACGCCCCCGCCCAGGTCCGCGTCCAGGGTAAGCTCTCGGGTATCCTGCGCCGCTACGCTTGAGGCGCTCCGGCGCCCGCCAGGGGTGCCGGTCGCCGGGGTCGAGCACGGTCGCGACGGTGGCGCCGCCCAGCGTCACCGCGACCCCGCCGGTTCGCTGGAGCGTCGGCCGGTCGAGCTTGAGCCAGCGTGGGGCACACCCGTTCGGCAAGCGCCGCTCGCTGACGACGATGTCCGCCGCTCGGCACGCCGCGATCAGCTCGCCCGCGGGCACCAGATAGGCGCTGCGCGTCGCCAGCACGCGCCACGTCCGCCCACCCGCCTCCCGCTCGGCCAGGCACAGGTCGCGGGTGCACCGCGCGTCGGGCTGGTCCGACAACAGCAGCGGCTCACCATCCACCCCGCCATTCTCCGCCAGCGTGTCGCGGGTGTAATCCCCCGCCCGGTCGCGCAGCAGCGCGAGGCCGCCGGCGGTCCGGATCGCGACGTGCCGGCCATCGCCGGTGACCAGCAGGTCGGGCGTCGGCGTCGTTACCGCCCAAGCCACTCCTGTCACCAGCGGTAAAAGGCCAAGTCGCCGCCACCTGGTCCGCCACAGCGCCAGCCACAGCCCGCCGACCACGACCAGCGTGAACGCGCCGTCGGGCATCGCCGGCAGGGCCGCTACCGCGCCCGGCGCGGCGGCGGTTACGTGGGCGATCCACAACAGCAGCGCCAGCGCCCGCTCGACCAGCCACCACGCCGGCGCGCCCAGTCCGCCCAGATCGAGCAGCAGCGCCAACGCCTCCAACGGCATGACGACGAAGGTAGTCAGCGGGATCGCGACGATATTGGCCAGCGCGCCGTACAGCCCCGCCTTGTGGAAATGGAACACCGCGATCGGCATCAGCGCGACCTCGACCGCGATCCCGGTCAACAGCAGCGAGCCCAGCCCCCGCCCGACGCGCGCTACCCAGCCATCGTCGCGCGGCGAGAACCAGCGCTGGACCCGCGGGTGCTCGTGCAGCGCCACGATCGCGGTGATCGCCGCAAACGACAGCTGGAAACTCGGCCCCGCCAGCGACTCCGGCCAGACGAGCAGCACGATCGTCGCCCCCGCCGCGACCAGCCGGAGCGTCACCGCCTCGCGCCCCAGCGCCAGCGCGACGAGCACCAGCAGCGCGGCGACGCACGACCGGATCGTCGGGACCGCGCTGCCGCTGAGCAGTGTGTAACCGATGGCGGCGCAGGCCGCCGCCCCGGCCGCGATCAGCGGCAATCGCAGGTGCAACGCCATCCACGGGCTGAGCGCCAGGAGCCGGAGGACGACCAGCATCGTCGCCGCGACGACGGCGGTGACGTGGAGCCCGCTGATCGACAGGAGGTGCGCCAGCCCCGCCCGGCGCATCGCCTCGGCGTCCTCCTCGGCGATCGCGCCGGTGTCGCCCGTCGCCAGCGCCGCCGCGATCCCGCCCGCGCTGCCCTCGGCGCGGTGTTGAATGTGCCCGGTC
>CAXTRJ010000309.1:0-2887 GCA_964246585.1 uncultured Sphingomonas sp. | reverse complement strand
CGACGGGCCTGGTCGCCGGTCGCGACGGGACCGGCTCCGCGTCGACGCTCGCCGTCTCGGCCGGGGCGGCGCCCCGCGCTTCGATCGCGGCCAGTCGCGCGTCGTTCGTCCGGCGATAGGCGTTGAACGCCTCCTCCACCTGGCGGGTACGATCGCCGTTCTGTTCGATCTGCCCAGTCAACGTCGCGATCTGGCCCTCCAGCTCGGTCACCCGCGCGGTCAGGTCGGCGACGGGGCTCGTCGCGGGGCTGCCCGGCCCGGGGCCGGTCGGCGTCTGGCGCGGCGCGATGTCGGGCTGGAGCAGCTGTCCGGCGCCGTTCGGGAAAACGCGTCGCTGCACCGCGCGCATTTCGCCCTCCAGCTTGCCGACGCGCGCTTCGACCCCTTGCCCACCGCTCTGCGCGGCGACCGGCGAGGCGAGCACGACTGCGCCCAGCGACGCCGCGACCAGAAACACGTTACGCATGGAACCCCCAACGACACTGTACCGACCCGGCTATAGCGGCACCATGCCACCTGTCGCCAGCCTTTAGGCGTCAGCTTCGCGCGGCGGGTGAGGACGGCGACGAGGCGGGCGCGCCCGAGATCCGCGCGGCCACGGCCTCCGCGCTGACGCCGACTCCCGTGATCGGCCGCTCCCCGGTGCCCAGCGGCGGCGTCGCCGAGCCGTTCAGCGTCACCGTCAGCTTGTCGGGGCGACCGACGTTGATCCTCGGATCGCGCGCGCCGGCTGGAACGTCGAACCGCTCGCCCGGCCGCATCGTACCGGTATACAGCGTCCGATCGTCGGCATCGTACACGCGCAGCCACACCTCGTCGGTCGCCGCCAGCGTCACCTGGCCACCGGCCGGCGGCACCGCCTGCGTCACGGCGGGCACCTGCGGGACCGAAGCGATCACCGCCGGGGCCGCGCCGGGTGCCGCCGTGTCGCCACGGAACCAGTCGGTGCCGAACCACAGGCCGACCAGCAGGATGATCGCCAGCCCCACGCCCGCCGCGACGATCGCGACGCCGCGTGGCGGCACCCGCGTCGGGTCGGCCATGGTGAACGGCTCATATTCGGGCTGGCGGCGGCCAATGCGGGCGAGATCGGCGCGGACCTCGCTCGCCACCGACACCTCGTCGGCGCCGACGATCCGGGCATAGGCGCGCGCGAAGCCGACCGCATAGGTCGGCGATGGCAGTTCGGCGTAATCGGCGGCCTCGATCGCCTGGAGATGGCGCAGCGGTATCCGTGTCCGGCTGCCGACCTCGGCCAGCGTCAGCCCCTTCGCCTCGCGCTGTTCGCGCAGCAGCGCCCCGGCCCGCGTCGTTCCTGTTTCCGGCCCGCGATCGGTTCCGCGTTCCGCCTCGATCATGCTCGTGCTCCGGCGCGCGCGACACCCGCTTGCGTGACGCTCATCGTGTTCCAGCGATGGGCGGCTGTCAACGCGGGCCCGGCGGCATCCATCGATCGTTCAGGCCAGTTCGACGCCGGTTTCGCCGGCGAACGCGGTCAGGGCGTCGCGCAGCGATCGCGGTGGGCGGGCGAGCAGCGCGTCCATTCGCTCGGTCAGCGCGGCGCGGTCGAGCGAGCGGATCATCGCCTTGACCGGGCCGACCGCCGCCGGGGTGATCGACAACCGGTCGATGCCGAGCCCGATCAGCGCCATCGCCTCCAGCGGCCGCCCGCCCATCTCACCGCACACCGCCAGGTCGACGCCCGCCGCGCGCGCCGGTTCGACCAGCCGCTTGAGGAACCGCAGGATCGACGGCGACAGCCAGTCGTATCGCTCGGCCAGCTTGGGATTGGCGCGGTCGGCGGCGAACAGGAACTGGGTGAGGTCGTTGGTTCCGACCGACAGAAAATCGACGCGGGGGAGCAGCAGGTCGAGCTGCTCGGCCAGCGCCGGCACTTCCAGCATCGCGCCGTAGCGGATTTCACTCGGCAAGCGCCGTCCCCGCTGCGCGATCCAGTCGCGCTGCGCCTCGAACAGCGCCCGCGCCTCGTCGAACTCCCACGGCTCGCTGACCATCGGAAACATGACGTTGAGCGTCCGCCCGGCGGCGGCTTCCAGCAGCGCGCGCGCCTGCACCTTCATCAACCCGTCTCGCTCCAGCGACAGGCGCAACGCGCGCCAGCCCATCGCCGGGTTTTCCTCGTCTCCCGCCTCCAGCTTGAGATAGGGCAGCGCCTTGTCGCCGCCGATGTCGAGCGTACGGAAGATCACCGGGCGCGTCCCCGCGACGTCGAGCACCTCGCGGTACAGCCGCTGCTGCCGCTCGCGCTGGGGCAAGGTCGCCGACACCAGGAACTGGAACTCGGTGCGGAACAGCCCGATGCCATCCGCCCCGGTCACGTCGAGCGCGGCTGCATCGTCGCGCAGCCCCGCGTTGACCATCAACGTCACGCGGTGGCCGTCGCGCGTCACCGGCGGCTCGGCCTTTGACGCGGCGAACGCCGCTCGGCGCTTCTGGCGCAACATCAACTTGGCCTCGAACGCCTCCTCCATCCCCCCGGTCGGCCGCGCGAAGATCGTCCCTTCCGTTACGTCGAGCAGCAGCAGGTCGCCCTCGGCGATCAATCGGCGGACGTCGCGCACTCGCCCCAGCACCGGCACCCCCATCGCGCGGGCGACGATGGTGACGTGCGCGGTCAGCGACCCTTCCTCCAGGATCACGCCCTTCAGCCGACGCCGGTCATATTCCAGCAGTTCCGCCGGCCCCAGGTTGCGCGCGATCAGGATCGTGTCCTGGCGCAACCCCATCTGCGCCGCCGTGCCCATCTGCCCCGACACGGTGCGGAGCAGCCGGTTGGACAGATCCTCCAGGTCGTGCATCCGGTCGGCGAGGAGCGGATCGTCGATCTGGCGCATCCGCTGGCGCGTGCGCTGCTGCACCCGCTCGA
>CAXTRJ010000308.1:0-2902 GCA_964246585.1 uncultured Sphingomonas sp. | reverse complement strand
AGGTTGAGCAGCGCGCGCCGGCCCAGCGTCTCGTACTCGTCGCTGGCGACGATCCGCGCCTTGGCCGCGACGCAGTGGGCGATGGCGTGGGCGCGGGCGTCGGCGTCGCCGGCGAGCAGCGCGGCGCCGCTTCCCTCGCACCAGGCGAAGAAGTCGGCGTCGTCGATCAGGCCGTATTTGACCACCTCGGCATAGCCGGCGCGCAATTCGCGCGGGGGCAGGGTGCCAAGGACGTCGGGGTCGATCAGGACGAGGCGCGGCTGATGAAACGCGCCGATCAGGTTCTTGCCGGCGCCGGCGTTGATCCCGGTCTTGCCGCCGACCGACGAATCGACCTGGGCGAGCAGCGTTGTCGGCACCTGGACGAAGCCGCAGCCGCGTTTCAGGATGGCGGTGGCGAAGCCGACCAGGTCGCCGATCACGCCGCCGCCCACCGCCACGACGTGATCGCCGCGCTCGACGCCGAGCGCCAGCAACCGGTCGCACAGCTCGGCCAGCGTCGCCCAGCCCTTGGTCCCCTCACCGGGCGGCAGCACGATCGTCTCGCTAGCCACGCCGGCGTCGCCCAGCGACCGCGCCAACGTCGCGGCGTGCGCCGTCACGTTCGTGTCGGTGACGATCGCGACCGGGCGACCCTTCGCCAGCGGCGCGACCCGCTCGCCCGCCCGCGCCAGCAACCCCGCCTCGATCAGCACCGGGTAGCTGCGCGCGCCGAGATCGACCATCACCGTCGTCGCCGTCTCCGTCATTGTCCGATCGCCTTCAGGATGGAGGCGACCGTCGCCTCGTGCGGCGCCTTGTGGCTGGAGACGCGGACCGGCGCCAGCGCGTAGAGCGGGTTGCGGACGCGGGCGAGCTCGGTCAGCACCGCGCCGGCGTCGCGCCCGCGCAGCAGCGGCCGGGTATCGCGGCGGCGCACCCGGTCGGCGAGCACCGCGACATCGGCGTCGAGCCACACCGCCAGCGCGTCCGCCAGGATCAGCCGCCGCGTGACCTCGTTGACGAACGCGCCGCCGCCCGTCGCGATCACCTTGGGCCGGCCGTCGATCAGCCGGGCGATGACCCGGCGCTCGCCGTCGCGGAAATAAGCCTCGCCGAAGCGGTCGAAGATCTCGGCGACGGTCATCCCGGCGGCGACCTCGATCTCCTCGTCGGCGTCGACGAACGGCAGTTTGAGACGCCCGGCCAGCCGCCGGCCGACGGTCGACTTGCCCGCGCCCATCAGCCCGACGAGCACGATCGGCTTGCCCGTCCAGGCGGTGGGGGGAGCGCTTTGCAACATGACCACGCGCGCTATACAGCGGCCGGCCGGTCGGGCAAAAGCCCGGCCGAACCGCCGTCCGCCATCCAAAGGTCGAAGTGCATGTCCCGTCCCGTGTTAGTGCTGGTGGCCATTCTGGTCGTGGTCGTCGGCGGGCTGTTCCTGCTCGCCGGCCGCGCCACCGAGACGCCGCCCACCCAGGTCGAGAAGGTCGTGCCGGTTGCGAACCTCAGCTAGTCGGGCGATCGCTGGTCGGGTGATGAGGGGGGCGACGCTGGCGGCGGTCGCCGCGCTGGCGCTGCCCGCGTTGGGGCAGGATCGCCCCGAGTCGATCCTGCCGCCCGGCTTCGGTGAACCGGCCCAGCCCGCGCCGGCCCCGGCGCCCGCTCCGCGACCAACATCGTCCGCCGTACCTGGCCCGGCGCGCGGCACCGTCGTCCAGCCATTGCCGACGGGAACGCCGTCGCCGACCCCGACCGCCACGCCGACCCCGATCGACCCGCGCATCCTGGCCGAGTTCGAACTGCCCAGCTTCGCCAGGCGTCCGCTCGCCTCGGTCGGCCCGATCACGACGGGCGAGGGCGGGTTGCCGGCGGATGCCCTTGGCCGGGCGGATGGGCGCTTTCTTCAGGGGCTGATGCGTCGGCTCGACGCGCCGCTGCCGTCGCGGTGGATGTCGATCCTGCTCCGCCGGACGCTCGCTTCGCGGCTCGACACTCCGGCGTCGGTCGGCGGGGCCGACTTCGCCGCCGAGCGGGCGTGGCTGCTGCTGCGCATGGGCGAGGCGGTGGCGGCGCGCGCCGTCGTCCAGGGCGTCGACGACCGCAACTACACCCCCAAGCTGTTTCAGGTGGCGATGCAGACGGCGCTGACCAACGCCGATCCGGCGGCGCTGTGCCCGCTGGCCGAGCGCGGCGGTACCATCGTGCCGTCGCCGGGCTGGACCATGGCCCAGGCGATGTGCGCCGGGCTGCGCGGCGAGCAGGCGCGCGCCGGGTCGCTGATCACCGCCGCCCGCCGTCGCCGTACGGTGACGGGGGTCGACTTGCTCCTGGCGCAAAAGGTCGTCGGCGCCGGCCCGCGCGGGCGGCAGGCGGTGACGATCGAGTGGGACGACGTCGTCCAGCTCACCACCTGGCGCTATGGCCTGGCGACCGCCACTGGCGTCGCGGTCCCGGCGGAGTTGCTCGAGACCGTCGGGCCGCAGCTGCGCTACTGGCAGGCGCTGGCGCCGTCGATCCCGCTGGCGGACCGGCTTCCGGCGGCGGAGGCGGCGGCCGGGCAGGGGGTCTTGTCGAACGCGGCGCTGGTCGACCTGTACGGCGTGCTCGACGGCGACGACGATGCCCCGAGCGCCGCTACGGCGACGGCGCGCGACCTGCGCGACGCGTATACGTCGCCGACCAGCGACGAGCGGCTGGCGGCGATCCGGACGTTGTGGGGCATCACTGACGGCGTCGTCGCCTATCCCCGCTTGGTGCTGACCGCGCGGGCGGCGGCGCGGATCGTGCCGACGGCCGAGAATGGCGACTCGGCGCGGCTGGTGGCGGCGATGCTCTCGGCCGGGCTCGACCGTACCGCCGCGCGCTGGCGCGGGCAGGTCGCCGAGGGCGACGATGGCTGGGCGATGCTGGCGCTGGC
>CAXTRJ010000307.1:771-2907 GCA_964246585.1 uncultured Sphingomonas sp. | reverse complement strand
GACTTGTCCCGTCCGGTCCTCCCGACCTATAGACTCCGGACCGACGATCCCGGCCAATAATCGGCATTGCAAAGCGGAAACGACCGACATGACAGCGACACCCGCCGATCCCGCGACCGGCGGCGACCCCGCCCTCGTTGATCAGCTCTGCGCCGCGCTGGGGCGGAGCGCGCTTCCCGGCGAGTCGGAAGGGTTCGACCCGGGCGCGTGCAGCGAAGCCGCATTGTTCGTCGCCGCCGCGGCCGCGGTTCGCGCGCCGGGCACCGCCGTCGTCCACATCGAATCGCTGGGCGGGGCGGCGGGCCTGCAGCGGCGCATGCGCATGGCGCTGGTTAACGACGACATGCCGTTCCTGGTCGACAGCGTCGCCGCGGCGATCGCCGCGCGGGGCCTCACCATCCACCGCCTGCTCCACCCCGTGATCGGCGTTTCGCGGGATGAAACGGGCCGGCTTGCGACGATGGGCATGTCGGCGGGGGAGGATCATCCCGCCGAATCGATCATCTATATCGAACTCGACCGCGCCGATGCGCGCGACCGGCGCGACCTCGTCGTCGAACTCGAAGCCGTGCTCGCCGACGTCCGCGCCGCGGTTGCCGACTGGCCCGAAATGCGCGCGCGGCTGACCGCCGATGCCGACGCGCTGCCGCCCGGCGAAGACGCGGACCTGCTGCGCTGGTTCGCCGGCAACAAGCTGACCTTGCTCGGCCATCAGCGCGTCGCCGCCGACGGCCGCGTCCACTCCGCTCTCGGCATCCTGGCGCGCCAGCCCGACTTCATGTCTGGTCCCGCGCTCGCCGCCGCGCTGGAACATCGCCGTGCCACGCCCGGCGCGCCCGTCGTGCCGCTGATCGGCAAGGCCGATCGCATCTCTCCCGTCCACCGCCACGTGCCGCTCGACCTGATCATCGTGCCGCTCGCCGATGGCACCTTGTCGGTCCACGCGGCGCTGTGGACCAGCGCCGCGCTGCGCGACGGACCGGAGACGGTCCCCGTGCTGCGCAAGCGGCTGGCCGAGATGGAGGCCAAGTTCGGATTCGCGGTCGGCGGCCACGCCAACAAGGCGCTGCGCCACGCGGTCGCATCGCTGCCCCACGACCTGCTCGTGGCGCTGGATCACGACAGCGTCGAGGCGGTGTCGCTGACCGCGATGAGCCTGGCGGACCGCCCGCGCCCGACCTTGCTGCTGCTGCCCGGTGCGCTCGGCCTGAAACTGTTCGCATTCGTCTGGCTGCCGCGCGACGACCTCAGCACCGCCCGCCGACTGGCGATCGGCGACATGCTGGAGGAAGCGGCGGCGGCGAGCCGCATCTCCAACTGGTCGGTCGAACTGGGCGACGGCGAGCTGGCGCTGCTGCGCTTCACGCTCGATGTCGCGCCGGGGACCCCCGTCCCCGACGCCGCGGCGCTCGACCGGCGGCTGGACGAGATGGTCCGCGGCTGGGCGCCCGGCGTCGAGGCCGAACTCGTCGAACAGGTCGGCGCCAGCCGCGCCACGCGCCTGTCGCTGACCTACGTGGGCGCGTTTCCCGAGCCCTACCGCATGCGGTCCAGCGCCGCGCAAGGCGCGTCGGACATATTGCGGCTGTGCGGGCTGGAAGGCACCGCCGACCGCGACGCGCGCCTGTACCGCGGCGAGGGCGACGCAGCGTGCCAGCTCCGCCTCAAGGCCTATCGCGTCCACGGCCTGATCGCTTTGTCCGACGCCGTCCCGGTGCTCGAAAATTTCGGCTTCCGCGTGCTGGAGGAAGTCGCGACCGAGATCGGCGATGGCCGGCTCGGCCATATCAGCGAGTTCCTGCTCGAAGTGCCCGCCACCACCGACACCGACGCGCTGCTGGCGCGAGGCGAGACGGTCGAGGCCGCGATCGCCGCGGTGCTGGAAGGCACGGCGGAGAATGACGAGTTCAACCAGCTGATCATGCTGGGCGGCCTGCCGCCGCGGGCGGCTTTGCTGTTCCGCGCCTGGTTCCGCTATCTGCGCCAGACCGGCCTGTCCTACGGCCTCATCACCGTCGTCGACGCGCTGCGCCGCGCGCCCGCCGTCACGGCGGCGCTGGTCGCGCTGTTCGAGGCGCGGCATGGCGGCATCGGCGATGCCGACGCCTCGGAGTTGGCGGTCGAACAAGGGTTGGC
>CAXTRJ010000307.1:0-761 GCA_964246585.1 uncultured Sphingomonas sp. | reverse complement strand
GGCGTCAAGGCGATCGACGACGACCGCATCCTGCGCCTGTTCCGTTCGGTGATCCTGGCGACGTTGCGCACCAACGCCTTCGTCGAGGCGGGCAGCGAAGCGCTGGCGTTCAAGCTCGACAGCGCGCTGATCCCCGGCCTCCCCGCGCCGCGCCCCTGGCGCGAGATGTGGGTCTATTCACCCCGCGTCGAAGGCATCCACCTGCGCTCCGGCCCCGTCGCGCGCGGCGGGCTTCGCTGGTCCGACCGGCGCGACGACTTCCGCACCGAAATCCTCGGGCTGATGAAGGCGCAGGTCGTCAAGAACGCCGTTATCGTGCCGACCGGCGCCAAAGGCGGCTTCTACCCCAAGCAGTTGCCGCTCGCCTCGAACCGTGACGCATGGCTCGCCGAGGGCACCGAGTCCTACCGCATCTTCATTCGCGCCTTGCTGTCGGTCACCGACAACATCGCCAACGACGTCGTCATTCATCCCCCCGGCGTCCGCGTGCTGGACGGCGACGATCCCTACTTCGTCGTCGCCGCCGACAAGGGCACGGCGAGCTTTTCCGACGTCGCCAACGCCATCGCGCTGGAACGCGGCTTCTGGCTGGGCGACGCCTTCGCGTCCGGCGGCTCCAACGGCTACGATCACAAGGCGATGGCGATCACCGCGCGCGGCGCGTGGATCTCGGTCCAGCGCCACTTCGCCGAACGCGGAATCGACGTGCAGGCGGAGCCGGTGCGCGTCGCCGGCTGCGGCGACATGTCGGGCGACGTCTT
>CAXTRJ010000306.1:0-2946 GCA_964246585.1 uncultured Sphingomonas sp. | reverse complement strand
GTGCCCCGTGTCAGTCAGGCTGCCAACCGAGTCGCGTCTGCAGCCATCCCCGCCGCCCCGGCGTACGGTGGCGCGGCGCAAGCCGCCCCGGCCGTCGTTCGCCGCCCGGGCGCTCGCCCGGCTGCCGGTCAGCGAGGAGATGGTCAGGAAGGCGGCGACCTGGTCGATCCTGGGTCTCGCCGGCGCGGCGACGATCGCGGTGGCGACGTGGATCGGCGTCCCCGGCATGATCGGCACCGCGCTGGCCGAGGGCGCCGGGCGCGCGGGTTTCCGCGTCGAGCAAATCGAGCTGACCGGGCTCGAGCGGATGGACGAGATGACGGTCTACGCCGTCGCGCTCGACCAGAAATCGCGCGCCATGCCGCTGGTCGACCTGGCCGAGGTCCGTGAGAAGCTGCTCCGCTACGGCTGGATCGCCGACGCGCATGTCTCGCGGCGGTTGCCCGACACGCTGCTGGTCCATATCGTCGAGAGGGTGCCGGCGGCGGTGTGGCAGGACGCCGGCGAGCTGACGCTGATCGACGCGGGCGGCGTGTTGCTGGAACCGGTCGACCCGCGGCGGATGCCGGCGCTGCCGCTGGTAATCGGGCCGGGCGCCGACCGGCAGGAGGGCGCGTACCAGGCGTTGCTGGCGACCGCGCCGGCGCTGAAGCCACGGGTGCGCGCGGCGACCTGGGTCGGCAACCGGCGCTGGGATCTGACGTTCGACAGCGGCGAGACATTGGCCTTGCCCGAGGAGGGCGCGGGCGCCGCGCTGGTCCGCTTCGCCCAGCTCGACGGCGCGCGCGGGATGCTCGGCCGGGGGTGGAAGCGGTTCGACATGCGCGACCCGACCAGGCTGGTCGCGCGCAAGCCGGGCGGCGACGATCAACGCATGGTCGCCGATCCGGGCGACGACGCGACCGGACAGACACCGTCGACGACGACGGACACGACCAGGGGGGACGTTTGATGGCCAAGGCAGTACCGGAAGGGCTGATCACCGCGCTCGACATCGGGTCGTCGAAAGTGTCGGCGATGATCGCGCGAAAAGGCGACGGTGGCGAGCTGATTGTGCTCGGCACCGGCCAGCGCGAGAGCCGGGGGGTCAAGCGCGGCTATATCGCCGACATGGCCGCGACCGAGGTCGCGATCCGCGAGGCGGTGGAACAGGCCGAGCGCATCGCCGGGATCAACATTGAGAATGTCTGGGTCGGTTTTTCCGCCGGCGGGCTGGTCTCTGACGTCGCCTCGATCGAGTTCGAGCTGGGCGGACACCGCATCGAGCAGGCCGACATCGACGCGCTGCTCGCCGCCGGACGGCAATCGATTGACCCGCAAGGGCGGATGGTGCTGCACGCGCAACCGGCGCTGTACACGCTCGACGGCCTGACAGGGGTCAAGAAGCCGCTGGGGCTGCACGCCGACCGGCTAGGGGTGCACATCCACGTCGTCGCCGCCGACGGGTCGCCGGTCCGCAACCTCGATTTGTGCGTCCGCTCGGCGCATCTGGAGGTCAAGTCGATCATCGCCTCGCCCGTCGCGACCGGGCTCGCCTGCCTCAGCGAGGAGGAGCGCGAGCTGGGCGTGGCGCTGGTCGAACTGGGGGCGGGGATCACCAACGTGTCCTTGTTCGCCGGCGGGATGCTGGTCGGGCTGACCTCGATCCCCGTCGGCGCGGCCGACATCACCGACGACATCGCCTCGGCGTTCGGCACCCGGCGTCAGCAGGCGGAGCGGATGAAGTGCTTCTTCGGCTCGGCCAACGCCTCCCCGCGCGATAACCACGAGATGATCGACGTCGCGCCGATCTCGGCGGAGGAGGACGGCAGCGAGGGGCAGCGGATCACCCGCGCGCAGCTGATCGCGGTGGTGCGCCAGCGGCTCGGCCATCTGATGGGCGAGGTGCAAAAGGCGCTGGTCGAGCTGAAGTTCGAGGGGCCGGTCGGGCGCCAGGTCGTGCTGACCGGCGGCGGGGCCGAGATGAAGGGCATCGCCGACTATGCGCAGCAGGCGCTGGGCCGGTCGGTCCGGGTCGGGCGGCCGCGCGGGCTGACCGCGCTGCCCGAGGCGCATTCGGGGCCGGCGTTCGCGACGCTGGCGGGCCTGGCCTATTACGCCGCGACCGATCCGATCGATCTGCGCGCGCTGTCGCCGACGGCGCAGACGGTGCACCGGCCCAAGGGGTTCTCCATGGTCCGCAAGCTGATCCAGGCGGCGCGGGCGAATTATTAATCAAGCGCCGGCGGCGCGCGCGGTTTCGGCTGGAACCGCGCATCCCGTTGGTGCACAACGCGGTTAACTGGGCCGGCGCGTTCCTTGCCGGATGGGCGGAGAGCTGAAAGCCATGAGCATCGAATTCCTTACTCCCGAAGTCGACGAGCTGACCCCGCGCATCGCGGTGATCGGCGTCGGCGGCGCGGGCGGCAACGCGATCGCCAACATGATGCGCGCCGAGGTGCAGGGAGTCGACTTCCTGGTTGCCAACACCGACGCGCAGGCGCTCAAGCAATCGGTCGCGCCGCGCAAGGTGCAGCTGGGCGCCAAGATCACTCAGGGGCTGGGCGCGGGTAGCCGGCCCGAGATCGGGCGCGCGGCGGCCGAGGAGACGATCGACCATCTCGGCAAGATGCTCGAGGGCGCGCATATGTGCTTCATCGCCGCCGGCATGGGCGGCGGGACTGGCACCGGCGCGGCCCCCGTCATCGCCAAGGCGGCGCGCGACATGGGCATCCTGACCGTGGGCGTCGTCACCAAGCCGTTCGCCTTTGAGGGCAATCGCCGCGCCAAGTCGGCCGATGCCGGGATTGAGGAGCTGCAGAAGTACGTCGACACGCTGATCGTCATTCCCAACCAGAACCTGTTCCTGATCGCCAACGCCAACACGACGTTCAAGGAAGCGTTCGAGATGGCGGACGAGGTGCTGCAGCAGGGCGTGCGCGGCATCACCGACCTGATGGTCATGCC
>CAXTRJ010000305.1:0-2957 GCA_964246585.1 uncultured Sphingomonas sp. | reverse complement strand
GCATCCTCCTGGTCGGCAACCCGGTGGTGATGTGGGGCGGGCTGGTCGCGGTCGCCGCCTGTTTCCGGTCGGCATTGCGCGAAGGGCGGTTGGCGATGCTCGCGCCCGCGGCGCTGTGGCTGGCGTCCTGGGGTATTTGGGGCGCGATCCCGAAATCGTTGGGGTTCTTCTACTATTACTACCTGCCCAGCCTGTTCCTGCCGCTGGCGCTCGCCGCCGCCTTCGACCGTTACGGCCGGGGCAAACGCGAAGGCTGGGACGAGTGGTTCGCCATCGCCGCGGCGGTGCTGTTCGTCTGGTTCTATTCGATCATCGCCGCGACCGCGCTCGACGGCCCCGGCGCGTTCCGCCGCTGGATTTGGTTCGAGAGCTGGGTCTAGTATCTTCCCCAGGTGAAGCGCGACGACAGCGCGTAGTTCCATACCGCGCCGACCAGGATGCCGATCATCGCCGACGCCGCCCAAGCGCCCTGGCGGACATCGTGGAGGAACGCCGCCACGCCGACATTGGCGATCGCGCCGACCGAACACACCAGGTAGAACGAGATGAGGCCATCGGCGAGCTTGCGCCACCCCTTCAATCGTCGGTCGCGGTAGGTCAGCGTGTTGTTGAGAAAGAAGTTGAAGGTCATCGCCGCCATCGTCGCGATGATCTGGCCGACCAGGAACGTCGTGCCGAGGATGACGTAGAATAGTGACAGCACACCCATGTGGAGCCCCAGCCCCATGACGCCGATCGCCGAGAACATGGCGAAGCGGACGGGCACGATGCGGCCGAACTTGCGGTCGTACAGCGCGATGAGATATTCCATCGCGACGACGTGATCGAGCTTGCTCTCGCCCTCGGTCCGGACGCGGAAAGTGTAGCCGAGCTCGCGGAACGCCAGCGGCCGGGTGCTGGCGGTCATAATGTCGAGCAGGATCTTGAAGCCGATCGCCGCCAGCCGCGGCGCCAGCTGGCGCACGGTGCCGGTGCGGATCATGAAGAAACCGCTCATCGGGTCGCTGAGATCGGCCTTCAGCACCCGCTTGGCCATGCGGGTGGCGAGCGCCGATTTCGCCACGCGGTCGCGGTCCCAGTCGCCGGTGCCGCCGCCGGCGACGAACCGCGAACCGACGACGAGGTCGAGCTTGGCGTCCTCGTCGAGCGTCGCCAGCATCGCCGGCAGCAGCGTCTCGTCATGCTGAAGGTCGCCGTCGATGATCGCCACCGCCGGCGCCGCCGTCGCGCACATTCCCTCGATACAGGCCGACGACAGGCCGCGCCGGCCGATGCGCTGAATGACGCGAACCCGCGAGTCGACCCGGGCGAGGTCGCGGACCGCGTCGGCGGTGCCGTCGGGGCTGTCGTCGTCGACGAAGATCGCCTCCCAACGAATGCCCTCCAGCGCCTGGTCGAGCTTGGCGACGAGCACGGGGACGTTGGCGCGTTCGTTGAAGGTCGGGATGACGACGGCGAGTTCGAGCAGATCGGGCTTCATGCAAGCGCCGCCAGCACCGCGTCCCCCATCGCCCGCGTCGACGCGTCGCCGCCGATGTCGGGAGTTCGCGCGCCACCCTCCAGCGCGCTGGCCACCGCCGCCTCGATACGGGCGGCGGGCTCGGGCAGGTCCAGCGAATGGCGCAGCATCATCGCCGCCGACAGGATCGCCGCGCACGGGTTGGCGCGCCCTTGCCCGGCGATATCGGGCGCGCTGCCGTGGATCGGCTCGAACAAGCCCTTGCCCTCGCCATCGAGCGAGGCAGACGGAAGCATCCCGATCGACCCGACGCACATCGCCGCCTGATCGGACAGGATGTCGCCGAACAGATTGCCGGTGACGACCGTATCGAACTGGCCGGGATTGCGCACCAGCTGCATCGCGGCGTTGTCGCAGTACATGTGGTGGAGCGTCACGTCGCGGTAGTCGGCGGCGACCTCGTTGACGATCTCGCGCCACAGCTGCGAGGTTTCCAGCACGTTGGCCTTGTCGACCGAGACCAGCCGCTTCGACCGGCCACGCGCGATCTCGAAACCGACGCGGGCGATCCGGGCGACCTCGACCTCGTCGTAGCGCATCAGGTCGTGACCCTCGCGCAGCCCTTTTCGCGTCCGACCGCGCCCCTTGTCGCCGAAATAAACGTCGCCGGTCAGCTCGCGGACGATGACCAGGTCGATCGCGCGGGCGATTTCGGGACGCAGCGCGGAGGCGTCCTCCAGCCCGGGGAACAGCTTGGCGGGGCGCAGGTTGGCGAACAGGCCAAGCGCCTTGCGCAGGCCCAAGATCGCCTGCTCGGGCCGCATCTCACGCTCCAGCCCATCGTAATCGGGGTCGCCGACGGCGCCGAACAGGATCGCGTCGGCGCGCTCCGCCAAGTCGAGCGTCTCGGGCGGCAGCGGGTGGCCGGCGCGGCGATAGGCGATCCCGCCGACCAGCCCGTCTTCGAACGAGAGGTTCAGCCCCAGTGCCTCCAGCACGCGGCGCGCCTCGGCCGTGACTTCCGGGCCGATGCCGTCGCCGGCCATGATCGCGATCAACGCTTGCGCCATCTATCCCCCCGTCGCACCGGGCGAACGAAGCAGGCCCAATGGCAAGCCCGCGCCCGTCACGCAACCGCCCTTTTCAGCCGCTCGACCAAGCGCGCGCGGGCGGGCAGCGTGTCGGCCCGGCGGTCGACCAGGATGTCGCGAGCGAGGAAGTGGCCGGTCACCGCCAGACCGTCGACGATGTCGCCCCCGCCGGGCTCGCCGCCGTCGCGCAGGAATGGTGGGTTGGGCAGCAAACGCCCTTCGTGGCCGGCGGCGGCGGCGCGGCTGACGGCGGTGCCGCCGCGCGGGCTGACAAAGGCGAGATCGTCGGTCGCGCCAGTCGCGACGCAGCGGTCGAGGTCGAGCCCGAACCCCAGTTCGGCGAGCAGCAGCAGTTCGTAGCGAACCAGCGCCGCCGCCCAGCCCCGCGCGGCGGGCGCCGCCTCGAT
>CAXTRJ010000304.1:0-2986 GCA_964246585.1 uncultured Sphingomonas sp. | reverse complement strand
GCACATGGGCAACGCCCCGCCCGTCCGCGTCGACGCCCAGCGCCACCGCGACGATGCCGCACAGGTCGCCCCCCGCGCTCGCCGGCGGGTCGACGCCGACGACCACCCGCCGCCAGCCCACGTCGTCCGCCGCCGGCTCCATCCGGCATCCCTCTATCATCGCCTTGGTCCACAGCGCGCCCTCGGCGTCGTCGATCAGCTCGCCGTCCAGCTCCTGCCGCCCGATCCGGGTGCCGGCATAGATTTGGTCCATCGCCTCGACGAAGCCGTCGGACAGATGCGGGTTGTCGCGCGTCGTTCCCCGTGTCTCCAGCAATCCCGGCAACGCCATCACCCGGCGCATCAGGTTGGTCGGTCGCGGCGTCGTCGTCACCAGCACGCGCGGCCGCTCGCCCAGCCGGAGCCCCAGCATCAGATTGTCCCACGTCACGTCGCCATAACGCCACGCGCCCAGCTCGTCGCACCAGGCGACATGGTGCTGCGGCCCGCGCAGCCGCTCGGGCGTTTCCGCCGAATACACGAACGCGGTGGCGCCGCCGACGAAATGGACCTCGCCGGTCGCGCGTTTCCAGCGCGGCAGCTTATCCGCCACCGCCATGACGCCGCTCTCGCCCTCGATCATGATCCGCGCGACATCGGTGGCGGTGGCGCCGACCAGCGCGATGCGCGCGTCCGGGATCGCGCGCGCCACCGCGCTGACCCATTCCGCGCCGGCCCGCGTCTTGCCGAACCCGCGCCCCGCGCGGATCAGCCAGACGCGCCAGTCGTCGTCGGGCGGCACCTGCCCGGCATGCGCCCACAACGCCCATTCCCGCGCCAGCCAGCGCCGCGTCGGCTCATCCATCTTGCGACACTCGCGCGCGCGTTCCAGGAACGGCAGCCGGGCGAGCGACAGGATCACGTCGCGCCCGTTCTTCACCGACGCACCCGGCGCGCTCTTGACCAGCCCCCGCTTGACCGGCCTGCTTTTGACCAGCGCCCGCTCGACCGGCCCGCTCTCGACCAGTCCCGTCGCGATCGACCCGACCGTCGCCGGGATCGCGCCCCGCGCGGTCACGCGTCGTTGCCCAGTCGCCGGGCGATCGCGGCGATCCGCTTGAACAGCACCGCGTCGACCTCCTCGATCGTCGCCACCCGACCGGGCGTCCCGCCCTTGCGCCGGACCGCGTGGCGCATCTTCAGGATCTTGACCGCCATGTCCGGGTCGAACCGCGCCGGGGCCGGCTCGGCGCGCGCGCCATCCGGGTTCTCGCCCAGGACGATCCCGCCTGCCGGCTCGCCGTCCCCCGTCTCGCCCAGCGCGTGTTCGAGCAGCTCCGTCTCCAGCCGCGCATAGCCGAGCTGGATGGCCTCGTCCCACAGCGCGGCGAAGCCCGGGTCGCGTCGCCGCAGGTCGTACGCGCCCCTCCGGTTCATCCCCGCGCTGGCCGCCGACCGCGCGACGTTGCACGTCGCCGCCAAGCCATCGAGGAAGGTCGCCCGCCGCGCCTTGGTCCACCCGTCCCGCCGCGTCGCCCGTCGCTGGACAAGCCGCTGGCCGCCGCCACTGATCACCGTCATGTATATGTCCCTCGCATTAGGCGGCATGAGGCCCGCATGAGGCCCAAGCCCAGCGCGAAGCGCTGGACAAGGACCAGCCGAATGCCGGCCGGCGCGGCACGCCGCGACCGACGACGTGGCTTCGCCACGTCGCCTTCCCCCAGCCCTCCGCTAGCACCCCCGCCCCGCCCATCCCCGAAACGGGATCGGGCCGGCGACGACGGGGCTCCCGCCCCGCCATCCCGGCCCGATCCCGCCGCCGCATCGTCGCTAGCCGCCCCCCGACTCGCAATTCTGCAGCGTTCCTGTTATGTACCCGAACAGCGTGACGCTGTCAAGCGCTTTGTACCAGACCGGTTCCCCGTGCCCCGGCGCCCGCGCCTATCGGAACCGGAAGCGGAGCGTGCCCTCGTACCATCCGCCGGCGAGTTCCGGTCGCCCGCTCGGTCCGCTGTCCTCCGGCTTGACGAACTTGGAGCCGATCGCCGGGATCGCGTGGAGGAACGAAATGTCCCCGCGCGGAAATTCCACGCTGGTATAGCCGTGGTCGGCGCGGCGCGACCCGATCCGCAACAGGTCGGGCCCGCCGAGCCGTTCGACCGACCAGTCGCCGTCGGCCGTGGCGAGGTCGAGCCAGCGGAAGCCGGAGAAGTACCCGACCTCCTCCGGCTTGACGGGGCTCGGCGCGACGCCCGCGTACACGTCGAGCGTCACGCCGTCGCGGCGGTTGCGCCACACCGGATGCGGCCCGTCGGTCAGCCGCCGCGTCCGCGCGACCCGGTCCAGCGGCTGAACCATGCTGAGCCCGTGGTACAGCATCGGGCCGGCCAGCGCGTAGCGGTAGGACAGATCAAGCGCGCCGTCGCCGTGGAGCGTCCAGGTCAGCCGGTCGAACCCCCCGCCCGCGCTGGTCGCCTCGGCGACGGCCACCCCGTCGCGTTCGACGATCCGCGCCTCGACCAGCCGGGTCGCGGCGTCGGCCGGGAACCGCTCCGGTTGGTGGCCCGCCCTGATCGACCGGATCGCGATCGGCGACCCGTCGGATCGCGTCAGCCCGGTGACCCGCACCGCCGTCACGATCCGCGGCGCGAAGATGTAGCGGGCGCCGTCGCCCGGACGCCGCGGGCCGTCGAAGATCGTCGTCCACCGGCCGTCGGCGTCGCGCAGCGCGACCGCGAAATCGGCGTAGCTGTCGCCCTTGGCGAAATCGAGCTCCATCTCCAGCAGGTTCTGCCGCGTCGCCCGGCCCGGCGTGAACTCCGAGCCGCTTCCCTTCAACGCGGTCCACTCGGGCGCGCGCCCATCGTCCGGGCGGGCCCAGTCGAGCATCGGCCCCGCAGCGAACGAGAACGGCTTTCCCGCCCGCTCGACCCGGCGCGGCATCCCCGTCGCGCCGTCGAGCGTCACCGACACCGATCCCGCCCGCAGCACGACGTCGCCGCCCGAC
>CAXTRJ010000303.1:1919-3036 GCA_964246585.1 uncultured Sphingomonas sp. | reverse complement strand
CTGCTGACGGCGAGCGGTGTGCCGCTCGCCGCGCCATCGGCAAACCGAAGCGGGGGGATCAGCCCGACGCGGGCCGCGCATGTGGTGGCGAGCTTGGGGCGCACGGTGCCGCTGGTGATCGACGACGGCGCGTGCCCGGCGGGTGTGGAGTCGACGATCGTGCGCGGGCGCGACGTGCTCAGGCCGGGGCCGGTGACGGCGGAGATGATCATCAATGCCCTTAATCACCACCCCGGCGAAGGCCGGGGTCCAGTCACGGTGCGCTCGCAAGCATTGTCGCTCCCGCCGACGGCGACCATCGTGACTGGACTCCGGCCTTCGCCGGGGTGGATAGATGCGCCGGGGCAGCTAGCCAGCCACTATGCACCGACAAAGCCGCTCCGGTTGAACGTCACCAAGCCCGCTCCCGACGAATTGCTGATCGGCTTCGGCCCTGTCGCGGGCGACGACACGCTGTCCGCCTCAGGCGACCTCACCCAAGCCGCGTCTCGCCTGTTCGCGGCGCTTCACCGCGCCGACGCGAGCGACCGCGCGCGCATCGCCGTCGCGCCCATCCCGACGGACGGCGTCGGCGCGGCGATCAACGACCGCCTGCGCCGCGCCGCGTACCGCTAGGCCGCGACCGCCGCCTTTGATCGGTTGGCGTAGCTCTTGCGCAGCTTCGCCAGCTTGGGCGGGATCACCGCCATGCAGTACGGGTTGGAGCGCCCCGAGGTCTCCCAGTAATCCTGGTGATACCCTTCCGCCGTGTACCATTCGCTCATCGGTTCGATCGTCGTGACGATCGGCTTCGCGCTGTCGGCCTGCGCGCGGTCGATCGCGGCGCGCATCGCGGCGTCCTGCTCGGGTCCGTCGGGGAACATCGCCGAGCGGTACTGTGTCCCCACGTCGTTGCCCTGACGGTTTAGCTGGGTCGCGTCGTGCGTCGCGAAGAAGATGTCGAGGATGTCGTCCAGCGCCACCTGGTCGGGGTCGAACGACACGCGGATCGCCTCCGCATGGCCCGTCGCGCCGTTGCACACCTGCGCGTAGGTCGGGTCGGCGACGGTGCCACCGAGATAGCCGCTCTCGACGCCGGTGACGCCGATCACGTCCTTGAACACCGCCTCGGTGCACC
>CAXTRJ010000303.1:0-1909 GCA_964246585.1 uncultured Sphingomonas sp. | reverse complement strand
ACGGCGACGGAGCCGCTGCCGACCGCGGTGACCATCTGGTCGCCCGCGAGGCCGTCGAAACCGCCGCCTTCACGCCCGGCACCTTTTCGAAATCCGCCTCGGTGCACCAGAAGCAGCCGCCGGCGAGGATCACGTTGTCGGTCATGGTTGATCTCCTTTCGCCCAAGATAGGAAATTGCTAACGCGCGGCAACTGATCGGGGGAACGACGTGCTGGACGGTAAGGTAATGGTGACCGGCGGCGCCGGTTACATCGGCAGCCACGCGGTGCTGGCGCTGCTGGACGCCGGGTACGAGGTGGTGGTGGTCGACAATCTCGTCACCGGGTTCGACTGGGCGGTCGACGAGCGCGCCGAGCTGGTCGAGTGCGACGTCGCCGACGACGGCCGGGTCCGCGCGGCGATCCGGGGGCATCACGTGAGGGCGATCATGCACTTCGCCGGCTCGGTGGTGGTGCCCGAGTCGGTCAGCGATCCCCTAAAGTATTACCGCAACAACACCGCCGCCAGCCGCTCGCTGATCGAGAGCGCGGTGGCGGAGGGCGTGCCGCATTTCATCTTTTCATCGACCGCCGCGACCTATGGAAATCCCACCCAGGTGCCGATCCGCGAGGGCGACGCGACGGTGCCGATCAACCCCTATGGCACGTCGAAGCTGATGACGGAGGCGATGCTGCGCGATGTCGCGGCGGCGCACCCGCTGAACTACTGCGCCTTGCGCTATTTCAACGTCGCCGGGGCCGATCCGCGGGGGCGGTCGGGCCAGTCGACCGTCGGGGCGACGCACCTGATCAAGATCGCGGTCGAGGCGGCGACGGGCAAGCGCGCCGGGGTATCGGTGTTCGGCACCGACTTCGCGACGCGAGACGGGACAGGCATCCGCGACTACATCCACGTCAGCGACCTGGCGGCGGCGCACGTCGCCGCGCTGGAACTGCTCGTCGCCGAGCCGGGCGCTTCGCACACGCTCAACTGCGGCTATGGCCGGGGCTTCTCGGTGCTGGAGGTGCTCGACGCGGTCGACCGCGTGACCAACGTGAGCGTGGAGCGTCGGCTGGAGGGACGCCGCCCGGGCGACCCGGCGGAGCTGGTCGCGGACAACGCCGCGATCCTTAGCCGCCTGCCGTGGCGGCCGGCGCGCGACGACCTCGACACGATCGTCGCCGACGCGCTCGCCTGGGAGCGGACGCTGGCCGAGCGCGCATGAGGCTGCGCTCGTTGCTGTTCGTCCCCGGCGATCGGCCGGAGCGGATGGCGAAGGCGCTGGGGTCGGGGGCGGACGCGCTGATCCTCGATCTGGAGGACTCGGTCGCGCCGGAGAAGAAGGGCGCGGCGCGGGAGGGTGTGGCCGCGTTCCTGTCGGGCGAGCATGACGATGGTCCGGCGTTGTTCGTCCGCGTCAATCCGCTCGACTCCGGGCTGGTCGAGGACGACCTCGCCGCCGTGCTTGCCCACGAGCCGGACGGGATCGTCCTGCCCAAGGCGGAAGGCGCGGCCACCCTGGCGGCGCTCGACGCAAAGCTATCGGGCGATACGCTGATCCTGCCGATCGCGACCGAGACGCCCGCCGCCATGTTCGCGCTCGGCGGCTATGGCGGTGTCACCCCGCGCCTCGCTGGCCTCACCTGGGGGGCGGAGGACCTGCCCGCCGCGATCGGTGCATCGACTTCGCGCGAAGATGATGGAAGCTACACCGCGCCGTACCAGCTCGCCCGCTCGCTCACCCTGTTCGGCGCGCACGCCGCGGGGGTGCCGGCGATCGAGACGATCTACCCCGATTTCCGCGACCTGGACGGGCTCGCCGCCTATGCCGCGCGCGGGCGGCGCGACGGGTTCACCGGGATGATGGCGATCCACCCGGCGCAGGTCGCGGTGATCAACGCCGCCTTCACGCCGACCGCGGACGAGGTG
>CAXTRJ010000302.1:0-3039 GCA_964246585.1 uncultured Sphingomonas sp. | reverse complement strand
GCCCTGGCGCGGGGCTACCCCCTGATCCACGCCGTCGGCCGCGCCGCCTCGCCCGACCGCGCCCCGCGCCTGATCGAGGTCGAGTGGGGCGACCCCGCCCACCCCCGCGTCGCGATCGTCGGCAAGGGCGTCACGTTCGACACCGGCGGGCTCGACATTAAGCCGTCGGCGGGAATGCGGCTGATGAAAAAGGACATGGGCGGCGCCGCCCACGCGCTGGCGCTGGCCGGACTGGTAATGGCGTCGGGCATGAAGCTCCACCTCCACCTCCTCATCCCCGCCGTCGAGAACGCGGTCGCCGGCGACGCCTTTCGCCCGGGCGACGTGCTCCGCAGCCGCCGGGGGCTGACCGTCGAGAACACCAACACCGACGCCGAAGGCCGGCTGATCCTCGCCGACGCGCTGGCGAAAGCGGTCGAGGGCGAGCCCGAACTCATCCTCGACTTCGCCACCCTGACCGGCGCGGCCCGCGTCGCGCTCGGCCCCGACCTCCCCGCGACCTTCGCCAACGACGACGCGCTGGCCGACGCGCTCCTCGCCGCCGCCCGCGAGGCGCACGACCCGCTGTGGCGGCTGCCGCTGTGGGACGGTTATGACGAGATGCTGAAATCCGACATCGCCGACCTGGTCAACGCCCCCGACAGCGGCTTCGCCGGCGCGATCACCGCCGCGCTGTTCCTCCGCCGCTTCGTGCCGGCCGGGATCGCCTGGGCGCACCTCGACACCTTCGCGTGGAACCCGGCGGCGAAGCCGGGCCAACCGAAGGGTGGGGAGGCGTTGGGGCTGCGGGCGGCGTATGAGGTGTTGAAGGGGCGGTACGGGCCGCGCTAATCCTCCCCTGGAAGGGGAGGGGGACCGTCGCGTAGCGATGGTGGAGGGGTAGTCGCCGCATGATCCACGGCCCGAAAAGGACGCAACGCAGAGCCGCGAGGCTCCGGCGCGAGATGAGCTTGCCCGAGGTGATCCTGTGGCAGGCCTTGCGCGACCGTCCGGGCGGGCTGAAGTTCCGACACCAGCATCCCGCTGGCGCCTATGTACTCGACTTCTTCTGCGCGAAGTGTCGGTTATGTCTGGAGGTGGACGGAGAGGCGCATGGGCGGGGCGACCAGCCAGAACGCGATGAGGTACGCGATGCTTGGCTCGCTTTGAGGGGCGTGACGGTACTTCGCATTCCGGCGGTCGACGTCTTGACCGATCTGGACGCGGTTACAAGGCAGATAGTGCATGCCGCCCGTTGTCCTCGGCCCTGACTACCTCTCCACCATGCTTCGCATGGTCCCCAGTGTCAGATCGATCATGCCCCAGCATGATCTTGGACTACCCGGCCTTCCAGGGGAGGATTAGGAACCGTACCCCGCCGCCCGGATGATCGGCACGAACTTCGCCGCCGTCAGGCTCGCGCCGCCGACCAGCGCGCCGTCGACATCCGCCGCCCGCAGCAGCTCCGCCGCGTTGTCGGGCGTCATCGACCCGCCGTACAGCACCCGCACCCGGTCCGCCTCGTCGCCGATCAGCGCGCGCAGCCGCGCTCGGATCGCGCCGTGCATCGCCGCGATCTCCGCCGTCGTCGGCGTCCGCCCGGTGCCGACCGCCCATACCGGCTCATAGGCGACCGTCAGCCAGTCGCCCGCCGCGCCCGTCGGCAGCGACTCCGCGACCTGCCCCATGACCACCGCCTTCGCCGCGCCCGCGTCGCGCTCGGCCAGGGTTTCGCCGACGCACAGGACCACCCACAGCCCATGCCGCCGCGCGGCCTCCGCCTTGGCGCGCACCAGCTTGTCGTCCTCCTTCTGGTCGGTCCGCCGCTCGCTATGCCCGACGATGGCGAAGCTCGCCCCCGCCTCGCGCGCCATCGCTGCGGAGGTGCAGCCGGTATGCGCGCCCTTGTCGTTGGCGTGGACGTCCTGCGCCCCGATCGCGAGACCCGGCGCGCGATCGGCGGCGAGCGCGAGGAGCGTCGCCGGCACCGCCACCGCGACGTCGACCGCGCCCCCCGCCTCGGCGGCGATGGCGTCAAGCTCGGCCAGCGCCGCGCGGTCGCCGTTCATCTTCCAATTGCCCGCCACCAGCTTGCGTCGCGCCATCGCCCGTCTCCCACCGACCCGGATAGCGCCGCGCCGCCGGCGCACAAGCTTGATGCGCCACCCACCCCGCCCTAAGGAACGCGGCTTCCCCTCTCGATCGGTCCGTCCATGCTCAGCTTCTTCCGCCGCTTCACCAAATCGAGGGTCGGCGTGATCGTGGCGTTCCTGGTGCTCGGCGCCATCGCCTTCGCCTTCGCCGCCGCCGACGTGACCGGGTTGCAGAGCGGCAACCCGGGCGGCGTCACCGGCAGCGACGTGGCCTCGGTCGGCGGCACCGGCATCGGCACCGCCGAGCTGCGCGACGCCGCCAACCGCGACATCGCCGCGCTGCGCCAGCAACAGCCCGGCTTCGACGCCGCGCGCTACGTCGCGCAAGGGGGGCTGAACGGCACGCTCGAACGGCTGATCACCGCCTTGTCGCTGCAGCGCTTCGGCGAAGCGCAGGGCATGGTCGTGTCGCAACGCTATGTCGACGGCCAGATCGCCAGCATCCCCGCGCTGCAGGGCCCGACCGGCCGTTTCGACCAGGCGCTGTACGAGCGCGCGCTGGCGACCAACCGGCTGACCGACGCGCAGATCCGCGCAGACATCGTCCGCGACACGATCGCGCAGCAGCTGACCATCCCGACGATCGGCGCGACGCAGGTGCCCGCCCAGCTCGCGCTGCCCTACGCCTCGCTGTTGCTGGAGCGCCGCCACGGCCTGGTCGGCTTCGTCCCCGTCGCCGCCGTCCCCGCCGGCGCGGCGCCGACCGACGCCGAGGTGCAGACCTTCTACGGCCGCAACCTGTCGCGCTACACCCTGCCGCAGCGCCGCGTCGTCCGCTACGCGCTGGTCACCCCCGAACAGGTCCGCGCCGCCGCGACGCCGACGGAAGCCGAGATCGCCCAGGCCTACGCCGCCGGTCGCGCCCGCTACGCCGCGACCGAGCGCCGCACGATCTCCCAGGTCGTCC
>CAXTRJ010000301.1:0-3048 GCA_964246585.1 uncultured Sphingomonas sp. | reverse complement strand
ACCCGGGAGTGGGCGGGACGTCGCAACGCACCGACGATCGACGTCTACCTGTACGACATCCGGGAGGACCTCCGGCGCCGCGAGCGCGGTCTGCACAACGAGTACGACGACGGCCGCGTCGTCGTCCCGCTCGACGGCGGGCGCGGCGCGGTGCTGCTCCCGGTCGTCGCCGTCCGGCGCGGCACCGCCCACGTCACCGCGCTATGGCTTCGCTGGCGCGGGACGCTCGGGCTGGTGTGGCATCAGCGCACCGTCGCGGTCGACCTCGCCCTGCCGATCCTCCCCGACCTCCGCCCGGTCCACGACCGCGGCGCGCAGCTGTTTCAGCGCCACGCGCTCGCCGGGCTGATGGCGCAGATGGACCGCGGCGACGGCACCGAGTTCGAGGCGCTGGTCGAGTTCCGCGCCGGCATGGACCGCCGCGCGATCGACTGGAAACAGTCCGCCCGTCATCAGAAGCTACACGCCAAGGAGTATCATTCCGAACGCAACAACCAGATCGTCTTCGCCGTCGACAGCGGGCGGCAGATGACCGACCCCGTCGCCGGGCTGCCCCGCGTCGACCGCGCGGTGTCGGCGATGCTGCTCACCGCCTGGGTCGCGCTGAAACTCGGCGACCGCGTCGCGCTCCACGCTTTTGATTCCCGCCCGCGCATCGCCGGCGGCTTCGCCTCGGGCGCCGGCGCGTTCGCCGCGCTCCAGCGGCTGGCGGCGGGGATCGACTATAGCGGCGAGGAGACCAACTACACCTTCGCGCTGACCACGCTCGCCGCCCGGCTGACGCGCCGGTCGATGATCGTCCTGTTCACCGAGTTCACCGACCTGACCGCCGCCGATTTCCTCGTCCGCGCCGTCGCGCGTCTCGCTCAGACGCATCTGCTGATGGTCGTCGTGCTGCGCGACGAGGAGCTGGAGGCGATCGTCGACCGCGCCCCCGAGACCGCCGACGACGTCACCCGCGCCGTCACCGCCGCCGGGCTGCTGCGCGACCGCCTCCTCGTCCTTACCCGGCTGCGCCACCTCGGCGTCCACGTGATCGAGAGCGCGCACGACCAGGTCGGCGAGCGCCTCGTCGCGGGCTATGTCGACCTGAAACGAAGGAACCTGCTGTGACCGCCGCGATCGCCAATCAGCCGATCCTGGTCAACGCCACGCGCTTTCGCACCGCGCACGAGGACGAGTGGCGGCGATTGGAGGCGCTGGTCACCCGGATCGAGAAGCGCTCGGTCCGCGCGCTCGCCGACGACGATCTGCTCGCGTTGCCGCTGCTCTATCGCTCGGCGCTGTCGTCCTTGTCGGTCGCGCGCGCGACCTCGCTCGACCGCGCGCTGGTCGGCTATCTCGAACAGCTGTGCACCCGCGCCTATTTCCAGCTCTACGGCGTTCCCTCCTCGATCTGGCGTCAGCTCGGCCACTTCTTCACCCACGGCTGGCCCACCGCGACGCGGGCGTTGTGGCGCGAGACGCTCGCCGCCGCGCTGCTGCTGGCGCTGGGCGCGTTGGTCGCGTTCGTTCTGGTCCAGGCCAACCCCGCCTGGTTCTACGGCATCATCCCCGATTCGCTGGCGCAAGGCCGCGACCCGACCAGCTCGGCGGCCGCCCTCCGCCAGACGATCTACGATCGACGGGAAACGATGCTGGCGACTTTCGCCACGTCGCTGTTCACCCACAATGCCCAGATCGCGATCTTCGCCTTCGCGCTCGGGCTGGCCTTCGCCGTCCCGACCGCGCTGCTGCTGGTTTATAACGGGCTGATGCTCGGCGCCTTTCTGGCGGTGTTCGCCGCCAAGGGGATGGGCGTCGGCTTTGTCGGCTGGCTGTTCATCCACGGCACCACCGAGCTGTTCGCCATCGCGCTGGCCGGCGCGGCGGGGTTCCGCATCGGCCTCGCGGTCGCTTTTCCCGGGCGCGAGACGCGCGCCGACGCGGCAGCGGCGGCCGGGCGACAGGCGGCGATCGTCATGGCCGGCGCGGTGGTGATGCTGGCGATCGCCGGGCTGCTGGAGGGGATCGGTCGCCAGACGGTCGTGACCGACCCGGCGCGCTACGCCATTGGCGGGGCGATGCTCGCCGGCTGGCTGCTGTATTTCTACCTGCCGCGGGGGCGCGATGCGGCGGCGCGGTAAGGCCAAGCCGCCCCGGTCGCTCCGCCGTCGCTTCGTCACGCCGGAGGGGGTCGACCTCGGCCTGGAGCTGAGCGGCGCCGGCGCGCGGGCGGCGGCGTTCATCGTCGACACGCTGCTGATCCTGACCATGCTGGTCGCGGTCACCGTCGGGCTGCGCTGGCTGATCGGCCGCACGATCGGCGACCTGGCGACGATCCTGTGGCTGCTTGGGTTGTTCGCCATCCGCAACGGCTGGTTCGTCCTGTTCGAGATGGGCGGGCGCGGGGCCACCCCGGGCAAGCGCCTGCTGGGCCTGCGCGTCGTCGCCCGCGACGGCGCGCGCCTCACCGGGGGCGCGGTGATCGCGCGCAACGCGCTGCGCGAGATCGAGATATTCCTGCCCCTGTCGTTCCTCGGCTATCAGACGTCGCAGGGGTCGGCCGACGCCTTCCTCGTCGTCTTCGCGCTGTTGTGGAGCGGCATCTTCCTGTTCTTCCCGTTGTTCAACCGCGACCGGTTGCGCCTGGGCGACCTCGTCGCCGGCACCTGGGTGGTGCGCGCCATCCGGGGGAAGCTCGCCGCCGACCTCGTGACGACCGGGGCCACGACCGCCCCGCGCCGCACCTTCAGCGACGCGGCGCTCGACCTTTACGGCGTCTACGAACTGCAGACGCTGGAGGACGTGCTGCGCGCCGGCCGCCAGGACGCGGTCGCGACCGTCGCCGGCACGATCCGGCGCAAGGCGGGGATCGCCGACGACGGCGACGATCACGGCTTCCTGTCCGACTATTACGCCGCCTTGTGTGCCCGGCTGGAGCGCGGCGTCCTGCTCGGCCGCCGCCGGGCGGACAAGCACGCGCTTAGCGGACGGTGAACGCCACCTGGTCGACGACGCGCCCGCCCGCGTCGACCAGCCGCAGCCGGTGGCGTCCCGGGGCCGCCA
>CAXTRJ010000300.1:0-3120 GCA_964246585.1 uncultured Sphingomonas sp. | reverse complement strand
CGCCAGGATCATGCGTCGCCTGAGCGGCGCGATCGCGGGTGGCACCGGCTCCGCGTCATCCGCTGGGTCGAGCGCCGCGCCCGCCGCCTCGTCCAGCTCCGGGTCGCCCAGCGCGACAAGACGCGGCAGCAGCAACCCGCCGCCGCTCGCGCGGACGAACGCGTCGGTCACCGCCCGCTTGGCGCGGTTGTTGGGCAGGATCACCAGCCCGCGCGCCAACGCCAGCAGGTCGCCCCCGGCGCGCCGGATCAGCCCCGCCGCCAGCGCGTCGGCGAACGCCCGGTGGCTCGGGATCGTGTAAAGCCGAGGGCCCCGCGCCTCAGCCACCGGCGAGCACCGCCTCGGTCGCCAAGATCGCGCCGGGCGTGCCGACATCGAACCACAGTCCCTGGTGCACCGCGCCGAACGCGCGACCCGCGGCGATCGCCCGCTCCCAGAACAGCATCATCGAGAACGGCCCCGCCGGCGCATCGACGACCAACCGCGGCGCGACGATCTGGATGCCGCTATAGACAAACGGCGCGACCCGTCCGGCCTTGCGCCGCCCGATGATCCGGCCATCGCCGGCGAGGTGGAAGTCGCCCGATCCGCCGTGATTGTGCGCCCGGGCGAGCGGCACCATCAGCAGCAGCGCGTCCATCGCCGCGTCGTCCCACTGCGCGGCGAGCAGCTTCAGCGTGTCGACCGGCCCGTCGACCCACAGGTTGTCGCTGTTGACCACCAGGAACGGCCGATCGCCCAGCAACGGCTTGGCCTTGACCAGCCCGCCGCCCGTTTCGAGCAACAGGTCGCGCTCGTCGGAGATGATCACCTCGACGTCGCCGACCGCCCCGGCCAGATGCGCCTCCAGCGCGACCGCGAGATAATGGACGTTGACCACCGCCCGCCTGACCCCGCCGGCGGCGAGCCGGTCGAACACATGGTCGATCAACGGCTTGCCCGCGACCGGCACCAGCGGCTTGGGGCAGGTCGCGGTCAGCGGCCGCATCCGCGTGCCCAGCCCCGCCGCCATCACCATCGCGGTCTCGGGCACGACGCCGCCGGGATCGGGCCGAAGCGAAAGCTGACGCGTCATCGCTGGGTCAGCACCAGCGGATCGCCGCGCAGCTCGGACGGGACATGCTCGTCGAACCAGGCGGCGACCGGCGCCAGCACCGGCTGGCCCAGGTCCCGCTCCAGATACGCCCACACGCGCGGGCACAGCGCGGTGTAGCGCGGCTTGTCGTCGCGTCGCCACAGCCGGGCGAAGAGGCCCAGGATCTTGGCGTTCCGCTGCGCCCCCAGCACATAGTAGGCGCGCATGAACGCGTCGCCCTCGCCGGTCGCGGCCTGATAGCGCGCCAGCATCGCTTGCTCGACGCCCGGATCGACTTCACGCCGCGCATCCTGCAACAGCGACATGAGATCGTAGGCGGGATGCCCGGCGAGCGCGTCCTGAAAATCGAGCAGCCCCAGCGTCCGGTCCGCCCCGACCAGCATCAGGTTCTCGGCATGATAGTCGCGCAGCACGGTGACCGGCTGGTCGGCGACGCCGTGCGCCAGCACCGCGTCCCATGCCGCCCGGTAACCGTCGCCGTCGACGCGCAAGCCCACCGCCGGACAATACCACTCGACAAACAGCGCTGCCTCACGGTGTAAAAAGGCGAGATCGTAAGGCGGCAGCGGCCCCGCCGAGTGCGCCCGCAACCGGACCAGCAGGTCGACTGCGGCCTCGTACAGCGGCATCGTCTCCGCCGGACGTGCGTCGATCGCCTCGCGCATTCGGTCGTCGCCGAAATCCTCGATGAGGACCAGCCCCGCGTCGAGATCGGCGGCGTGGACGCGCGGCGCGACGAACCCGCGTTCCGTCAGCCAGCCGGCCATCGCCAGGAACGGCCGGGCGTCGATCTGCGACGGCGGCACGTCCATCAGCACCGCCCGCGCCTCGCCCTTGGCGACGCGGAAATAGCGCCGGAAGGAGGCGTCGCCGGCCAGCGGCTCGATCCTCGCGCCAGCCCATCCGTTCGCGTCGAGAAAGGCCGGGGCGCCCGCAGGCGGGATCATGTCTGCCATCGCGTCCGCCATGCCGCCGGCACCCGCGCTGTCAAGCGACGCGCGCCGTCCGGCTCGATCGTCAGCGCGAGCGCGAGCGCCTCCGGCCAATATCCCACCCCCGCCCGCTCGGGCCATTCGACCAGCAGCAGCGAGTCCGCCCGCGCGTCGTCCAGTCCCAATTCGTCCAGATCGGCCGGGTCGTCGATCCGATAGAGATCGACATGGAGCACCGGCAACCGCGTCTCGGGCGGCGCATAGGGCTGGACGATCGCGAAGCTCGGGCTCGGCGCCTCCCCCGCCAGCCCCAACGCCGCGAGCAGCCCCCGCGCGATGCTAGTCTTCCCCGCGCCTAGCGGACCTTCGAGCGTGATCACGTCCCCCACGCGAACAAGCGCCGCCAATGACGCGCCGAACGCGTCGGTCGCCCCCGGATCGACGAGGATCATCAAATTCCTCCCCGGGACGGGGAGGGGGACCGCTCGCGAAGCGAGTGATGGAGGGGCATCGGCGCAGGGTGCCCCCGTCGAGAGCCCCCTCTACCATGCTTTGCATGGTCGCCCTCCCCGTCCCGGGAAGGAACTGGCGCATTTCCCCTCACCGCCGCGGCAACTCCACCGTCACCAGCGTCCCCTCGCCCGGCTCCGACACCAGATCGATCGTCCCGCCATGCGCCTCGACGAATTGCTTGGCGAGCGGCAACCCCAGGCCCAACGCCCGCTCGCCGGTGGGCACGATGCCGGGTTCGGCGAACCGGTCGAACGCGCGCGCGATGCTGGCGGCGTCCATCCCCGGCCCGTCGTCCGACACGACGACGCGCGCGCGCGTCGCGTTGCCGTCGGCGTGGAGCAGGATGCGCCCGCGATCGGGCGTCATCGACAACGCATGGCGAAGCAGATGTTCGACCACCTCCTTCAGCCGCTGGGCGTCGCCGGTCACCCGCCCGGTCGAACGCGCGATCTCGACCGCGAAGTCGAGCCGGCGGCGGCGGGCGGCGGTCCGGACGGCGGTTCGCCGGCGGGGGTGCCGAGCAGGGAGACCTCCTCGCGGAAGGTCTGCCACATGGTCTGCTCCCAGGCGGCGTTGAGC
>CAXTRJ010000299.1:0-3122 GCA_964246585.1 uncultured Sphingomonas sp. | reverse complement strand
GTCACGTTGCGCGCGCGGACCGCGGCGTTGACCGCCTCGGGCAGCCGGGCGGTGATCTGCTCGACGACATAGGCCTGAGCCCGCGATGCCGGCGCGGTCAAGCGGCCGAGCTCCTGCTGGGCGGCGTTCTGGCGCGTGCGGATCGTGTTCGCCTGCGTCGTCAGCGTGCTCTGGTTCGCGTTGGGCGCGGCGCTCGCCGTCTGGTACGCCTGGACCAGCGGCTGGAGCTCGGTGCGGATCGCCTGCTCGCGCGCGGTCGCCTGGTCGAGCTGGGCCTTGTAGGTCGTCTGGATCTGGCCGCGCGCGGTCGTCCAGGCGCGCGAGTTGGCCACCGCGGTATCGGGGTTGGCGACGGCGATGCCACCGACCTGCGCCTGGGCGGCGGTGGCGACGAGCGTCGCGGGCGCGGCGACGGCGGCGGCGAGCAGGAGATGAGAGAAGTTGGTCATCAGAACTGTGTCCCTACGTTGAAGGTGATGAGCTTGGGATCGTCGCCGACCTGGCTGATCAGCGCGCGCGCCACGTCGATGCGCAAGGGGCCGAACGGCGAGTTCCAGTTGACGCCGATGCCGACCGACAGACGTGGCTTCGCCGAGTCGCCGACGAAGCGCTCCAGGAACGGCGAGATCGGCTGGCTTTGCGCGACCGTGTTGGCCGAGGTGCCGGCGCACGCGCCGCCCAGTTCGGGCGAGTAGCCGACCGAGCAGGTCGTGAGCCGGGTCAGCGGCACGGCGGCGGCGCCCTCGCCCTGGATGAAGCTGTTGATGTAGAGCTGACGCCCCGACCCGTCGAGCAGCGGGCTTTGGAACGGCAGGACGGTCACGTTGCCGGCGGCGTCGGTGGTCGACGGAAAGGTGATCGTCGGCAACGGCCGGGTGATGCCGAACAGGCTGCCGACCTGGATATAGGTCGTCGGCCTGATGCCGAGCTCGCGAACGCTGGAGCCGAGCGGGATCTCGATCTCGGCGCGGGCCAGATAATAGGCGCGGCCGCCCAGCGCGTCGTCGATGATCTGGTCGCGGTCGGTGATCAGCGCCTGACGCCCGGTCGCCGGGTCGGTGGTGTAGGGGATGCGCTGGACACGCGGGCCGACGCCGCGAATGTCGAAGCCGCGAAACTGCGGCTCGCCGAGGTAGAAGCGGTCGGTGATGCGAACGGGGTCGATGCCCGGGCCGCGGCTGCTCTCGAGCGAGTGGATGTAGCCGCCCTCCGCCAGCACCGACAGGACGAAGCCGCTGCCCAGGCCCCAGAACTTCGACGCCTCCGCGTTGGTGCGGATGTAACGCACGTCGCCGCCAAGACCGGCGACATCCTGGCTGAAGGTGAAACGCTGCCCGGCGGTCGGCCGCAGCCGGCTGTTGAGGCTGTCGTAGATCAGCGAATAGCCGACCGACGAGGTTACCCGGTCGCCGATCGCCTCACACAGATAGCGGCCGGCGCGAAGCGGGTCGCACACGCCGTTGGTGAAGAACTGCGCCTCGTCGAGCCCGACCTCGTCGAACGACAGCCCGTAGCGCGCCGAGGCCGACCAATATTCGGTCAAGGGGACGCCGGCACGGATTTGGAAGCCGGTCGACACCTGCGAATAGGTCGTCTGGCGCTCGTTGCCGTTGAAGTTGAACGAGTTGAAGTCGCGGCGGAACAGGTCGACGCCGACCGCGATGTTCTTGTCGAACAGATAGGGCTCGGTGAAACCGAGGTTCACCGATCGCGCGTAGCTCGAATAATTGACCCCGGCGCGAAGCTCCTGCCCCTTGCCGCGGAAATTGCGCTGAGTGATCGACGCCTGGACGATGAAGCGTTCAAGGCTGGAGAAGCCGGCGGAAAGCTGGAGCTCGCCGGTCGACCTTTCCTCGACATTGGTCTCAAGAACGATGCGGTCGGGCGTGGAGCCGGGCGTCTGCTTGATCTCCAGCTTGTCCTGGAAATAGCCGAGCGAGTTGATCCGGTCCTGGCTGCGCTTGAGCTGGAAGCTGTTGAACGCGTCGCCTTCCGCCAGGCGGATCTCGCGGCGGATGACCTTGTCCTGCGTCTGGGTGTTGCCATTCACCTCGATCCGCTCGACATACGTTCGCTTGGCCTCGGCGATGCGGAAATTCATCGTCATGGTCAGCGCCTCGCGGTCGCGCTGGAACTCGGGGTTCACGTCGGTGAAGGCGTAGCCGAACAGCCCGGCGGTCTCGCTCAGCTGGTCGACGGTGTCCTCGACCAGCTTGGCGTTGTACCAGCCGCCCTGCTTGACCGCGATCGACTGGGCGAGCTTGTTGTTGTCGAAGTCGCGGATGTCGCTGTCGACGGTGACCTCGCCGAACTTGTAGCGCGGGCCTTCCTCGACCACGTAGGTGATGATGAAATCCTGCTTGTCCGGGGTCAGCTCGGCGACCGCCGAGGTGACGCGGAAGTCGGCATAACCTTCGGTCAGGTAGAACTGGCGCAGCTTCTGCTGGTCATAGGCCAGCCGATCCTGGTCGTAGCTGGTGGCGGACGACAGGATGCGGAACAGCCGCGCCTGCTTGGTCGCCATCTGCTCGCGCAGCGAGTCGTCGTCGAACACCTCGTTGCCGATGATGTTGATCTGACGGACCTTCGACTTCGGGCCCTCGCTGACCTCGAACACGACATCGACGCGGTTCTGGTCGAGCATCACCATCTTGGGCTCGACCGCGGCGGCGAAGCGGCCCTGGCGGCGGTAAAGCTCGACGATGCGGGCGACGTCCTGGCGCACGGCGGTTCGCGAGAACACCTGGCGCGGGGCGAGCTTCACCTCGGGCAGGATCTTGTCATTCTTCAGGCGCTTGTTGCCTTCGAAGATCACGCGATTAATGATCGGGTTCTCGCGGATACGCAGCACGATGTCGCCGGTCTCGACGCCGGCGATCTGCACGTCGGCGAACAGGTCGCTGTCGAGCAGGTCGCGCAGGCCCTGGTCGAGCGTTTCGTTGGTGTAGGACTGGCCGACGCGCAGCTTGGTGTAGGACAGCACGGTGTCGGGCTCGATGCGCTGCGACCCTTCGACGCGCAACGTGCGGATGACGCGGGTGACCGCCGGCGTCGCGGGAGCGGCCGTGGCTGGCGTGCTCGGGGTCGCTTGGGGCGCGGCGGTGGCCGGCGTCGCGCGCGGC
>CAXTRJ010000298.1:0-3123 GCA_964246585.1 uncultured Sphingomonas sp. | reverse complement strand
CGTCGGCACCGTCCGCCGGCTCGCGGGGTTGGCGGGCGGCACCGGCAAGGTCGGCGCGATCGGCTTCTGCTGGGGCGGTGCCTTCGTCAATCGGCTGGCGGTCGCCGCCAGCGGCGCGCTGGGCGCCGGCGTCGCCTATTACGGCTCCGCCCCCGATCCCACCGAGGCGGCACGAGTTTCCGCGCCGCTGCTGCTCCACTATGCCGGCAAGGACGCGCGGGTTAACGCCACCGGGCTCCCCTGGGCCGAGGCGCTAAAGGCCGCCGGCAAGCCGGTCGAGGCGTTCACCTATCCGGGCGTCGACCACGCCTTCAACAACGACACCTCCGCCGAACGCTTCGACAAGGCCGCGTCCGATCTCGCCTGGCAACGAACGACGGCGTTCCTACACGGTCGTCTTGACGCCTGAGCGGCTCCGTGTTCGTCTTACGTTCCTAACCGACTTGGAGAAAAGTCGATGCCCGCCGACCTGACGCTCTACACCAACCCGATGTCGCGCGGCCGCATCGCCCGCTGGATGCTGGAGGAGGTCGGCGCCGAGTACGACGGTGGCGCTCGATTACGCGTCGACGATGAAGGCCGCCGACTTCCTCGCGATCAATTCGATGGGCAAGGTGCCCGCCATCGTCCACCGCGGCCAGGTGGTGACGGAGACTGCGGCGATCTGCGCCTATCTCGCCGACGCTTTCCCCGATGCCGACCTGGCGCCCCGCGCCGACGAGCGCGCCGGCTACTATCGCTGGCTATTCTTCGCCTCCGGCCCGGTCGAGGCGGCGATCACCAACCGGATGTTGGGCGCGACCCCGACCGACCAGCAGCGGCGATCGGCGGGTTACGGCAGCTATGACATGACCGTCGACTCGCTGGAGCGCGCCGTCGCGGCGCACCCCTATATCGCCGGCGACCGCTTCACCGCCGCCGACGTCTATGTCGGCGCGCAGGTCATGTGGGGCGCCCAGTTCGGCACGCTCCCCCGGCGCGACGCGTTCGACGCTTACATCGCGCGCACCACCGGCCGCGACGCCTTTGTCCGTGCGTCGGCCAAGGACGACGCGTTGATGCCGACGGCAGCCTAGGCGTTAGCCGGCGATCTTCTCCGCGATGAGGTCGCGCAGCGCGATCGGCGGACGCCCCAGCAGCCGCTCCAGCGTCGGATCGACGACGGCGAACTCGCCCGCCCGGCTCGCGACATAAAGCCCGAGCGCGATGTCCGCCGCGCGATCGGGCGCGCCACGCGCGACGATCTTCGCCCGCAGCTCCTCGTCCGTCACGGTCCGGCGTTCGACGGCATGGTTCAGCAGCTCCGACGCGATGCCCGCCATGTCGGTCAGGCCGAGCGCCTCGGACCCGGTGAGCGGTGGCGTCGGCCCGTCGTAACGGCCTTCGTCGGCCAGGATCATCGCCGCCGCTTCCGCCAGGTCGGCGTGCGCCGTCCAGGCGATCTTGCCGTCCGCCGGCGCCTCGATCACGCCGGTCTTCAGCGCGTCGCCCATCAGCGCGATCCCGCTTGCCGCGTAGAAGCCGTTGCGAAGCGCGGTCCACGCCAGCCCGGACTCGCTTAGCATCGCCTCGGTCGCGGCATGATCGCGCATCGGCGGGAAGGCGGACGTCGCGCTCGCCGCCATATGGCTTGTGTAGACGATCCGCCGGGCGCCGGCGGCGCGCGCCGCCGCGATCGCGGCGCGGTGCTGGGCGAGCGGGTCGCCCCCGGACGCCGCCGCGTTGGACGACACGATCAGCACCTGCGTCGCCCCCTCGAACGCGTCGCGCAGGCTCTCCGGATCGTCGAAATCGCCACGACGCACCCGGACGCCGAGCGCCGCCAGATCGGCGGCCTTTGCCGGATCGCGGACGCTGGCGCCTACCTCGTGCACGGGGACGCGCCCGACGAGGTGGTGGACGATCGCTCGTCCGAGCTGGCCGGTGGCGCCGGTGACGATGATCATGGTCGTTCCTATCGGGATAACGCTGCTAACAAATCCGCCTTAGCAATGTATATCATTGGTAACAAGCTAAGGCTATCGCTGGAAACCGCACGACCCTATGGTGCGGCGATGGGTATTGATGCGACCTTCGATGGAGACGCACAGGCGAAGGACGTTCGCGAACGCATCATCGCCGCCGCCGCCGGGCTGATCGCCTCGGGCGGCCGCGACGCCGTGACGACGCGCGCCGTCGCGGTCGCCGCCGCCGTCCAGGCGCCCACCATCTACCGCCTGTTCGGCGACAAGCGCGGGCTCCTGGATGCGGTCGCCGAACATGGGGTCGCCGCCTATGTCGCGCGGAAAGCCGTTCGCGAGCCGCATCCCGACCCCGTGCAGGATCTTCGCGACGGCTGGGACACGCACGTCGCGTTCGGCCTGGCGCACCCCGGGCTGTTCGCGATCCTCAGCGGCGACGCGGATGCGCCCTCGCCGGCGGCGGCGGCGGGGCTGGACGTCCTGCGACGCCGGGTGCGGAACATCGCGTTGGCGGGACGGCTGCGGGTCGGCGAGACGCGCGCGGTCGCCCTGCTCCAATCGATGGGCACCGGCACGGTGCTAACCCTGCTCGGCCAGCCGGAGGAGCGACGCGACCCGGGTCTATCGGCGATCGCGCGCGAGGCGGTGGTGGCCGCGATCACCGGCGAGGCGATCGCGCCAACGAGCCCGGGACCAAGCGGCGCGGCGACGGCGTTGCGTGCGTCGCTCGATCGAACCGCCGTCCTCACCACCGGCGAGCGGTCCTTGCTGGAGGAGTTGCTGGACCGCATCGCCAACGGCGACCAAGTCCGGTAGCGCAAGATCGTTCCCAACCGGGCGCTCGGACGAGGCAATCACGCCAGCCGCCCCGGCAGTACCGCCATCACCGCCGCGCGTTCGGCGTGGGTCATCGCACTCCACCGGCCGATCTCGTCCAACGTCCGCGCGCAGCCGTCACAACGCCCGTTCACGCCGATCCGGCACAGCTGTACGCACGGACTAGCAATCGCGCCCGGCTCGCCGGCCACCGTCAGACGGTGAGCCGCGCCTGGAGGAAGTCGGGCACCGGGCCGTTCCAGCCCTCGTCGGGGCCGTCGGCCTCCGGCTGACGTGGCGGCGCGGCGCGTACCGCTTCCTCGCGACGCGGCTCGCGGCGTGGTTC
>CAXTRJ010000297.1:0-3124 GCA_964246585.1 uncultured Sphingomonas sp. | reverse complement strand
TGGGACATGACCTATTTCGACATGCTGCTCGACCATGAGTACGAGCTGGTGAAGAGTCCGGCGGGCGCGAACCAGTTCCAGCCCGTCGGCAACCCCGCCGAGACGCTGGCGCCCGCCGCGCACACGCCGGGCAAGATGGTCCCGACGATGATGTCGTCCGCCGACATGGCGCTGAAGGTCGACCCGTCGTACCGCGCGATCATGGAGCAGTTCCGGGCGGACCCGGCCTATTTCGCCGACGCCTGGGCGCGCGCCTGGTTCAAGCTGACCCACCGCGACATGGGGCCGAAGGTCCGGCTGCTCGGGCCGGAGGCACCGACCGAGGACCTGATCTGGCAGGACCCGATCCCGGCGGCCGACTACGGCCAAGTCGAGGCGGCGGACATTGCCGAGCTGAAGACGGCGATCGCCAACTCGGGGCTTGAGGTCGCCGAGCTGGTGACCACCGCATGGGCCTCGGCCTCGACCTGGCGCGTGTCGGATTGCCGCGGCGGCGCCAATGGCGGGCGCATCCGGTTGAGCCCGCAAAAGCACTGGGAGGTCAACCGGCCCGAGCAGCTCGCCCGCGTTCTCGGCGTGTATGAGACCATCAAGGCCGAATTCGACGGGAAGGGCGAAAAGAAGGTCTCGATCGCCGACCTGATCGTGCTCGGCGGTTCGGTGGGCGTCGAGGCGGCGGCGAAGGCGGCCGGCACTCCGATCGAGGTGCCGTTCAAGCCCGGCCGTACCGATGCGAGCGCCGAGCAGACCGACGCCGAGAGCTTCGACGTGCTCGAGCCCAAGGCCGACGCCTTCCGCAACTACCTCCAGGTCCAGTACAACGTCCCGACCGAGGAGCTGATGATCGACCGCGCCCAGCTGCTCGATCTGTCCTCGCCGGAGATGACGGTGCTGATCGGCGGCCTGCGCGTGCTTGGGGTCAACCACCCGAAGGCCGAGAAGCACGGCGTGTTCACCGATCGGCCGGGGCAGCTGACCACGGACTTCTTCGTCAACCTGCTCGACATGGCGACGGCGTGGAAAAAGGTCAGCGACGAGAGCGACGAGGAGTTCGTCGGCACCGACCGCCACACCCACGAGCACAGGTGGACCGCGTCGCGCACCGACCTGGTGTTCGGCCACAACTCGCAGCTGCGCGCGCTGGCCGAGGTCTACGCGATGGACGACTCCAAGGAGAAGTTCGTCAAGGACTTCGTTGTCGCCTGGACCAAGGTGATGAACGCGGATCGCTACGACCTGGCCGATTGATCACCCACGACCTGACCAGAAAAGGCCGCCGGTAGCGATACTGGCGGCCTTTTCGCTCAAGCGTTCCGCCGCGCGACTGCGGTGAGGGGTCCTAGCAGCGGGCCACGTCGTCGCCGTCCTGCGTCACCGCGCCCGCGCGCACGGTAAAGCCGCGCCGCGCGCCGAACCCGGGTCCGTTGACCTCCGCGCAGAACACGCCCTGCTGAGGTACCGCCGCAGTGGATCGTTGCGCGAACCCGGCTTCCGCCGGACCGACGCGCACCTGCCGGAGGCACCGCTGCTGATCACTCCTGCCCAGCTCCCAGATCGGCTGGCCCTGTTGACCCGCCGGATAGATGCTCGCGCTGTCGATGCAGGCGCGAAAGTCGGACGACAGGGAGGCGACGTCAAGGCTGATCGGGCCGTTCCCCGCGCGCGACACCGTCAACGCCACCCCTTGCTGGCAAGCCGACAGCGCGAGGAGCGCGATCGCCGCGATGCGTCTACAGGCCATACACGCCGCTTCCCGCCAGACTGCGTTTCAGATCGGCCGCGATCGCTTCCTGACCCGGTGGCACCCGCATCCGGAACCGGGCGTGATCCTCGACCATCTGTGCCTGTCCTTCGAGCATCTCATTTGCCTGGACCGTGGCTGACAAGCCCCTTGTTGGCTAGCGGCACCGCGCGGCCACCGAACGCCTCGCGCGCGCGCGTCGACTCGCCCTTGGTCAGGCGACGGGTCGTCGCCGGCATCAGGAAGCCGGCAAGGATGATCTCCGCCACGAACCTATCAATTCGCGGATGGTGCCGTGTCACCCGCATCACGCCGGCGATGCCCGTCGGAGCACCCGCCCCTCGCCAGGACCGTTTAAATTTCATAACAGCCCTCCGACACCGCCCCGCGCTCGCGCGGAGGCCAAGGAGAGAGCATGACCGAGCGCCTTCGCGCGAACCTGCCACCGCTGACGCTGCACGTGCCCGAGCCCAAGTTCCGGCCCGGCGACGCGGTCGACTTCGCCGCGGTGGACGTGCCCGCCGCTGGGTCGGCGCGGCGGCCCGATACCGCCGACGACGCGCGGGGGTTCACCGACCTGGCTTATGCGCTGGTGCGGGTGCTCGACGACGGTGGCAAAGCTGTGGGGCCTTGGGATCCGAAGCTGTCGCCCGAGACGCTCAGGCGGATGCTGCGGGCGATGGCGCTGACGCGGGCGTTCGACGAGCGGATGTTCCGGGCGCAGCGGCAGGGCAAGACCAGCTTCTACATGAAGTCGACCGGCGAGGAGGCGGTGGCGGTCGCCGCCGCGCTGGCGCTCGATTACGAGGACATGTGCTTCCCGTCCTATCGCCAGCAGGGGCTGCTGATCGCGCGCGGATGGGATCTGGTCGATATGATGAACCAGATCTATTCCAACAGCGCCGACCGGCTGCAGGGCAAGCAGTTGCCGATCATGTATTCGGTGAAGGAAGCGGGGTTCTTCTCGATCTCGGGCAACCTCGCGACGCAGTATCCCCAAGCCGTCGGATGGGCGATGGCCAGCGCGGCGAAGGGCGATACGCGGATCGCGGCGACGTGGTGCGGCGAGGGGTCGACGGCGGAGGGCGATTTCCACTCGGCCTGCACCTTCGCCAGCGTTTACCGCGCGCCGGTGATCTTCAACGTGGTCAACAACCAGTGGGCGATCTCGTCCTTTTCCGGCTTCGCGGGGGCGGAGGCGACGACCTTCGCGGCGCGGGCGGTGGGGTATGGCATCGCCGGCCTGCGCGTCGACGGCAACGACGCGCTGGCGGTCTACGCGGCGACGCGGTGGGCGGCGGAGCGGGCGCGGACCAATCACGGCCCGACGCTGATCGAGCATTTCACCTACCGCGCGGAGGGGCACTCGACGTCGGACGATCC
>CAXTRJ010000296.1:0-3148 GCA_964246585.1 uncultured Sphingomonas sp. | reverse complement strand
GCGTCGACCTGGTCGAGCGGATCGCGCGCGCGGCGCACGACGCGCGGCAGGGCAGGACGCCGTTCGTCCCCGACGCCGCGCTCGCCACCTCCATCGGACTGCAGCCGGCGACGATCGACCGGCTGATGGCCGAACTGGGTTTCCGCCCGATCGCGGCGGGGGAGGCGCGCGCCTGGGTATGGCGCGGGCGACCGCCGGCCAAGCGCGTCGCGCCGGTGTCCGACAACGCCTTCGCCGCGCTGGCGAGCCTCGTGCCCAATGGCTGAGACGATGCGGCTCGACCGTTTCCTGTGGTGGGTCCGCCTGGCCAAGACCCGGAGCTCGGCGCAGGCGATCGCGGAAGGCGGTCACCTGCGCATCGACGGCCGCGCGATCGACCGGGCGCATTGCCCGGTGCGGGTCGGCAACGTCCTCACCTTCATCTGCAACGGGGCGGTGAAGGTGGTGCGGGTCGAGGCGATGCCCCACCGTCGCGGGCCCTCTCCCGAGGCGCAGGGGTGCTACACCGACCTCACCGGCGCGACGTATCCCGATACGCCGTACCCCGGCGAAGGCCGGGGCCCAGCCACGATGGCTCCGGTAAGCGGTGCGCCCAACTCTCAAACAACACCGTGACTGGGCCCCGGCCTTCGCCGGGGTACGGCCAGGGCCAAGTGAGAACGTCTCGCACCAAGCACCGGACGATTGACGGGCGCGGACGCCGGGCATAGCAGAACCTCGTTCCGCGCGAGGAGTTACCCCGGCAATGACCTACGTCGTCACCGACGCCTGCATCCGCTGCAAGTACATGGACTGCGTCGAGGTGTGCCCGGTGGATTGCTTCTACGAGGGCGAGACGATGCTGGTCATCAATCCGTCCGAGTGCATCGACTGCGGCGTGTGCGAGCCCGAATGCCCGGCGGAGGCGATCCTGCCCGACACCGAGAGCGGCCAGGAACAGTGGCTGGAGCTCAACACCACCTTCTCGGCGCAATGGCCCAACGTGACGCGCAAGGGCGACCAGACCCCGGCCGACGCCGACGATCACAAGGGCGAGGCGGGCAAGTTCGACAAGTATTTCACCCCGGAGGCGGGCGCCGGCGACTGACGCGGCGGTCGCGCGTGATGGCCAGGTTTGCGCGCGAGCATCGCGCCCCGGACCGGCACGTCAGCACTACTGACGTTCGGCTGGTAATTTTGTCGCGAAGCTGTTAACAGGCTCGCGACGGGCACGGCTGGTCGTGTCGACGCCCGGAGACTTTCGACCCTCTTGTCCTACCCGACACGCCGTCGCGGCCCCATCGCGATGCGCCGTCGTCCAGGGTATCCAGAAAGGCCCCTTCATGGCTGCCAAGGCGCTGTTTTTCGATGTCGGTGATTTCGTCGTCTATCCCAAGCACGGGGTCGGCCGGGTGATTGAGCTGCAACGCTCGGAGATCGCCGGGATGCAGCTGGAATTGTACGTCCTGCGCTTCGAAAAGGAGCGGATGACGCTGCGCGTGCCGACCAACAAGGCCGAATCCGTCGGGATGCGCAAGCTGTCGTCGGAAAAAACGCTGCGCGAGGCGCTCGACACGTTGAAGGGCAAGCCCAAGGTCAAGCGGACGATGTGGTCCAGGCGGGCCCAGGAATATGAGGCCAAGATCAACTCGGGCGACCTGGTGTCGATCGCCGAAGTCGTCCGCGACCTGTTCCGCGCCGACGACCAGCCCGAGCAGAGCTATTCGGAACGCCAGATCTTCGAGGCCGCCGCCAGCCGGCTGGCGCGCGAGCTGGCCGCGATGGAGGAGCTGGACGAGCCGGCGGCGCTGGAGAAGCTGCTGGAGATCCTGCGCGCCGCCGCCGCGATCTACAACAAGGACAAGCCCGCCGCCTAAGCGCGCGGGCTGGCGCGCGAACGGGGGCGGCCGGCGACGGCCGCCCTTTTTCGTTGCGCCAGGCGCGCCGCTGTGTATTACTGTACCAATACACAAGGAGGCGTCGCATGGGTAAGCTTCTTCTGGTTGCGCCGCTGTTGCTCGCCGCCTGCTCGGCCGCGGACGATGGACCGGGGACTCCGGCCACGGGAGCCGGCGACAACCGGACCTATGCCGTCGCCGACTTCACCGGGGTCGAGGTCCGAGCCAGCGACGACGTCGACGTCCGCGTCGGCACCGGCTTCTCCGTCCGTGCCAAGGAAACCCCGGACGTGCTCGACCAGCTTAGCATCGAGCGCGTCGGCGACACGCTCCGCATCGGTCGGCGCGACCGCGCCGGGCTCTCCCTTGGCGGACGCGACTCGGCGAAGGTCTTCGTCACTCTGCCGCGCTTGACCGACGCCGCCGTGTCGGGGTCGGGCGACCTCGCCATCGACCGCGTCGAGGGTGGCGCGTTCGCGGGCGCCGTCGCCGGCTCCGGCTCGCTCGCCGTCGCCGCGCTTGGGGTCGACGAAGCCGAACTGTCGATCGCCGGCTCGGGCGACCTGTCCGCCGCCGGGACGGCCAAGCGGCTCGAAGCGTCGATCGCCGGGTCGGGCAGCGTCGAGGCGCCGCGGCTGATCGCGACGGAGGCGGAGGTGTTGATCGTCGGCTCGGGCGATGTCCGCGCGGTCGTTAACGGGCCGGCGTCGGTGTCGGTGATGGGATCGGGTGACGTCGATCTCGGCCCCGGGGCGCGGTGCACGACGTCGAGGATGGGATCGGGCGAGGTCCGCTGCGGCGGATAGGCTTGCCAGCGCGGTCGCGGCGGGTGATGCTTCGACCATGAAGCTCCTCCTCGCGCTCATGGCCCTCACCGCGGCCGTACCCGCCACCGCCGCCGAGCGCCGCGTCGGCATCGGCAGCTTCGAGCGCATCCGCGTCGACGGCCCGTTCGACGTCCGCGTCGCCACCGGCCGCTCGCCCGGCGCGGCGATCTCGGGCGACGCCGACCTGATCGAGCGCATCGAGGTCCGCGTCGAGGGCACGACGCTGATCGTCCGCATGGGCGGCAACGGCTGGGGCGAGCGGCCCTACGTCGCCGCCGAGACCGCGCCCGTCATCACGCTGGCGACCCCGTCGCTGGTCGCCGCCACCGTCTTCTCGGGCGGGCGCATCGCGATCGGGCGGATGAAGGGCCAGCGCGTCGATCTGACCGTCAGCGGCTCGGGCACGCTGGCGCTGACGACCGCCGACGCCGAGCAGCTCAACGC
>CAXTRJ010000295.1:0-3194 GCA_964246585.1 uncultured Sphingomonas sp. | reverse complement strand
CGCGCGTTCCGGGCGGGGACGGCGGGCCAGCGTCTCGGGCGCGCGGCTGGCGGTGGTGCGCGCGGGGGGCAGGGCCTTGGGGTTCGCGCGGAACGCGTCGAGGTCGCGGCCGAGCACCTCGCCGACCTCGCTCGGCGGCAGGTCGCCGAGCACGAACGGGCCGTAGCGGGTGCGGATCAGCCGGCTGACGCGCAGCCCGAGATATTCGAGGACGCGGCGGACCTCGCGGTTCTTGCCCTCGGTCAGGATCATCTCGATCCAGACATTGGCGCCGGTGCGGCGTTCGAGGTTGGCGTCGATCTTGCCGTAGCGCACGCCCTCAATCTCGACGCCGTCGATCAGGTCCTCGAGCTGCGCCTGACTGACGGTGCCATAGGCGCGGGCGCGATAGGCGCGCTCGACGCCGGTGGCGGGGAGTTCGAGCTGGCGCTTCAGCCCGCCGTCGGTGGTCAGCAGCAGCAATCCCTCGGTGGCGAGATCGAGCCGGCCGACCGGGACGACGCGCGGCAGGTCGCGCGGCAGCCGGTCGTAGATCGTCGGACGCCCGCCGGGATCGCGCTCGGTCACGAGCAGCCCGGGGGGCTTGTGGTAGAGGAACAGCCGCGCCGCTTCGGCGGCGGCGACTGGATCGCCGTCGACGGTGACGCCGGCGAGCGAGGCGAGGAGCGTCGCCGGCGTGTCGAGCGGCTTCCCGTCGATCGCGACGCGCCCGTCGGCGATCATGCGCTCGATCTCGCGGCGCGAGGCGATGCCCGCACGGGCGAGCAGCTTGGCGATGCGCTCGCCGGCCGGGGTCGGGATTGCCGGAGGTTGGACCATGGTTCGGCTGATACAGCCGATTGGGCGGGGATCACGAATAATTTGCGTCGCAATCCGTTAACGCGCGTTATCACGCCGTAGGCGTACGACGCGTGGGCGTGTCGGGCGTCCGCGCGGGGGCTGGCGATGTTGTTCGGGAAGAAGAAGAAGCAGATCACGCGACTCCTGGTCGTCGAGGACGAGCCGCTGGTCGCGTTCGACACCGAGCATTTCCTGAACGACGCCGGATTCCAGATCGTCGCCACGGTCGACCGCGTCGCCGACGCGGCCGCGGTGCTGAACGACGGCGCGGCGATCGACCTGGTGCTGGCCGATGTCCAGTTAGCCGACGGCAGCGGCATCGACGTGGCGCGGACGGCGCACCGGCTCGGCATCGCGGTGCTGTTCGTCACGGGCAATTGCCCGGGCGAGGCGCGGGCGTTCGCCGCCGGATGCCTGTCGAAGCCGTACCAGCAGCGCGACCTGCTCGCCTCGATCGCGGCGATCGAGGCGGTGCTGGACGGCAACAAGCCCAAGCGATTGCCGGCGGGGTTCAACCTGTTCCTCGGCGTGACCGGCGACGCGGCCTAGCCACGCGTTCGAACGCGGTCGGCGGGGCTACCCTCCCGGCGTTTTCCCGTTAGGGTCGCCCGCGAGGCGAGCAGGTAACGGGACGGCTGATGGATCGGGTGATGGTGGACGGACGAGGCGCTGGCGGGTGGCGGGCGACGATGGGCCCGTACCTGCGCCCGCGCCCGATCGCCGCGCTGCTGCTCGGCATCTCCAGCGGCTTCCCGCTCGCGTTGCTCCTCGGCACGATGACGTTCTGGCTGTCCAAGGTCGGCATCGACAAGAAGACGATCGGCTTCGCGATCGGTTTGACCACGCCGTATGCCCTCAAATTCTTGTGGGCCCCGCTGATCGACCGGGTGCGCCTACCGATCCTGACAGGGTGGTTCGGGCAGCGGCGGGCGTGGCTGTTCTTTATCCAGGCGCTGCTGTTCGGCGCGGTATGGATGCTCGGCGCGAGCCGGCCCGAGCTGCATCTCGGCGTGTTCGCCTTTTGGGCGATCGTGACCTCGTTCCTGGGGGCGACGCAGGACATCGTCATCGACGCCTATCGCATCGAGATCCTGCCCGACGGCGAACTGCCCCACGGCACCGCCAACAACCAGTTCGGCTACCGCTTCGGCGCGTTCGTCGCCGGGGTCGGCACGATCGCGATGGCCAGCCCGGAAGGATTCGGGCTCGGTTGGGCGACCGCTTACGGCCTGACGGCGTTCTGCATCGTGCCGGGGATCGTCGCGGCGCTGTGGGCCGGGCCGGGGTTGCACGACCGGGTGCTGGAGACGGCGCGCGCCGAGACGGGGGGCAAGTGGCTGGAGACGACGATCGTCGGCCCTTTCCGCGAGTTTTTCCGCCGGCGCGGCGCGATGCTGATCCTGCTGTTCGTCCTGCTCTACAAGCTGGGCGATGCGATGGGGCAGGCGATGCTGAACCCGATGATCGTCGATCTGGGCTTCACCGACACCGAGTTCGTCGCGATCAACAAGCTGGTCGGGTTCTGGGGGCTGATCGTCGGCATCGGCGTCGCCGCGCCGTTTATCGCCTGGCTCGGCATGGGACGGGCGCTGTTCGTCTCGGGCGCGCTGATGCTGCTGAGCAACGGCACCTTCGCGATCCTGGCGACGCAGGGTCATTCGCCGATGTGGCTGGCGATCGCGGTCACCACCGAGCAGGTGACCAGCGGGATCGGGCTAACGGTGTTCGTCACCTACCTCTCCGGGCTATCCAATCTGGCCTATACCGCGACGCAGTTCGCGCTGTTGTCGTCGTTCGCCGCCGTTGGGCGAACGTGGCTGGCGACGCCGTCGGGCTATGCCGCCGACGCGTTCGGCTGGGCCGGGTTCTGGGTCATGACGATGGTCGTGGCGCTGCCGGGGATGGTGCTGTTGTGGGTGCTGTGGCGGCGCGGGTTCGTCGTCGAGAGCGTGCGGCAGCCGGGAGCGACGGTGGGCGACGCTGCCGAGGCGGTAAAGACCTAGTCGGGTAGCTCGCCGTTCGCCGCCAGCACCGCGCCGGCGAGATAGAGCGAGCCGAGGATCAGGATGACAGGGGCGCCGTTCCTCGCGATGCCGCGCAGCGCGCCCGGCATGTCGAGGGCAGTGCTGGCGGTGGTGAACCCCGCCTCGTTGGCGATGGCGGCGGTCGCGGCGGGGGCGTGGTGCTCGTGGTCGGGCACCGGCACCGCGACCAGCTCGGCGGCAACGCCGGCGAAGGGCGCTAGCAGGCCGGCGACGTCCTTGTTGGCGAGCATTCCCACGACCAGCGCCATGGGGCGACCGGCGGCGCGATCGGCCAGCAGCTGGGCCCGCGAGGTCGACGCCTGGGCCCCG
>CAXTRJ010000294.1:0-3216 GCA_964246585.1 uncultured Sphingomonas sp. | reverse complement strand
CGCCGTCGGACATGATGGACGGCCGCGTCGGCCTGATCCGCTCGGCGCTGGAGGCGGGTGGCCACTACGATGTCCAGATCATGGCCTATGCCGCCAAATACGCCAGCGGCTTCTATGGCCCGTTCCGCGACGCGGTCGGCAGCCGCGGGCTGCTGAAGGGCGACAAGAAAACGTACCAGATGGACCCGGCCAACGCTGAGGAAGCGCTGCGCGAGGTGGCGCTCGACCTGGCGGAGGGCGCCGACAGCGTCATGGTCAAGCCCGGGCTGCCCTATCTCGATATTGTCCACCGGGTGAAGGAGGCGTTCCGGGTGCCGGTCTTCGCCTATCAGGTGTCGGGCGAGTATGCGATGATCGAGGCGTCGGTCGCGGCCGGGGCGGGCGATCGCGACGCGCTGATGATCGAGACGCTGCTGGCGTTCAAGCGCGCTGGCTGCTCGGGCGTCCTGACCTACTACGCGGCCCATGCCGCGCGGCTGCTGTCCGCGTGATAAAGACCAAGCGACCGACCTTGCTGGCGATCTGCCGCGACCCCGAGGTGATGCGCTACATCGGGCCGCAGCGGTCCGAGGACGAAATTCGCGCCGCCATCCAGCGCCAAGAAGCGCAGAAGACCGCTCACGGACACTGTTATCGGACGCTTAAACATCGCGCGGACCGCAAGCTGATCGGCGATCCGCTGCGGCGCCATTTCCAGTACCGCATCGCCCGACCGGTCGCGGCATGAGCGAAGGCAAGGAAAGCAGCCCGATGTTCGCGCGTGGCGGGGGCGCGCTGTTCGTCCTGACGATCCTGTCCGGGTCGTTCCTGCTGTTCCTCGTCCAGCCGATGATCGCCCGCATGGCGCTGCCCCGCCTGGGCGGCGCGCCGGCGGTGTGGAACTCGGCGATGCTGTTGTACCAGGCGTTGTTGCTCGGCGGTTATGCCTATGCCCACTGGCTTGGTCGACTGCGGCCGCGTGTCCAGGCCGGGGTGCACGTCGGACTGCTGGTCGTCGCGGCGTTGTGGCTTCTGCCGATCGGCCTGATCGACATCGTCCTGCCACCCGATGCGCAGCCGGCCTTGTGGGTGCCGTGGCTCCTCGGGTTGTCGATCGGCCCCTTGTTCCTCGCCGTCTCCGCCCAGGCGCCGCTGGTCCAGCGCTGGTTCGCGGTGGCCAGCGGCGGACGTGACCCGTATGCGCTGTACGCCGCGTCCAACCTGGGCAGTTTCGCCGGGCTGATCGCCTACCCACTGCTGGTCGAGCCCCGACTGGCGCTGCGCGAGCAGAGCTGGCTGTGGAGCGCGGGGTACGTCCTGCTGATCGCGCTGGTCGCCGCCTGCGCATCACTGTTGCCGACTGGCGCCGCCGCCGAACGACACGCCGTGGTCAGTTCTCCGCCTGGCCGGCGGCGGGTGCTGCACTGGACGGCGTTGGCGCTGGTCCCGTCGGGGCTGATGCTGGCGACGTCCACCTATCTCACCACCGATATCGTCGCGATGCCGCTGCTATGGGTGGTGCCGCTCGGGCTATACCTGTTGAGCTTCACCGTCGCGTTCGCCGCCAATCGCGCCGTCGCCGACGTGCTGACTCGCATCGCGCCGGTGACGATCCTGCTGTTCGGCAGCGTCATGATCGGCGGTTATCAGGAACGACCGCTGCTCAACGCGGTGCTCGCGCTGGTGCTGTTGTTCATGGCCTCGGTCGCGCTCCATACACAGCTCTACCGCCTGCGTCCCGAGCCCGACCGGCTGACCGGCTTCTACCTGACCATGTCGGCCGGCGGCGCGCTGGGCGGGGTGTTCGCCGCGCTGTTGGCGCCGGTGCTATTCGACTGGACCTATGAATATCCGTTGCTGATCCTCGCCGCCGGACTGCTGGTGCCGCAGCAGTACCTCACCAGCTCGCTTCGCGGCCTGTGGCACGGACGGGCGAGGGTGCCCGCGCTGGCGACGGTGGTGGCGATCGTCGCCTTGTTGTTCGTCCTGCGCGCGTTCGGCCCGGCGGCGATCTTCGGCGGCGAGCGTCAGGGCGTGGCGTTCCTGGTCGTCGCCGCGGTCGGGCTCGCCACGATCGGCGCGCGCCTGCCATTCGCGATCGTGCTGGCGGGCGCGCTGACGCTGTTCGGCGGGTACCGCTCACTGATGCTCTCGATCGAAGGCGGGGCGAGAACGCGAAGCTATTTCGGCGTCTACACCGTGCGCGGCGACGATCAAGAGCGGGAACTCGATCACGGCACCACCGTCCACGGTATCCAGCTGATCGGGTCACCCGAGCGCGAGCGGACGCCGACGACTTACTACGCACCGGGGTCCGGCGTCGGCCAGGCGATGACGGCGGCGCCCGCGATCTACGGGGCGGACGCGCGGATCGGCGTCGTCGGACTGGGGACGGGGACGCTAGCCTGCTACGCTCGCCCGGGGCAACGCTGGCGCTTCTACGAGATCGACCCCGCGATCGTCCGCATCGCCCGCGACACCGGCCAGTTCAGCTTCCTCTCGCGCTGCCTGCCCCGGCCCGACATCGTGCTGGGTGACGCGCGGTTGAGCCTCACCGCCCAGCCGTCGGCGACTCTCGACATCCTGGCCCTCGACGCCTTTTCATCGGACGCGGTGCCGATGCACCTGATGACGACCGAAGCTTTCGCAACCTATGGTCGGGTGCTCGCGCCCAACGGCTTGCTGCTGGTCCACATCTCGAACCGGTTCATCGACTTGGAGCCGGTCGTCGCGGCGGCGGCGCGGGCGGGCGGGTGGCGGGCGGCGCGGCTGATCTATCGCCCCTCGACGCTCGACGCGCGCGCATCGAGCTCGGACTGGGTGGCGCTGTCGCGCGATCCTCGCGCGCTGGCGGCGCTGACATCGGGCAACTCGGACTGGAGCGGGCTGACGCCGCATCGCGACTTCGTCGCCTGGACCGACGATTATTCGACCGTATTGCCGCTGATCAAGGGCGAGGCCCTCGGGCGCTGACGTCAGGTCGGGGCCAGTGTCGCCGACAAGCCGGCGATGCGCTGGGTCTGACCGTCGAGCAAGGTCGCCGCGTTCGCTCGGGCGCTCTCCAGCACGGGATAGTCCGGCACCAGCGCCGCGCCGCGTTCGATCGCCAACTGGTCGAGGTCGGTGACGACCGACGAGGTCTGCGCGCGCAGGTCGTCCAGCGTGGCGAGCGCGGTCTGCGCCTCGATCCAGCGCTCGCTCCCGGCCGCCTGACCCCGCGCCGCGGCGGCTCGGCGT
>CAXTRJ010000293.1:0-3236 GCA_964246585.1 uncultured Sphingomonas sp. | reverse complement strand
GAGCAGCGGGGTACGGTCGCTCGCCTGGGCCAGCGCGGCGGCGACCAGCGCCGCCACTACCGCGTCCATTGGGCATCCACGTCAGGCCAGGCGCACCGAGCAGGCGGCGGCATAGGCGTCGCACGCCGCGCCGTCGTGTCGGTCGCAGGCGACCGCGTCGTTCAGCACCGACAGCCAGCCATGGACCAGCGCGCCGTGCTCGCCCCGGGCCAGCGCCGATTCGAGCAGCCGGACGACGGTGACGGCGGGGGCGAGGCCGCTGCGATGCGCGAGCAGGCGGACTTGACCCAGCTCGCGCGCCAGGTCGGCGGCGCGCGCCCGGTCGGCGCGGGCGTCCATCGCGTCGATCCGTTCGCGAAGTTCGGCCTTCACCGCGTCCAATCCGCCGTCCATCGCCCATCCCCGCCCGTTGCCACGCGGGTGTGCGCCCGGTCCGGTAAAGGCGCGCTTAAGCCCGCGTCGGGTTGACTTGGGCGCGTCGCTCGGCCATGCGCCCCGGCTTGAACGGTGGCGGGCGCGCGTCCGCCGCTTCACGCATTCAGACCACAGGAATCCGGGTCATGGCCAAGCCGACCACCGTCAAGATCAAGCTCGTCAGTTCCGCCGACACCGGCTTCTTCTACGTCACCAAGAAGAACCCGCGGACCAAGACGGAAAAGCTCAGCTTCAAGAAGTACGACCCCGTCGTGCGCAAGCACGTCGACTTCAAGGAAGCCAAGATCAAGTGATCTAAGCGGCGATGCGGGTCGTCGCCGTTGGGGTAGGACGGGAGCCGCGGGCAAGAGCCTAGCGGCTTTTCGTTGTAATCGGGGCGCGGGGACCTCCGATATATCGGACGCTTGCCAAGCCGGGGCGGTGGGTAGGCCGAATCCGCTTTGACCCAGTTGCGGACGTTCGTTGCGGTGCTACACCGTGCCGGAAAGGTCGCACAATGGCGCAATCTCTTACTGCTCTGATCGCGATATTCGTGCTCTTACGCATGTCGCTTCGCGCCAATGCTCGTTTTCACAGAGAGAGCAGGCTACCAATGCAATGGTCGGTTGCCGGATCGGTAAACTGGACGGCACCCCGTCTACTGGCCCTGGCGTTCACGCCAGTGTTAGCCACTTGCATTCTCATAGTCGCAGTCATTGCAACCATAGTCTTGGAGCCGCGACGAGGTCAGGAAGGTTCCGAGGTTCAAGTGATCCTGGCTTTGGCGCTCACGTTTGTCGGAGTACACGCGCTGCACCTCAAACTCGTCGCGAAAACACTGCAGCGGCTCGACCGCTAACCATTACTTTCCGTCATGCCGGGCCTGACCCGGCATCCCGCTTCTTTCTCCGCAAAGTTAAGGCAGCGGGACCCCGGGTCGAGCCCGGGGTGACGAGGGTGGTCTGCTTCCCACCAACACGATGCGCTTTCGCCCGATCGGTTCGGCGTTGACGCAGCCCGCTACACCAGCCCCCCGACCACGGCCATGAAGCGCGCCAGGCTGATCGGTTTCGACACATAGGCGTCCGCGCCCGCCGCCCTGATCCGCTCCTCGTCGTCGCGGCCGGCATAGGCGGTGACCGCCATGACCGGGATGGCCTTGAGCGCCTCGTCGGCCTTTAGCTCCAGGATCAGCTCGTAGCCGGTGACGTACGGCATCTGGATGTCCATGATGATCAGGTCCGGCGCGAAATCGCGCGCGCGCGCCACCGCCTCGCGGCCGTCGCGGACTGGCTCGGCGGCGTAATCGTGCGCGCGGAGCAGGTCGCAGAACAGCTTCAGATTGAGTTCGTTGTCCTCGACAACGAGCACCCTTTTCGCCACGGACCCCTAGTCCCCCCACCAATCACGACCAAGGATAGGCGATGCCGGCCCGCGAGACAAATGCCGACCCGGAGCAATTGGCGTTGCGCGCGCTGGCGTGGACGCTGGCCGATCCCGACCGCGCCGGCCGGATGCTGGCGGTGACCGGGATCGAGCCCGCCGACCTGCGCGCGCGGATCGGCGAGCCGGCGGTGCAGGCGGCGTCGCTCGGCTTCCTCGAGGCGAACGAGCCCGACCTCCTCGCCTGCGCCGACGAGCTGGAGGTCCGGCCCGAAGCGCTGGTCGCGGCCCGCGCGTCGCTGGAGGCGCGCGCATGAGGCCGCTGCTGATCTCCGATTGCGACGAGGTGCTGCTGCACATGGTCAAGCATTTCGGGACCTGGCTGGGCGAGCGCCACGAGATCGACTTCACGGTCGGCCACACCGATCTGGCGTCGGCGATGCGCCGGCGCGACGGCGGCGCGGCGCCGGGGCGTGACGATATGTGGCGCTATCTCGGCCAGTTCTTCCCGCACGAAATGGATCGGCAGACGCTGGTGCCGCACGCCCGCGAGGCGCTGGCCGCGATCGCCGAGCAGGCCGACATCGTCATCCTGACCAACCTCTCGGACGAATGCCGCCAGCCGCGGATCGAGCAGCTCGCCCGGTTCGGCATCGCGCACCGCGTCGAATGCAATAGCGGCGGCAAGGGCGAGCCGGTCGCGCGGCTGGTCGCCGAATACGGCGCGACGGTCGCGGTGTTCGTCGACGACCTGGCGGTGCATCACGACTCGGTCGCGCGCCACGCGCCGGGCGTCCACCGGCTGCACATGATCTCCGAGCCCGAGCTGGCGGCGGTGTCGCCGCCGGCCCCCGCCGCCCACGCCCGGATCGACGACTGGCGCGAGGCGCGGGCGTGGATCGCCGATCGTTTCGCCGCGGGGGTGCCAGCGCCGGGCTTGACCGCCCCAGACTTGACCGCTCCCGCCGAGGCGTGTTGAGCGCATCGCCATGACCGACCGCATCGACCGCAAGCTCGCCGAACTCGGCCTCGTCCTCCCCGCCGCCGCCGCGCCCATCGCGTCCTATGTCCCGGCGGTCGCCGCCGGCGGGCTGCTCCACGTCTCGGGGCAGTTGCCGTTCCGGGGCGGGCAGGTGATGACTGGGCGGGTCGGCGAGGACCGCGACCTCGATTACGGGGTGGAGGCGGCGCGGGCGTGCGGGTTGATGGTCGTCGCGCAGATCAAGGCGGCGCTGGGCGGGCTCCACCGGGTCGAGCGGATCGTCAAGCTGGGCGTGTTCGTCAACTCCGCGCCCGGCTTCACCGACCAGCCCAAGGTGGCGAACGGCGCGTCCGACCTCATGGCGGCGCTGTTCGGCGAGGCCGGGCGTCACGCGCGCGCGGCGGTCGGCGTCGCGGGTCACCTCCAGCACGTCCAGCGTGCCGTCGCTCCACCCGCA
>CAXTRJ010000292.1:0-3249 GCA_964246585.1 uncultured Sphingomonas sp. | reverse complement strand
CCTCGTCATCGCGGTGGAGCAGCCCCGCGGCTGGCTCGTCACCCGCGTGCCCTGGCGCGGCCGCGACCTCGCGCTGATCTGGCGGCTGCTCGCCCAGACGCTGGTGCTCTACGCCGTCGTGCTGCTGCCCGTGCTGTGGATCGGTCGCCGCATCGCCCGCCCGTTGCGCGACCTGGCCACGGCGGCCGAGCGCTTCAGGCCGGGCGCCCCGCCCGAACCCGTCGCCGAGCGCGGACCAGACGACGTCCGCGTCCTGATCGCCGCGTTCAATGCGTTGGGTCTCCGGGTCACCGCCATGCTCGGCGAAAAGGACCGGATGCTCGGCGCGATCGGCCACGATCTCCGGACGCCGCTGGCCGCGCTGCGCGTCCGGATCGAATCGGTCGAGGACGACGCCGACCGCGCCCGCATGGTCGAGACGATCGCCGACATGAACCGGATGCTCGACGACATCCTGTCGCTGGCTCGGCTCGGCCGCCCGAGCGAGCCGCCGACCGACGTCGACCTGGGCGCGCTGGTCGACGCGGTGGTCGAAGACTTCCGCGACCTGGGTCGGGAGGTCGCCTTCGTCGACAGCGGGCGGATCACGCTGCGGCTCCGCCCGTCGCTGATGCGGCGCGCGGTCCGCAACCTGATCGAGAACGCGATCAAATATGGCGGGGGCGCGATCGTGCGGATCAAGTCCACGGCCTCGTCGGTCGAGATCATCGTCACCGACCAGGGCCCCGGCATCCCACCCGACCGCCTCGCCGACGTGTTCGACCCGTTCACCCGGCTGGAGACGTCGCGCAACAGCGATACCGGCGGCATCGGCCTTGGCCTCGCGTTGGCGCAAGCCATCGTGCGCGAGGCGGGCGGAGAGATCGCGTTGACGAACCGGCCCAGCGGCGGCCTCGACGCGACGATCACGCTGTCGCGCGGCTAGGGTCCAGACCCGTAACTGGCGACGGTCGTGACGGAGCCGGATTTGGGTCACAGGTAGGAACGAGGAGGGCGCGATGCTGTTTGCATCGTAACCGACGAGAGACACCCCTGTGGGCCAAATCCGGCCCGCCGCTACGCGGTCGCCCGGAGAGCCCCGCTGGCTACGTCGCTCGCTTGCGCGTAGCTTCAGCTACGCGTCCGCGCCGCGCTCCTTGCCAGCGGGGCTCTCCGGGCGATCACGACCATCGCCAGTTACGGGTCTGGATCCGAGGTAGAGAACCTATACAACTTGTTGTAATCTCGCGCGTTCTACCGTGCTGATTGGGTTCGGCTTGGGAGGCTGCGATGGCACGGTTGTTCTGGTTGTCTGACGAGGCTTGGGCGAAGATCGATCCGCATCTGCCGCATGGAAAGCCCGGCAAGCCCAGGGTGGACGACAGGCGGGTGCTGTCGGGCATCCTCCATTTGCTGAAAGTCGGGTGCCGGTGGCGCGATGTGCCGCCCGAGTACGGACCGGCCACCACGGTGTACAACCGGTACAACCGCTGGTCGCAGCGCGGCATATGGCAGCGTATGTTCGAGAAGCTGGCGGCATCGGGCGACGTTCCGGCCGAGCTCATGCTGGATAGCACGCACGTAAAGGCGCATCGATCGGCAAGCGGCGCAAAAGGGGGGAGTGGGCGCAAGCGGTTGGCGTCTCGCGCGGCGGTCGCACGTCCAAAGTCCATTGTCTGGCCGATACTTACGGCAGGCCGGTCGCCTTCGGCCTGACGCCCGGCAACGTCGCCGACATCAACATGGCGGTGCCGTTGCTCGAAGCGGTCGCCCCACCCAAACGGGTCATCGCCGACAAGGCATACGCCGCCGACCGGCTGCGGCGCTGGCTCGCCGAGCGGCGGATCACCGCCGTGATCCCGTCCACGGCCACAAGGCACACGCCCTACCCGCTGAATCGTCGCGCCTACCGCCGCCGCAACCAGATCGAGCGCCTCTTCTGTCGGCTCAAGAACTGGCGACGCATCGCTACCAGATACGACCGTCTCGCCCGCAATTACCTCGCCGGCCTCGCCCTCGCCGCCGTCGTCAGCGAGTGGACCGTATGAGTCCCCTACCTAGCCCAACCGCCCCAGCGCCGCGTGCAGCCGCGCCGCTTCGGCCATCTTGTCGGCGTGGTCGGCGCGCGCCTTTTCCACCGCTTCGGGCTTGGCCCGATCGACGAAGCTGGCGTTGCCTAGACGGGCGGACAGCGCATCCCGCTCCTTCTCGGCGGCGGCGATCGCCTTGGCGAGCCGCGCGCGCTCGGCGTCGAGATCGACCACGCCTTCGAGTGGCAGGATGAAGGTCGCTTCGTCGACGACGACCTGCGCGGCGCCACCCGCGCCCGCTTCACCTTGCGCCAGGTCGACACGCGCCAGACGGGTGATAGCCGAAGCCTGCCGCGTCATCCGTTCGATGGTGGCCGGGGAAGCATCGCGGACGTGAAGCGGTAATCGTACACCAGGCGATATGTTCAGCTCCGTCCGCGCCGCGCGTATCTCGCCGACCAGCCGGATCAGCCAATCGACCTCGCGGCTCGCCTCCGGTTCGATCGCGCGCGCATCCGACTTGGGCCAGCTCGCGATGATCAGCTCCGGCCGTTCGGGCTCCAGCGCGTGCCACAACTCCTCGGTGATGAAGGGCATGAACGGGTGGAGCAGCACCAGGATCTGGTCGAGCACCCAGCCCGCCACCGCCTTGCTCTCGTCGTCGATCGCGCCGCGTTCGTCGCCGACCATCCGCGGCTTGATCAGTTCGAGGTACCAGTCGCAGAACCGGCTCCAGACGAACTGATAAATCGCGTTCGCGGCCGCGTCGAAACGCAGGTCGGCGAGCGCCAGGTCCATCTCCTGGACGCAGGCGATCGTCTCGGCGACGATCCACTTGTTGACGGCGAGCGTCGCCGCCGGCGGCTCCAGCGTGGTTGATCCGCCGATGCCGTTCGCCTGGCAGAAGCGCGCCGCGTTCCACAGCTTGGTCGCAAAGTTGCGGTACCCCTCGACCCGGCGCTCGTCCATCTTGATGTCGCGGCCCTGGCTTTCCATCGCCGCCATGAAGAACCGCAGCGCGTCGGCGCCGTATTTGTCGATCAGGCCGAGCGGGTCGACGGTGTTGCCTTTCGACTTCGACATCTTCTGCCCGTCGGCGGCGCGAACCAGCCCGTGGAGGTACAGCGTCTCGAACGGCACCTCGCCCAGGAAATGCAGCCCCTGCATCATCATCCGCGCGTCCCAGAAGAACAGGATGTCGAACCCGGAGATCAGGACGTCGTTGGGGTAACGGCCGGCG
>CAXTRJ010000291.1:0-3263 GCA_964246585.1 uncultured Sphingomonas sp. | reverse complement strand
AGACGCGCACGTTGGCGTTGTAGAACCGGCGCCCGGCGGCGATGCGGTCCTCGGCCATGCGGGCGCGGCGGGCCATCAGCTCCTCGGCGTCGTGCTTGGCCTTGGCGAGGATCGCGCCGGCCTCGGCGTGCGCGTTGGCGCGCATCGTCTCGGCGTCGGCGTCGGCCGCCTCGGCCTTGGCCTCATACTCCGCGCGGAGCGCCTCGGCCTCCTTGCGCAAGCGCGACGCCTCGTCGAGCTGTTCGCGAATGCCGGCGATGCGCGCGTCGAGCGAACGGGCGATGGTCGCCGGCACCTTCTTGACCAGCATGATGACGAGCACGACGAGCATCGCCACCGCGACCCACCCGGTCGAGTTGAGCCCGAGGACGTTGTCAACGGGCTCGACGACATGCTCGACCCCGCCCGGCTGATGGATCTCGTTCGTCAGCCCGCTGCCGTCGCGGATGTCCGCCGGCGCCAGGGGTTGCGACGAGGCCGCGTCGGCCAGATTGTCCGCCACGCGGGCGCTCCCATCGGTTCTGGCGTCAGCCATGCGCCGTGACCCTTCGTACCGCGTCGGAGGCGGCTTCGGCGGTGACCGGCGCCCCCGACAGCTTGGCGACCATCTCCCGGGCCGCTTCCGCCGCCATCGCCTGGATGTTGGCCAGCGCCTCCGCCTTGGCGTTGGCGATGGCCAGGTCGTGATGGCCCAACCGCTCGGCCAGTTCGGCGTCGGCGGTGCGCATCTGCGCCTCGAAGCTGGCCGTCCCTTGCGCCTTGGCGGCGGTCGTCTCGGCCTGCGCTGCGGCGCGCGCCGCCTCGGTGTTGACGCGCCACGCCTCCTCGGTCCGATCCGCCTCGCGGCGGGCGGCCTCGGCTTGCGCCAAGTCGCCGGCGATGCGGGCGTCGCGCGCGTCGACGGTCGCCTCGATGCGGGTCACCATCCCCCGGCCGATGACGAAATACATCAGGCCAAAGGTGACGAGCAGCCAGAAGATCTGGGACGCGTAGGTCGAGGCGATCTGGGCGATCTGGGGCATGGTGGTTCCTGTGTGTCCGAACGTGACGTCGAACCGGCGAGCCGGCCGGCCGGGCCGACCGACCCGGTCGGCCTTACGCCACGAACAGCAGGATGATCATCGTGACGAAGGCGAGCAGGCCGAGCAGCTCGGCGCCGGCGAAGCCGATGAACAGGCGGCCCTGCTGGCTGTCCGCCGCGCCTGGGTTGCGCAGCGCGCCTTCCAGAAACTTGGCGAACACGTTGCCCACGCCCAGCGAGGCGAGGCCCATGCCAATCGCGGCCAGACCGGCGCCGATCATCTTTGCGGCTTCTGCGTCCATGCTATTCACTCCAGTGTCGAATGTTGAGAAAGTCGAGAGGTCAGTGCAGGTTGACCGCGTCGTTGAGGTAGACCGAGGTCAACAGCGCGAAGACATAGGCTTGGATCGCGGCCACCAGCAGTTCGAGCAGGGTGATGCCGATCATCAGGATGAAGCTGGGCACGGTGATCAGCACGGCGTAGCCCGGCCCGAGGTTGATGCCGTTGATGACGAAGGCCGCGAGCACCTTCAAGAGAATATGCCCCGCAGTCATCGCGACGAACAGCCGCAGCCCGAGGCTGAACGGGCGGACGAGGAAGCTCATCAGCTCGACCACGAAGATCAGCGGGATCATCAGCGCGGGCGTGCCGTGGGGAACGAACAGCGAAAAGAAGTGGAAGCCGTGCTTGCCGAAGCCGACGATCAGGACGATCGCGAAGCTGATGATCGCCAGCACGCCCGTCACCGTCAGATGACTGGTGATGGTGAAGGGGTGGACGCCGGGCACGATGCCGACCGGCATCAGGCCGATCACGTTGGCGAACAGGATGAACATGAACAGCGAGAAGACGTAGGGAACGAAGCGCTTTCCCGCCGGACCGATGTTGGAGACGAGCATATTCGAGACGAAGCCGGTGAAACCCTCCACCGCCGCCTGCCAGCGGCCGGGGACGAGCTCGCGGCGCATCCCGCCGATCATGAACAGCCACAGGGCGGCGAGCGTGATCACCATCCACAAAGCGGAATTGGTGAAGGCGATGTTCTGGCCGAACAGCGTCCAGCCCTCGCCGAACACCGGCTCGATCAGGAACTGGTGCATCGGGTCGATCCGGCCCGGCTCCGCCGCCGCGCCCGTCGCCGCCTCTGAATGCCCGCCTGCCACGACCCTTGCTTCCCCAATACGACAAAAGCCCGGTTATTCCGGGCGTTCGCCTCCGATCCGAATGACTTGCCTGAACGCGACGCCGATCCCGAGGAACAGCAGCACGATCAGTCCCCAGGGCGCGGTGCCGAACCAGCGGTCGATGAGCCAGCCGATCAGCGCGCTGCCGACGAGACTCCCGATCAACGCGGAGAGGACGCGGTTGCCTTGCGAGTAGCCCCGCTCGGTCGTCGCGTCCGTCGTCCCCGTCCGCCGCGCCTCCTCGGCCCGCGCGTCCCGCAATCGCCGATCGAGCGAAGTGAGCCGTGGGTCGTCGACGCCGTGGGTGTCCTGTCCGGAACCGTCCTCCGCCACGCTAAATCTCCTTGCCTTTGACATACTCTGGACAAAGAAACGCGCGGCGGCGAGCGACCCCGCCAAGGCAAGGCCCCCTTAGAAAGCGTGGGGGGGCGAGTCAACCGGATGGGGGGAGTGAGTAGCCCACCAATCCCAGGCTCCACCCCGACGAAGGCCGGGGCCCAGTCAGGTGGCGTTGGCCGAGAGCGCGGCGCCTACGTCACATCGACCATCGTAACTGGGCCCCGGCCTTCGCCGGGGTGGAACATGGAATGGTGGTGCGCTTACTCTCCAAAGGGCCTCACACGCACCGCCCGTCACGTTCGGGCGCCGCCGCCGTGCGGGTCTTCCACACGCCCGAGGGGGCCTTGTACTTCTCGCCCGCGCCGGTCTGCGCGACGAGATTGCAGCCGCTGGTGAAGGCGAGCTGTTCGACGGTCGCGCCGCTGGCCGACGCCTTTTGCGTGTAGGCGGATTTGCGCTGGATGTTGATGTTGCTGACCACCGCGCGCAACTCGGCCGAGCCGGCGCCGACGATGCCGAGATAGCCGTCGGGCTGCTCGCCGACCTGCCCGGCGGCGCGGGCGGCGGCGTAGGCCGGATCGCGCTGCGCCACGGCGGCGGTGGGCAGGAGGCCGAGCGCGGCGGCGAGGAGGACGGCGTTGCGTGTCATCTTAAATACCCTTCTATCAAAAGATTCCGGGGTTCTGCTGAATCAGCGACTTGGCCTCGTTGTCGAGGC
>CAXTRJ010000290.1:0-3280 GCA_964246585.1 uncultured Sphingomonas sp. | reverse complement strand
ACCCCGCCACCGGCGTAGGCCAGCGCCACCCCGCCACGCACCGCGCCGCCGAGCCTCAGCGCCGACGAGCGCACCCCGACCAGCGCGTCGTCCTCGCGGTCCTGAAGCGCGTAGATCGTGTCATAGCCGATCACCCAGGCGACCGACCCGGCGTACAGCAGCAGCATCGGCGCCGTGAGCGCCCCCGCCACCTCCGCCCAACCAACCAAGGCCGCCCAGGAGAAGACGAGGCCGAGCCACGCCTGCGGCCACCAGGTGATCCGCTTCATGAACGGGTAGGCGGCGACGAGCAGCAGGCTGGCGACCGCGACGGCGGCGGCGAACGGGCGCAGCTGGACGAGGACGACGAGCCCGACGAGGCAGAGCAGCGCTAGCCAGACCCAAGCGGCGCGTACGCTCACCGCGCCGCTCGCCAACGGCCGCCCACGGGTGCGCGCGACGCGGGCGTCGAGGTCGCGGTCGACAATGTCGTTGTAGACGCACCCAGCCCCGCGCATCGCGATCGCGCCGAGCAGCAACCACAAGATCAACCGCCACCGCTCGACCGCGCCGCCGGCGAGCGCGACGGCCCAGGCGCCGGGCCAGAACAGCAGCCACCAGCCGATCGGCCGGTCGAACCGGGCGAGCAGCGCGAAGGCGCGCAGGCGAGCGGGGAGCAGCGCGACGAGTCCGCGATGCTCGCTGTCGGGAACGGTGTCGGGCGCGGTCACCGGGCGGGCGTAGAAACGCGGCCGTTGGCGCGCAAGCCCGGGCGGGCTAGGGAAGGCGCGTGTCCACGATCCGCCCCGCCCGATGATCGGCCTGTCGGTCGCGATCGGCCGCTTCATCGAGGCGCTGTTCTGGGCCATCGTCCGCGTCGCCGGCGTCGTCGCGCTGGGCGTATTCACCGTGGGCGTGGCGCTATTGCTGGCGTGGATCGTCGCGCGGCGGGTGTGGCGGCGGCGATCGAGGGGCTGAGCGAGTCGCGGCGGCGGTCCGTCGCGATACTCATCGCCACGCTGTCGCCTCAAACACCTTTCACGATCTGGATCAGCGCCGGCGGCTCCAGTCGGACGATCGGCACCGCCGCGAGGAGATTTGACCGTGCGACTACGGGGTGCCGCTTGGCTGCTGACGTGCCTGACCCTGCCGGCCGCCGCGTTCGCCTGGCGAGTCAGCGAATCGCCATCAGACCCGCAAAACTCCGCGGTTCGTACCGTGTCCTTACCCGAAGGTGCCTGGCGACCCGTGGTGCAGGGACGGCTCCCGAACGGTCTACGCTATGCCATCCTGCCCCGGCCATCGAACGAGCCCGGCGTCGGGCTGCTCATGCGCATCGAGGGCGGGTTCATCGCCGAACGGCGACCGGGAGAGCGCGGCCTGACCCATTTGCTCGAGCACCTCGCCTTGGTCAGTCCGACCACCAGCGCGCCCGACGACCTGCGCCGTTTCGTCCGGATCGGCCTGCCCCTCACATTCCCGGCCCCCAGCGCCGGAACGAACAGTTGGCGGGAAACCAATCTGTTCCTGTCCACCCGCGACACGCGCTCCGTCGATCTCGACACGTTGCTGATGCTGTTTCGCGAAGTCGCCGGTGACATGACGCTGCGGGCCGACGCCGTCGACGATCAACGGGCGGACGTCATGCGCGAAATGGCCGGGAGGAAGGCCGGCAACCTCACCTATGCCGCCTATATCACCGCCGTCGCCCCCGGTTCGCCCAATGACGCCATCGACGCGCAGAACCACGACGACGTGCCGACGGCGAGCATCCAGACCATCCGCGCTCTCTATCACCGTCTATATCGCCCGGAGAACCTGATGATCGTGGTCGTCGGGGATGTCGACCCGGCGAAGATGAAGGCGCTCATCCGACAACGGTTCGGCGATTGGCACGGTGTCGGTCCCACGCCCGAACGGGCCGCGGCCCCGACCTTTCGGCCCGATCGCATCGCGCCGATCAGCTACTCGGACCACCGGCAGGGACGCATGGTGGCCACGATCAGCGTCGCCATGCCCACGCCCGCGCCCGCGCCGCCGGCGAACCGCAAGCGACAGATGCAATCGATGTTGATGGACATGGTGGCGGTTCGGGCGGTCAACCAACGGCTGACACGCGCGAAGCCGGACAGCCCGCCCGGCAAGACCGGGCTTTTCATCGAGAATGGCGAAAACGGCCATCGCCTGTTCCTGCTCTGGGATAATGTGGAAACCGGTCAGTGGCGCTCGGGCGTGGTCGGTTTGAGAAAGACGACGTGCGCCCTGAACACGGAAGGTTTTACCGGGCCCGCATGGGCCATCGCGAAGCAGGGCGTGGTCGAGGAGCTCGAGCAACGCTCGAGAGACATGAGGGGCGTTCCGAACGTAGAGCTTGCCAAGGATCTGTCGCACGCTCTCGCTGACGAACGGGGCCTTGTCCCACCCGACGAATTGCTGGGCTATGCCCGTGTCTGGTTGCCGACAGTCGGGAAGGCGGCGGGAAGTGACTGGTGGCGTCGCCAGTGGCGTGGGGGCGTCGAACATATCCGCGTAGAAACCCCGGAACTCGCGGAGGTGAAGCAGCCACGGGTGGCGATACGCGCGGCACTGGCCGAAGTTGATCCGTCAAACCAGAGCTGCAAAGTGCGAGCGTCTTGAGTTGCGGAAACGCGCTGGTCAGCATGATGATCGTTGATATTTGACGCTGGTGTCGCTGTAACATTCGCCCTGCATTGAAGGTTAGTCGCGCCCCATGCCCGCCACCCCCGCCTGGCCGCCCCAGTCCACCCCGAGGCTGTTCGTCGACCAGCCGCTCGTCCCCGGTTCGCTCGCCGTGTCCGGGCCGGCGGCGCATTATCTCGGCTCGGTGATGCGGTTGAAGCCGGGCGAGCCGGTCAAGCTGTTCGACGATCGCACCGGCGAGTGGCTGGCGACGGCGGCGTCGGTCGGCAAGCGCGACCTCGTCCTTGATGTGACCGATCGCCTGCGGGAGCGTGAGGCGGTGCCCGACCTATGGCTGTGCGCCGCGCCGCTGAAGAAGGGGCGGGTCGACTGGATGGTGGAAAAGGCGTGCGAGTTGGGCGTCGCGCGGCTGGTACCGGTGGTGACGCGGCGGACGGTGGTCGACAAGCCCAACACCGATCGCCTACGCGCGCACATGGTGGAGGCGGCCGAGCAATGCGGCCGCACCGCGCTGCCCGAACTGGCCGAGCCGGTGAAGCTCGCGGCCCTTCTGCGCGACTGGCCCGAGAACCGCGCGCTGTTCTTCGCCGACGAGGCGGGCGGCGCGCCGGCGCTGGACGCGATGCGCGCGCGCGCCGGT
>CAXTRJ010000289.1:0-3294 GCA_964246585.1 uncultured Sphingomonas sp. | reverse complement strand
ACCTCATCGACGTCCAGCGTCAACGTCAGCAGCACGTCGTCCTCGTCGGGTAGCGTGTCGAGTTCGAGCTCGGGGAACGTCAGCGTCGACATCGACAACAAGAACAACAACGCCAATTACAACAACAACACCAACAAGAACGAGCAAAGCCAGAACCAGAACCAACACCAGAACCAGAATCAGCATCAAGACCAGGACCAGTACGGCTCCAGCAGCAAGGGCTGGGGCGGTTGGAAACCGCCGCACAACCCGGACACTCCGACGCCGCCGCCGGGCTCCCCCGACGGGCCGCCCGCGCCGGTCCCCGCCCCGCCGATGGTGCTGCTGTTCGGCGCCGCCGCCGCCGCGCTGGTCGCGCGCAAGCGCTTCGCCAAGCGGACGGTGATCGCGGCCTGATCGAAACTAAGGTCTGGGCGGACAAAGCGGGCCCGCGTCACCACGGCGCGGGCCCGTTTCGTTTGTCGGGTCAGGCGTTCGCCACCGCTTTCTCGATGTCGGGGATGGGGTGCCCGGTCAGATCCTTGGCGAGTTCGCCGGTCAGCTTGGCGCTGACCTCCTTGTGGTAATGCTTGCGCAGCTCGCCCAGCGTCTTGGGCGGGGCGACGACGATCAGCGACTCGAAATCGTTCGCCAGCGCGCGCTTCTTCAGCAGGTCGGCGACCTCGGCGGCGAAGCGGTCCTCCTCCAGCTGGTGGAAGTCGGTCGGCTCGACCGAGGAGCCGCGAACACCCTGCGGCGTCGAGGCGCGGCCGGCGGCGTCGGTCGCCTGGTCGCGGGTCGCGGGGTTGGGATGCTCCTGCGCGGCCTCGACGACGAGCTTGGGATGCACCCCGTCGCCTTCGTTGCGCAGGAACAGCATCTTGCGACCGTCGGCGACGAGCACGACCGAGTTGTGGGACAGCTGCACAGGCTTCTCCTTTGATGGTTCGGGTGGTGAACGCCCCTGCCCCACGCCGGGTTGCGAAGCCCCGCCCGCGCCGCCATAGCCCCGGGCCATGCACGACATCCGCCTGATCCGCGATGACCCCGCCGCGTTCGACGCGGCGCTGGCCCGGCGCGAGGTCGATGCCGGCGCGCGCGATCTGGTCGCGCTGGACGAGCGTCGTCGTCAGCTGACCACCGAACTGCAAGCCGGCCAGGCGCGGCGCAACGAAGCCTCCAAGGCGATCGGGGCCGCCAAGGCCCAGCGCGACGAGGATGCCGCCGCCGCGTTGATGGCCGAGGTGGGCGCGCTCAAGGAGCGACTGCCCGCGCTGGAGACCGAGGAACGGGCGCTCGGCGCCGCGCTCGACGATCGGCTGGCCGCGCTGCCCAACCTGCCGTTCGCCGACGTTCCCGATGGCTTGGTCGAGAACGACAATGTCGTAATGCACGAGCGCGGCGCGCCTCCCCAATTCGCCTTTACCCCACGCGAGCACGACGCGATCGGGCCGGCGCTGGGGCTCGATTTCGAGACGGGCGCGGCGATCGCGGGCTCGCGGTTTACGTTGGTACGCGGCCCCGCCGCCCGCCTGTCCCGCGCGCTCGGCCAATTCATGCTCGACCGGCTGACCCGCGAGCATGGCTTCGAGGAGGTCTCCCCGCCCCTCCTCGTCCGCGACGAGGCGGTGTTCGGGACGGGGCAACTGCCCAAGTTCGCCGACGACCTGTTCCGCACCACCGACGGCCGTTGGCTGATCCCGACCGCCGAGGTGTCGCTGACCAACATCGTCCGCGAGAAGATCATCTCCGAAGCCGAGCTGCCGCTGCGCTTCGCCGCGCTGACGCCGTGCTTCCGGTCGGAGGCGGGCGCGGCCGGGCGCGACACGCGCGGCTATATCCGCCAGCACCAGTTCGACAAGGTCGAGATGGTGTCGATCGTCACCCCGGACGCGTCGGAGGACGAGCATGAGCGGATGACCGCCTGCGCCGAAGGCGTGCTCGACGCGCTCGGGCTGGCGTATCGCCGGATGAAGCTGTGCGCCGGCGACATGGGGTTTTCCGCCGCGCGGACCTACGATCTAGAGGTATGGCTACCCGGCCAGGGCCGCTACCGCGAGATATCGAGCTGCTCGACCTGCACCGATTTCCAGGCCCGGCGGATGAACGCGCGCTATCGGCCAACGGGCGAAAAGGCGACGCGGTTCGTCCACACGCTCAACGGCTCGGGCCTGGCGGTCGGCCGGACGCTCGTCGCGGTGATCGAGAATTACCAGCAGGAGGATGGCGTCGTCGCCATCCCCGACGCGCTCGCGCCCTATCTGCCCGGGCTGAAACGACTGGAGCCAAAGCGTTGATGCGTATCCTGCTGACCAACGACGACGGTTATCACGCGCCGGGCCTCGAAGTGCTTGAGCGGATCGCGGCGACCTTGTCCGACGACGTGTGGATCGTCGCCCCGGCGGAGGAGCAGTCGGGCACCGGGCGATCGCTGACGATCACCCGGCCGCTCAGGCTGCGGCGCTTCGCGGAGCGGCGCTATGCGGTGGCGGGGACGCCGACCGACGCGGTGATGCTGGCGCTGGGTCAGGTGATGCGCGACGGCCGGCCCGACCTGATCCTGTCGGGGGTCAACCGGGGCGCCAACCTGGCCGAGGACGTGAGCTATTCGGGTACCGTCTCGGCGGCGATGGAAGGAGCGCTCGCCGGCATCCGCTCGGTCGCGCTGAGCCAGCGCTACGCCGAGGAGGAGGCGGGCGCGGCGGTGTCGTTCGACGCCGCCGAGGCGTGGGGCGAGCGGGTGTTGCGGCCGTTGCTGCACGCGCCCTGGGCGCCGCGCACGGTGGTCAACATCAACTTCCCCGCCGCCGCGCCGGAAGACGTGAAGGGGGTGCGCGTCGTGCGTCAGGGGCTGCGCGACCATGGCCGCTCGGTGATCGAGCGACGCACCGACCCGCGCGGGGCCGACTATTACTGGCTGGGGCTCGGCCGGGTGCCGCACACGCCGACCGACACGACCGACCTCGACGCGGTCGCCGACGGTTATGTCGCGGTGACGCCGCTCCACCTCGACCTGACGCATGGGCCGTCGCTGGCGACACTGGGCGAGGTCTATCGTTAGGGGGTGGGCGATGCCGGGTTCGCGGCTGATCGCGGGAGTGCTGGCGACGACGCTCGCCGGATGCCTGCCGCAAGCCGATGCGCCGGTGGTGGCCGACCGCACGCCGCCGCCACCGGCCGGGCGTGTACCGTCGGTTCAGCTCCCCGCGCCCGATCGCTCGGACGAAGTCACCGCCCTGCCCGCCCCGCGCCCCGCCTGGGAAGCGCGGCCGGTCACGGCGGACGCGCAAAGCGTGACCGCGCAAGGCTATGTCG
>CAXTRJ010000288.1:0-3302 GCA_964246585.1 uncultured Sphingomonas sp. | reverse complement strand
GTCGCGAGGCGCTGGTCGGCTTGGGCAGGATCGCGACGTCGGACGCGGTCGCCTGCCCGCGTTCGGCGTAGCGGGCGAAGGCGCGCGCGGGCGTCAGCCAAGTCGTGCGGTCCTCCGCCCGGGCGGTGGCGAGCGACGCCTCGTCGGTCATTGGCGCGACGAAGGGCAGCAGCTCGAGCCCGGTCTCCGGATCGGTAGCGGGCCGCGTGGCGGCGATCACGCGCGCCTGCATCCCGCGCGCGGCGAGGTGGGCGTTGGGCATGGCGAAGAAGCGGGAAAAGAAATGCCCCTCGCTGGTCAGTCGAATACGGTGGGTCCGGCCCGGCGCCAGCGTCCCGCCGGGGCGCAGCACCAGCGCGTTGAGGTCGCCATTGATCAGGCGATGGCTGAACAGGTCGCTATCCACCTTCGCCAAGCGGCTGACATGGCCGAAGCGGAGTTCCAGCCCGGCGTCCGCCAGCGATCGCGGCAGGCCGTCCGGCGCGGTGATCGCGATTTCCGACACGAAGCAACCGCCGGCGCCGCCCGGGCAATCGGCCGGGTTGTTGTCGATGATCGTGAAACGGTAGCCGAGCGTATTGGCGAGGCGGTCGAGGTCGCCCTGCCCGGAGACCTGGGCCGTTTGCGCCTGTCCCATACCAGCCGGGGTGAACGCGGCCGCGCCGATGGCCACCGAGGTGAGAAGTCGCCGCATCACCGTCTCCACTTGTTCTGGTCCTGAATTTGTCATGGCGGAACGAGCCGGTCAATCGCTTGTTGCCAGGGTAAGCCGACTGGACAGCACGGGCAAGCCGATTAGTCTGGTATTAGATTGGCGTGGTCAGGAGCGAGTCGTGATGAGGTTCAGGGCGTTGATCGGGGTCTGGGTCACGGCGATGCTGCCGGCGAGCGCGGCGACGGCGCAGGATCGGCCACGCCCGGTCGCCGTCGGCTACGTCCCCGCGTTCAAGGGACTGGACCAGATCGTCGCGACCGCCGCGCTCGACCGCTACACCCATATCAACCTCGCCTTCGTCAACCCCGCGCCGGGCGGCGCGGTCGTCGCGGGCGACCGGATGGCCTGCATGTCGGGCGGCGCCGGCGGGGCGGTGTCGCTCGCGTCGTTCCGCGCGGCGGTCGGCGCGGTCCACAAGGTCGGGGCGAAGGTGCTGATATCGCTGGGCGGCGGCGCCATCCCGGGCTGTTCGGGCGACTGGGCGACGATGCTGCGACCGGCGACGCGCGCGGCGGTGGTCGGCAATCTCGTGGCGTTCCTCGACGCCGAGGGCCTCGACGGCATCGACGTCGACCTGGAGGGCGCCGTGCTGACCGCCATCGACAAGGAAGGCAACTACGTGCCCTTCATCGCCGAGCTGGGCGCGGCGCTGCGCCAGCGCGGCAAGCTGCTGACCTGCGCCACCGCGTCCTACGAGGGCGGGATGGTGCCGGTCGCGTCGGTGCCGTGGTTCGACCTGGTCAATGTCATGGCCTATGACTGGATCGGCCCCAGCTGGGGCAAGCCGGGCGACGAGCATGCGCCGTTGGCCCAGGCGGAGCGCGACATGGCGCTGTGGCGCGCGCGCGGAGTGCCACAGGAGCGACTGGTGCTCGGGCTGCCATTCTACGGCTATGGCTATGGCAAGTACCGGCCGAACTACACCTATCGCGAGATCGTGACCGAGTTCGGCGCGGGCGCGGCGCGGGGCGACGTGGTCGGGAAACGCTGCGCCGGGTGCGACTACATCACCTATAACGGCACCGACACGCTGGCGCGCAAGGCGAAGCTGGCGATGGCGCAAGGGGCCGGCGTGATGGTGTGGGAGATATCGCAGGACACCGCCGACGCCGCGTTGATCCGCGCCGTCCTGGACGCGGCGGGCCCGGATGCGGCGAGCGGTTCGTCGCCGGATTGACGGCGGGGAGCGGGTGATCCACTACCCGTGACGGTAACCCGGCATCGGGCATGCGCGGGGTGGGAGAGTTGGGTGTCGTTGCGCGAGTCGGTCGGTCCGCTCCAGAAGGCTGATCCGACGCCGCTCTACCTGCAACTGCAAAAGGTGTTGCGCGACGCCATCACCGAACAGACCGTCGCCCCCGACGACGCGATCCCGACCGAGCGCGACTTGGCGAGCGAATTCGACGTGTCGCGCATCACCGTCCGCAAGGCGGTCGACGGGCTGGTCAACGAAGGCCTGCTGACGCGCCGTCGCGGCGCCGGCACATTTGTCGTCGGGTCGCGGGTGGAGAAGAGCTTTTCCAAGCTGTCGTCGTTTTCCGAGGACATGATCTCGCGCGGTCGCCAGCCGTCGAGCGAGTGGGTCAGCAAGTCGGTCGGTGGGGTCACGCCCGAGGAGTCGCTGTCGCTGGGACTGTCGCCCGGCTCGATGATCTACCGGTTCCACCGTATCCGCTACGCCGACGGCCAGTCGATGGCGATCGAGTATGCGACCATCCCCGGCTATTGTCTGCCGTCGGTCGCGGTGGTCGACGAATCGCTCTACGCCGCGCTCGACGGGACCGGGCATCGACCGGTCCGCGCGCTGCAACGGTTGCGCGCGATCGCCTTTAACGCCGAGCAGGCGGAGGCGCTGGGCATCGAGGCGGGGCAGCCGGGACTGTTCATCGAGCGCCGCGGCTTCCTCGCCGATGGCCGCGCGGCGGAGTTCACCCAAAGCTACTACCGGGGCGACGCCTATGACGTGGTGGCGGAGCTCAACATCCCCTAATCGACCGGCCCCTGATCCATCGCGCAGTGGCGAGCGATGAAGTCGGCATGGGGCGGCAGTTCCGCCAGCATCGCGGCGGCGCGCGCCTCTAGCGCGGCGAACCTTTGCGATAGCGTGTCGGCGGGGATCGCGTCGGCGAGCGGGTGGTGGTCGCGCGGGCGGACGCCCTGGCCGGTCAGCACCGCCAGCCAGTTGGTCGGGCCGAACAGGTCGCCGCGGTCGTAGAGGATCGTGCCCGTCTCATGGAACGCCTCGATCCGGGCAACCAGCGTGTCGGGCGGCGGCGCATCGCGCACCGCGCGCCAGAACGATTCGTCGCGCCCGGCGGTGAGCGCGTAATGCGCGATGACGAAATCGCGGACCGCGGCGTATTCGGCGGCGGTATCGCGGTTGAACCGCGCCACCAGATGCGGGTCGACGCCACGTTTGGGAAACAACGCCAGCAGCCGGATGATCGCGGTCTGGATTAGGTGGATCGAGGTCGATTCGAGCGGCTCGAGAAACCCGCCGGCGAGGCCGATGGCGACGCAGTTGCGGTGCCACGCCCGCCGCCGCCGCCCGGCGCGGAAGCGCAGCCGGTTGGGCGCGGCGAGGGGC
>CAXTRJ010000287.1:0-3333 GCA_964246585.1 uncultured Sphingomonas sp. | reverse complement strand
GTCGAGGAGCAGACCGAGTTCGACGTGATCCTGACCGGCGACGGCGGCAAGAAGATCAACGTCATCAAGGAAGTCCGCGCCATCACCGCCCTCGGCCTGACCGAAGCCAAGGCGCTGGTCGAGGGCGCCCCCAAGGCGGTCAAGGAAGGCGTCAACAAGGAAGAAGCCGCCAAGCTGAAGGCGCAGCTCGAGGCGGCCGGCGCGACGGTTGAAGTCAAGTAAGCCGCGGCGGGAGAGACGGGCTAGCGCAAGCTAACCCGCACTCCCGCAAGGCCTGTCCTGAGCGCCTGCCTTGCAGGCAGTCGAAGGGCCGGCCGGCGGCGTATAACGCCGTTCGCCGTCACGGGATTTAGTCCCGTGACGGCCGGCGACGAGAGGGGCGGTCCCGGCGACGGGGCCGCCCTTCCCGCGTCCGCGTCCCTCAGGCCTGCTCGATCAATTCCCGGATCCGGCTGGCGAGCGCCTGCATAGCGAACGGCTTGGTCATCACGTGCATGCCGGGGTCGAGATGGCCATGGCTCAGCACCGCGTTCTCGGCGTATCCGGTGATGAACAGCACCTTCAATTCGGGACGCAACGACCGCGCGGCATCGGCCACCTGTCGTCCGTTTATACCGCCCGGAAGTCCGACGTCCGTCACCAGCAGGTCGACGCGCGCGCCGGAGTTGAGCACCCGCAGCCCCGCGGCGCCGTCCTCCGCCTCGATCGCGATATAGCCCAGGTCGGCGAGCACCTCGCTCACCAGCATCCGGACTGTCGGTTCGTCATCGACCACCAACACCGTTTCGCCTTCGCCACGCGGGGCGGCGGACAGCTCGGCGGGCGCGTTCGCCTGCTCGGCCTGACCCAGGTGACGCGGCAGGTAGATGCACACCATCGACCCCTGGCCGGCTTCGGAATAGATGCTGACCGCGCCGCCCGATCGCCGCGCGAAACCGTAGATCATCGACAGCCCCAATCCCGTGCCGACCCCGATCGGCTTGGTGGTGAAGAAGGGGTCGAAGGCCCTGGCCTGCACCTCGGGCGTCATGCCCGTGCCGGTGTCGGAGACGCACAACGAGATGTACTGCCCCGGCTCGACGCCGCGCTCCTTGGCCGTGCCCCGGTCGAACCAGCGATTGCCGGTCTCGATCGTGATCTTGCCACCGTCCGGCATCGCATCGCGCGCGTTGATGCACAGGTTCAATATCGCGTTCTCGAGCTGGCTGGGGTCGATCAGGCTTGGCCACAGGCCCGCGGCGTTGATCGTCTCCAGTTCGATCTGCGGCCCGATCGTCCGACCGATCAGATCCTCCATGCCCGACACGAGCTGCTTCACGTCGGTCGACTTGGGCGCCAGCGTCTGGCGGCGCGAAAAAGCGAGGAGGCGGTGCGTGAGCGACGCCGCCCGGTTGGCGGCCCCGCGCGCGGCGGTGACGTACTTGTCCACCTCGGCCGTCCGCCCCTGCGCCATGCGCATGGTGATGAGTTCCAGGGAGCCCGCGATGCCGGCCAGCAGGTTGTTGAAGTCGTGCGCCAGGCCTCCGGTCAATTGCCCCACCGCCTCCATCTTCTGACTTTGTCGAAGCATCTCCTCGCGTCGAAGCTGTTCACTGATGTCGCGTCCGACCGTGTAGAAGAGCTTGGCCCCGTCGGCGCCGTCGGGTGTCGCGGACCAGGCGAACGCAACCGCGTCGCCATTCGATTTCAGCAGCCTGACCTGGAACTGGTGGACCGGCTCGCCCTTGCCAAGCCTGACGACGACCTCCGCGGTCGTGGCGAGATCGTCCGGATGGATGATGTCCGAAAAGGGATACGCGAGAAGATCTTCTTCGGATCGACCGAGGATGCGGGACCATGCCGGGTTGATGGACTTGAGAAATCCGTCGAACGTCGCCACGCCGAACAGATCGGGCGACATCTCGAACAATCGCTCGCGCTCGGCCGCCGAGCGCCGTTCGGCGAGCACCTGCACGGTTGTCTCCATGCAGGAGCAGAACATGCCCGCGATCCGCCCCTCGTCATCGCGTATGGGAGAGTAGGAAAAGGTCCACCACGTATTCTCGGGAAAGCCGTTGCGTTCGGTGGTTAGCGGCAGGTTCTCGGACCAGGTCGCCTCACCCGCGAGCGCGCGTTCGATCAGCGGCTTGATGTCGTCCCAGACATCCGCCCAGACTAGATGGAATGGCCGTCCCAGCGCCGCGGGGTGCTTGTTGCCGAGGATGTCCGCATAGGCGTCGTTGTAGAAAAACGTCAGCTCGGGACCCCAGGCAATGAACATCGGCTGCCTGGAGCTGATGATGATATCCATCGCAGTCCGGAAAGAGCGCGGCCACGCCGCCGGGGCGCCAAGCGGCGTCATCGACCAGTCAAGAGCGCGCACACGCTCATCAATGGTCGACCGCGTCGGGCTTTCGGGTACGCTAACTACGGCCTCCTCAACAGGCACCATCATTCCCCCTGGATAACTTTGTCGCCGCGGTTCAGGGGTTTCGTCGCGCGAGAACCCGCCGGGGAAGCCAACCGTTCCGAACCTGCGATGGGTAACCGCTTCGCACACTCCCCATCCCTACCGTTCCACCCCGACCCCATGCGCCCGCGCCGCGACCGCCTGATGCATCCGCGCCGGCGCATCGAGCCAGAACGGCGCGAGCTTGGCCGAGTCCGGCCGTTCGACGCCGACGACGAAGGCGCGCGCGGTCTGGCCACCGATCGTCGCGCCAGCGGCCTCCCCTGCCCGATACACGACGTTCACCGCGACGACCGGCACGAACATCGGACGGCCGGCGGCGGTCATCGCCCCGATCGCGGCGCGGGGAAGCGCGGCGACCGCCCTTACCCGGCGCTCCTCGCCGGGCGCCAGCGCGAAGGGCGGGGTTGCCGGGCGACCAGGCGCGCCGGCGTACAACTGGGCAAGCTCGGCGTCCTGGTCGGCGCCGGCCGACAGCAAACGAACCTCGACCAGGATCGCCGCCGCTGCCGCGTCGCCGGTGTTGACCAGCGTGATCTCGCATTCAACGGTGGCGCTGAGCAGGTTAAGCCCGGCGCGGACCGGGCGCAACGCCACGGCGACACGCGCGCGCGAGATGGACGCGGCGGGGGTCGGCCCGGCGGTGGGAGTGGCGGATCGGACCAGCATCCGGGGCGAGGTGTCGGTCGGTTCCGCCTTGTCCAGTGCGATGGTCCCGTCCCCGACCACGACGTCCTCGATGTCCTCGTCGCCCCGGCGACGGCCACGCCACCACCACACCAGCGCCAACGCCAACGCCAGCGCGACGACCCCGGCCGCCGCCGCGGGCCATGACCATCCCGCGCCCGAACGCGCCTGCCCGGTCGCGCCGGTCGGTGCGCCGG
>CAXTRJ010000286.1:0-3349 GCA_964246585.1 uncultured Sphingomonas sp. | reverse complement strand
GCGCGTCGGCGCGGGGCGTACCCGTGCCGCTCTCGCCCGGGAGCGACGTTGCCAGCGCCCCAGGCGTCCCCGTAGGCACCACCGGCTGGCCCGCCGGGATGGCGGCGATCTCGCGTACCGGGTTCTCCTCGATCAGCTTGTAGCTGCGCTCGTACCACTCGGTCCCGGGATAGTTCGTGCCCAGCACCGCCGCCGCCTTTTGCGCCTCGGCCGGCACGCCCAGCGCCAGATAAGTCTCGGTCAGCCGCATCAGCGCCTCGGGCACGTGCGTCGTCGTCTGGTAGTCGTCGACCACCTTGCGGAAGCGCAGAGTCGCCGACAGCCACTGGCCGCGCGTTTCGTAGAAACGACCGATCTCCATCTCCTTGCCCGCCAGATGGTCGCGGACCAGGTCGACTTTCAGCCGCGCGTCGGCGGCATAACGGGTGTTGGGGTAACGCCGCGACAGCTCGCCCAGCGAGTCGAGCGCCTGCGAAGTGATCTTCTGGTCGCGCGTCACGTCGGATATCTGCTCGTAATAGCCGAGCGCGATCAGGTAATAGGCATAGGGCGCGTCGCGGTTGCCGGGATGGACCGACAGGAAGCGCTGCGCCGACTGGATCGACTGGGTATAGTCCTTGTTGAGGTAATAGGAGAACGCGCTCATCAGCTGTGCCCGCCTCGCCCACACCGAGTAGGGGTGCTGGCGCTCGACCTCGTCGAACAGGACCGCGGCTTCCTTGTAGCGCCGCTGGTCAAGCCGGCTTCGCGCCGCCGAATACAGTGTGCCGACGTCGCGCGCGACATAGGGCACGTCGGCGCGGGTCTGGTTGCGGGCACAGCCGGCGGTGGACATGGCGGTGGGTAGCGCCACGGCGGCGATCAGCGCGGCACGAAGCGCGCGGGACTGGGGGATACGCATGCTGTGCCAATAGCGCATCCGGCGGGTGGCGAACAAGCCCGCCGGATCGCAGTCCGCCGCCGCGCGTTGCCGGCCTAGCGCTTGATCCAAAAGGAGTTCCGTCGATGCCGGCCGTCCTGCTCGAAACCCACCGCGTCGAGAAACCCTGGGGCCGGACGACGCTGTGGCCCGGCTTCCCCGATCCCGGCCCCGACGAGAAGCCGGTGGGCGAGGTCTGGTTCAAGACGCCCGGCGACGCGGCGCCCGACCTGCTGGTCAAATACCTGTTCACCAGCGAGAAGCTGTCGGTGCAGGATCATCCCGACGACGCCCACGCGCGGGCTCGCGGGCTGCCGCGCGGCAAGGACGAATGCTGGACGGTCCTGGCGGCGGAGCCCGGTTCGACGATCGCGCTCGGGCCGCTCCAGCCGATGGCCGCCGACGAGATGCGCGCGGCGGCGCTGGACGGCTCGATCGACGGCAAGCTTGATTGGAAACCGGTAAAGCCCGGCGATTTCTACTACTGCTCCTCGGGTACCGTCCACGCGATCGGCGGCGGGCTGACGATCATCGAGATCCAGCAGAACTCGGAGACGACCTATCGGCTGTACGATTACGGCAGCGACCGCGAGCTTCATCTCGACGACGGCATCGCGGTCGCCCACCTCGATCCGTACCAGCCGGTCGTTTCGCCGGGCGAGGCCGGCGCCGGCCGCGCCATCCTGGTCGAAGGCCCCAAGTTCGTTCTCGAACGCTGGTCGGGCGGCGAGCACGCGGTGACCTTGCCGGAGGGCCGCACCGGCTGGGTGGTCCCGATTACCGGCTCGGGCGAGGTCGCCGGCATCGCCTGTAAGGCAGGCGAGTGCGCCACCGTGACGGGGAGCGAGACGATCAGCGCCAGCGACGACGCCGACCTGCTGTTCGCCTATCCGGGCGATCGGCGCTTATAATCGGCACGTCCCGACCGTTTCGAGTATCATCAACGTAATGCGTACCCTTCTCTGCGCCTTGGCGCTCGCGCTTCCCGCGCCGACCTCCTCGCAATCGACCAAGCCCATCCCCGGCCAGGTCCGCGTTCGTCTCGTCACCTCCGCCGGCCCGATCGTCCTGGCGCTGGACACGCGCCGGGCGCCCGCGACGACCGCCAATTTCCTCGCCTATGTCGATGACGGCCGCTTCGACGGGACCAGCTTCTACCGCGCCGCGCGGAGCAAGGCGGCGCCGGGGCTCGGCTTCGTCCAGGGCGGCATCCGCACCGACGCGCGCCGCATTTTGCCGCCGTTCCCGCTGGAGACGACGGCGACCACCGGCCTTCGTCACCTCGACGCCACCGTGTCGATGGCGCGCGGCGGCACCGCCGATTCCGCCGGCGGCAATTTCTTCATCACCGTAGGCCCGGCGCCGGCGATGGACGCCCGGGGCGATTACCCGGGCTACGCCGCGTTCGGCCGCGTCGCGGGCGGCATGGACACGGTCCGCCGCATCCTCGCCCGGCCCACCGGCGGCGGGCTGGACGCGATGAAGGGCCAGCTGATCCTGCGCCCGGTGATCCTGGTCAGCGCCCGGCGGCTCGACGGCGTCGCCAAGCCGACCGGCCGGGTAAAGCCGTGGCTGATACCGAGAGGGCGATGATCGGCGGCACCGCCGCTTAACCACTGGCTCGCTAGACACGACCGCGATGTTGCGCGTGCTCACCCTGTCGACCCTGTTCCCCGATGCGTCGCGGCCGAACTTCGGCGTCTTCGTCGAGCGGCAGACGCTGGGTCTCGCGGCTCACCCGGACGTCGACCTGCGCGTCGTCGCCCCGGTCGGCTTGCCGCCCTGGCCGCTGACCCGCCACCCGCGCTATCGCCGGCTGGCGGCGCTGCCGACGCGGGAGACGTGGGATTGTCTCGACGTCCATCGTCCGCGCTTCACCGCGCCGCCCGCAACGGGCGGGCGCTGGCACGCGGGCTTCCTCACCCGCGCGCTGATACCGTTGTTCGACCGTCTCGCCGCCGAGCAGCCGTTCGACGTCATCGACGCATCCTTCTTCTTCCCCGACGGCCCCGCCGCCGTCGCGCTGGGCCAGCGCTACGGTGTGCCCGTCTCGATCAAGGCGCGCGGGGCGGACATCCACCACTGGGGCGCCGCGCCCGCCACCGCCGCGCGGGTCCGCCGGGCGGGGCAGGGGGCCGACGGCCTGCTCGCCGTGTCGGACGCGATGAGGCGCGACATGGTCGCGCTAGGCCTGCCGGGGACACGCATCCGCGTCCACCAAACCGGCGTCGACCTCGACCGCTTCGCCCCGATCGATCGAACGACGGCCAAGGCGGCGCTCGGCGTCGCCGGCCCGCTGGTCGTCTCGCTTGGCGCGCTGATCCCGCGCAAAGGTCACGCGATCGTGATCGAGGCGGTCGCGCGGCTGCCCGGCGTCACGCTGCTGATCGCCGGCGAGGGCCCCGACCGCGCCACCCTCAGCGCCTTGGC
>CAXTRJ010000285.1:3088-3359 GCA_964246585.1 uncultured Sphingomonas sp. | reverse complement strand
GCGTTAACCGCGATACGCTGGCGATCGATGGCAGCGCTTCGCCGCGAAAGCCCATCGTCGTCACCGCCTCGATGCGCTCGTCGGGCATCTTGGACGTCGCATGCCGCTCCAGCGCCAGCGCCATTTCGGCCGGCGCCATGCCGCAGCCGTCGTCCGCGACCTCGACCCCGTCCAACCCGCCTCCGGTCAGCGCCACCGTCACATGCCGCGCGCCGGCGTCGAGCGCGTTCTCGACCAGTTCCTTGACCGCGCTCGCCGGCCGTTCGACGAC
>CAXTRJ010000285.1:0-3078 GCA_964246585.1 uncultured Sphingomonas sp. | reverse complement strand
GAGATGTTCAGGAAGTCGCCGTATCGCCATGGCTATGATCCTTATCCCATCCGGCACAGCCCATCCACAAAACGGCAAATCATATTTCGCGGCCATGCTGACAGCGCCGTCCGCCTGCCCTATGCGATTGAGCGGCGGAGCGTCCCAAGTCGGGACCATGGAGGTTGCGTTCTCATGATGTTCTGGACGAAATGGTTCAAGTCGATGTCGCACGACATGGCGATCGACCTCGGCACGGCCAACACCGTCGTTTACGTGCGCGGCAAGGGCATCGTCCTCAACGAACCGTCGGTCGTGGCGATCGAGACGATCAACGGCGTCAAGCGCGTCAAGGCCGTCGGCAACGACGCCAAGTTGATGATGGGCAAGACACCCGACCAGATCGAGGCCATCCGCCCGCTTCGCGACGGCGTCATCGCCGACATCGACGTCGCCGAACAGATGATCAAGCACTTCATTCACAAGGTCCACGGCAAGAAGCGCTTTCCGCGCTGGCCGGAAATCGTCATCTGCGTGCCGTCGGGATCGACGTCCGTGGAACGCCGCGCGATCCGCGACGCCGCTTCGAACGCGGGCGCCTCGCAGGTCTGGTTGATCGAAGAGCCGATGGCCGCCGCGATCGGCGCCGACATGCCCGTCACCGAGCCGATCGGGTCGATGGTGGTCGATATCGGCGGCGGCACCACCGAAGTCGCGGTGCTGTCGCTGCGCGGCCTCGCCTACACCACCTCCGTCCGCGTCGGCGGCGACAAGATGGACGAGGCGATTTCCTCCTACGTCCGCCGCAACCACAATCTGCTGATCGGCGAGGCCACGGCCGAGCGCATCAAGCAGGAAGTCGGATGCGCCAAGCCCCCCGCCGACGGCATCGGCAAGACGGTCCGCATCAAGGGCCGCGACCTCGTCAACGGGGTGCCCAAGGAGATCAGCATCAACCAGGGCCAGATCGCCGAGGCCTTGTCCGAGCCGGTGGGGACGATCGTCGAGGGCGTCCGCATCGCGCTCGAAAACACTGCCCCCGAACTCGCGGCGGATATCGTCGACCAGGGCATCGTTCTCACCGGCGGCGGCGCATTGCTCGAAGGCTTGGCGGAAGTGCTTCGCGACGAGACCGGCCTGCCCGTGACCGTCGCCGAGGACCCGCTCACCTGCGTCGCGCTCGGCACCGGCCGCGCGCTCGAAGAAGAGCAGTTCCGCGGCGTGCTGCAGACTGCTTGAGGCAGCACGAATGTGGGCTATTTAATCGCTTCCGTTCCCCGGCCACGGCCGGGGTCCAGTGGCGAAATCGTACGACTGGACCCCGAGAGGGCATCGCACATCCAAGGCAGAACGTAGCGCATGCCTCCTCCCTCCAACCGGCGCCCCGGCTATAGCCGGAAGGCGCAATACGGGCTGTTTATCGGCCTCCTCGTCGCCATCGCCGGCATCGGGGTCGGGCTATTATTGCTAGCCGCCTCGATCATCGACCCGACGGGCCTCAGCGCCGTGCGCGGCGTCGCGCTCGATGCGACCACGCCCGTCGCGGGCGGCGGCCGCGGGGTCGTGCGCACGGTCCAGAACGCCGGCAAGACCGTCGGCGATTATTTTCAGGCGGGGTCGCAGAACGCGGCACTCCGCGCGGAGATCGCCGCGATGCGCCGCCAGCTCATCGCCGCCCAGGCCGCGCGCTTCGAAAACGACCAGCTGAAACGCCTGCTGCGTATTCCCACCGACGATCGCCCGGCGATCACGTCGGGCCGGATCGTCGGCTCGTCCTTCGCCAGCAGCCGCCGCTTCGCGACCTTGTCCGCGGGCAGCGCCAGCGGCGTCAGGGTGGGTCAGCCGGTGCGGGCACCCGACGGCCTGCTCGGCCGCATCCTCGAAACCGGCCGCTACGCGTCGCGCGTGCTGCTCGTCTCGGACCGCTCCAACGTCGTTCCCGTCCGCCTGCTGCGTGGCGGCATCGCCGCCATCTCGACGGGTCGCGGCGACGGCACGGTGGAGCTGAAACCGCTCCAGGTCGGGCGCAACCCGTTCCGCCCCGGCGACATCGTCGTCACTTCGGGCACCGGCGGCATCTACGCGCCGGGCGTTCCCGTCGCCTATGTCGTCAGGCTGGCCGACGACGGCGCTATCGCTCGCCCGCTCGCCGATCCCGCGGGCGCGCCCTTCGGCATCGTCGAACCGATCTTCGAACCGGACGCGGCCGCCCCGCCGGCCGATCCCGACACCGGCACGGCGGAAGGCGATCCCGCCTGATGCGCCGCGCGACGCTGTCGACCTCCAGCTACGGCCGCACCGGCCCCTTGCGCTCGCAGGTCACGCCGATCGCCTCGACGCTCTTCGCCTCCGCGCTGGCGCTGCTCCCCATCGTCAGCGCCGCGCAATTGCTCCCCAATTTCGGGCTGCTGGCCCTGCTCAGCTGGCGGCTGCTGCGGCCGGAAATGTGGACGGCGCGCATCGGCCTTGCACTCGGTTTCGCGCACGACCTCATCACTGGCGGCCCGCTGGGCCTGGCGATGAGCCTGTGGACATTCCTTCTGTTAATGTTCGATTTCGTAGACAGCCGCCTGATATGGCGGGACTACTGGATCGAATGGGGACTGGCCGCGATCGCCATCGCGACGGCGTCCGCGTTCGAATGGAAGGTCGCGGACCTGATGGGCGCCGCGGGCCCGATGCACACGATCCTGCCGCACATCCTGATCAGCGTGCTGTGCTTTCCCGCCATGCTGGCGGTGATCGCCGCGCTCGACCGCTGGCGGCTGCGGCGATGACGTTGTTTCCGTTCGCAGAATTTGTACCGCGGCGTAGCCCGGGGTCCAGCGGCCTATGCCGGCGCACGGGTGCTCCCCGATGAAGCTCGGCGGATCCAAGCGCCGGCGTCCCAAGCGGCCCGGCCCGCCGATGACCGAAGGTCATCAGGCCGCGACCTTCTCGCGCCGCGCCTTGTTCGTCGCCAGTGCCCAGGGCGCGGTCGGGGTCATGCTCGCCGGGCGCATGGCCTGGCTGTCGATCGCCGAAAACGAGCGCTACTCGCTGCTGGCCGAGGACAACCGCGTCGAGAACATCCTGGTGCCGCCGCGGCGCGGCTGGATC
>CAXTRJ010000284.1:0-3372 GCA_964246585.1 uncultured Sphingomonas sp. | reverse complement strand
CCCAGATGCGCCCCCGCCCAGCCGCCGAGCACCGCGCCCGCCAGCATCGGCAGGGCGGCTTCCCACGCGACCAGCCCCGCCCAGACGAACACGATCGCCGCCGCCGCGTTGGCGATCGCCAGCATGAAGGTGCGCGGGGCGAATAGAGCGCGGGGGCTGACGCCGGCGAGGAGGCCGTACACCGCCGTCGTCATCAGCCCGACGCCGCCGCCAAAATAGCCGCCATAGATGCCGAGCAAGGTCTGCGCCGCGACCAGCGAACGCGGGCCAATGGTGACGTGGGCGTGGAGCCAGTCGGCCGCGCGCCGGCCAAAGGCGATGACGGCGAAGGCGAACAGCAGCAGCCAGGGGATGACGATGTCGAAGGTGCTGGTCGGCGTCCATACCAAGAGCAGGCTGCCCGCCAGCGCGCCGGCGAAGGTGATGCCTGACAGGAGCCGCAACGGGACGCCGCCGACGGGAGCGAGCTCGTCGCGAAACGTCCAGGCGCTGGTCGCGGCGCCAGGCAGCAGGGCGACGTTGCTGGTCGCGTTGGCGGTGTTGGCGGGGAGCCCGAGCGCGATGAGGGCGGGGAGGGTCGCGAAGGTGCCGCCCCCCGCGAGCGCGTTCATCGCGCCGCCGAGGAGGCCGGCGGCGAAGGGGAGGCAAAGACTGACGAGATCGGGCACGTCGCTCCTTCGGCCACCGGCGCGCGCTTGTCGATCGGGCCTAGACGATCCAGCGCCAGACGCCCGCCGCCCAGCCGCCCAGCGGGACGTGCGCCCAGGTCGCGGCGAGCCAGACGACCAGGCCGCCGCCGAGCGCGTGACCGCCGAAGCCGCCGAGCCGGGCGCGGCCGGCGGCGACCGCGGCGAAAGGCCAGTAGCTGGTGCGCGACTCCCAATCGGGCCAGCTGTCGGGCTGGAGCCGTTCCTTCTTGCGATCCTGCAACGCGGCGCCGACCAGCGCCAGGACGATCACCGCCGTGGCGAGGACGATGTTCGCCGCCACCGGATAGACCGCGATGTGGACGAGGCCCCAGAGCGCGAAGGCCCACATCATCGGGTGGCGAGTGACGGCATAGACGCCGCGCGCCTCGCCCACCGTCGCCGCCTTGCCGGTCGGGTTGGGCATGGCGGGGTTCCGGACCAGCGATCCCATCAGCAGCACCGACGCGACCAGCATCACCGCGCTCGCCACCGCCCACACCGCGTCGCCGACCGGCCAGAGGAACGCCGTCGCCGGCGCGGCGCGATAGGCCAGCGCCAGCCAGCCGAGCGTGACGGCGGCGACCAGCGAGTAGAGCCGCAAGAACGGACCTTCGCCGATGCGGCCGACGATGGGCGCGCGCAGGGGGTGCGACAGGAGGAAGTGCGTCCCGACGAAGGCGATCGCGGCGAGGGTAACCGAACTCATGCCGTCCATGTTGTTCTATTCTCGCCCTGCCTGAATATCCTGCCCGCGGATCGACAGGCTAAGCTCGGCCCGAGGCCATCTTCCGCTGGCATTACGGATGATGCGAAACGTCGGACTACGTCACCGTGGCGCGATTCCGCGCGCGTCACTCACCTCCAGCCAATAGCCGTCCGGGTCCTGCACGTAGATCTGTCGCACGCCGTCGAACCGGGTCTGCATGGTGCGCGGGTTCCCGGCGGAGTTGGTCCAGGTGAGCCCGTGCCGGTCCAGCCAGGCGGTCACGACGGCAAGATCGTCGACGTGGAGCGCCAGATGCTCGTTACGGTTCGACGGTTTCGGCGCGGTTCGCCCGTCGAGGATGTGGAGCGCCATGCCGTTGCCAAGGTCCAGCCAGCGCCGGTTCTTAAGCGGAATCGGAATCATCCGGAGCCCGAAAGCATCGCGGTAGAAGGCGGCGCTGCGATCGATGTCCGCCGCCTGGATCGCGACATGCTCCGCACGGGCGACAGGCTCCCTCGCCACCTGCGGCGCCAATGCGAGCAAGAACAGAGCAGGAATGAAAACCATTGGCGACTTTCCTCGGCGGGCGTGTGGGCGCGAGCCCTATGGTTCCCCGGCGCGCAGATGCGGTGTTGCGGCGACCTCGTAACGCGTCAGGCTAGCGCCGCCAGCTTCTCCTCCGCCTGCCGGTCCAGTTCCGCCCGCGTCTTCTTCTCCGCCGCAGTTTTCAGCTGGCCGCACGCCGCGTCGATGTCGCGACCCCTCGGCGTGCGGACGGGGGCAGAGATGCCGGCTTCGAAGATGATGGTCGAGAACGCCCGGACGCGGTCGGGGGTCGAGCACTCGTACGGCGCGCCGGGCCAGGGGTTGAACGGGATCAGGTTGACCTTGGCCGGCAGCTTGTAGTGGCGGAGCAGGCGAACGAGTTCGCGCGCGTCCTCGTCCGAGTCGTTCTTATCCCGCAGCATGACGTATTCAAAGGTGATCCGGCGCGCGTTGTTGGCGCCGGGATAGTCGGCGCAGGCCTGGAGCAACTCGGCGATGCCGTATTTGCGGTTCAGCGGCACGATCTCGTCGCGGACCTCCTTGGTCACCGCGTGGAGCGAGACGGCGAGGTTGACACCGATCTCGGCGCCGGCGCGCGCCATCATCGGCACGACGCCGCTGGTCGACAGCGTGATGCGGCGTTTCGACAGCGCTAGGCCGTCGCCGTCCATGACGATGGCGAGCGCGCCCTTGACGGCGTCGAAATTGTACAACGGCTCGCCCATGCCCATCATGACGATGTTGGTCAGCATGCGGCCCTCAGGCTGCGACGGCCATTCGCCAAGCGAATCGCGTGCGAGCATCACTTGGCCGACGATCTCGCCGGCGGACAGGTTGCGAACGAGACGCATCGTGCCGGTGTGGCAGAAGCGGCAATTGAGGGTGCAGCCGACCTGGCTCGACACGCACAAGGTGCCGCGATCGGCGTCGGGAATGAACACCATCTCGTAATCCTGCGCGTCCGGGCTTCGCAGGAGCCATTTGCGGGTGCCATCGGTCGACACCTGCGCCTCGATCACCTCGGGACGCGAAATGACGAAGCGCTGGGCCAACCAGGGCTGCATCGCCTTCGCGATATCGGACATCAGCGAGAAATCGGTGACGCCGCGGTTGTAGATCCAGTGCCACAGCTGCTTGGCGCGGAGCTTGGCCTGCTTGGGTTCGAGCTGCGAAGTCTCCAGCGCCATGCGGAGATCGTCCCTCGACAGGCCGAGCAGGTCGATGCGGCCGTCAGGGCGCGGCGCGAGGGCGCGGGGCACGGGCACGGGGTCGATGTGCCCGGGGATGGGCATGAGGGCGGCGGCGGTCTGCATGGGGGGCGACATAGTCGATTCGCGTCGCCGTTTCCACTCAACTCCCGCGAGCGGCTCCAAACCGCGTGTCCGGGCGTTCACCGCCGTGATCTATCGCCCAGGAGATATCGAGTGACCG
>CAXTRJ010000283.1:0-3392 GCA_964246585.1 uncultured Sphingomonas sp. | reverse complement strand
TGCCGCCGGCGACCGCCGGGCCGCGCTGGACGGGGCCGAGCGGCTGGTAGTCGCCGCCCTCGCGCGACGGCCGAACTGGGGTGAGGCGCGCATGGTCGAGGCGTTCGTGCGCGCATCGCGCGATGGCGCCGCGCCGGCCACCCTCGACGCGTTCCGTCGCAGCTACCTGTACAGCCCGTATCTGAAGGACGCGGCCGGCTGGCGGATCGCGTTCGGCTTCGCGTCGTGGCGTCGGCTCGCGCCCGCGACCCGCGCGCGGGTCATCGACGAGGCGGTGTGGCTGGCTCGGCTGCGCCCGGAACTGCGCGCCCGGATTTTCGCGCTCGGTCGGGCGAGCGACGGTTACGTCCCGCTTCTCCTGCGCTGGCGCCAGGTTCGTCGCCCCGATGCGGACCTGGCCAGGTCGCCGACGCCGACCACAAGGTTCCGACCATCAACAGCCACCAGCTAACCATCCCCGGCACATCCAGGACGATGTCGACGCTGGCGCAACCGAGGATGATCAGCACCGCGCCGACGATCCCGTCCCGGCCGTCGCCCAGCCCGTCGCGCACGAGCCCACGAACGATGCCGGCCGCCACCCACAAGCTCGCGACCACGATCGTCAACAGGTAGGGCAGCCCTCCCTGTAGCACGAGGTGCAGCACCATGTTGTGGGGCGAGTTGATCGTCCAAAGCGCCTGCGCCCGGCGGGGATCGCCCAAGGACATCGCGTTGAGCGCCGGGAACGAGCCGAGCCCGTATCCGAACCACGGGGCCTCCGACGCCACCCGCGCATGATGCGACCAGATGAGCCATCGCCCGGTGGACCGGTCGCCGCCTTCGCCGAATCGGTCGAGCAACAGCTCGGATACCCCGGTCGCGAACACCGCGCCGACGCACAATGCGACCAGCATGGCCGGGCCGATCGCCGCGACCTGTCCGCGCCTTCGCAGCATCGGCCACCCCACCATCGCGCCCAATACCACTGCGGTGCAGATCGTCGCCGACCGCGACGCGGTGAGGACGCACGCGCCCAGCGCCAGGAGCAAGGCGAGCCAGTGGGCGACGCGGAGCGGTGAAGCGAGCGAGGCGCGGGAAGGGGGGGCGGCGGAACGCGCGCGTGACAGCGCGAGCGCCGCGAGCGCGCCGAAATAGGCCCCCGCGACATTGGCGTTGCTCAACGTGCCGGTGAAGCGCCCGTCGCGGCGGGCCTGCCACAAGTCCCACCATCCACCCGTGTCGCCCGCGCGGATCAGCAGCCCGAGGACGATGGCGCAGCAACCGATCGCCAGCACGGTGTCGACCACCGCGATCCTCGTCACCGGTCGCGCGAGCAGGCAGCCGCAGAGCAACGCCGCGACATAGCCGATGCGGGCGAGCACCTCCGACCCGGCCAGGTCCGGCGCCAGCGGCCCGACGCCGCCCAGGTCGAACGGTGCCCAAACCGGCGCCGTCGCCCAGACGACCCCCACCGCGGCGAGCCCGATGACCGGCATCGCCTGTCGCCAGAACGCCGGACGCGGTGGATGGGTCGCCAGCAAGACGATCAGCATCCCGGCGCCGATCAGGCAGACGAGCGGATTGCCGAACCCGTCGTTGAAGCCGTTGAACATCGGCCCGACGCTGAACAACGCACCGGCCGCGATCGCCAGGCCGCGCCCGGGCGGACGAGCGACGGTTCGCCTAGTCGACATCGACGCACTCGCTCGACAAGTTGCGCTGGAAGCGGCGTGGGGGACAGGCCAGCGGCTCACCGTAGATCCAGCCCGATCCCATATACCCCACATATACGCGCCCGAACACGTCCTTGTCGGCTTCCATTACGGTAACCTGGTCCAGCCGGCCTAGCGGGAAGCCGGCGACCTTGGCCCAGGTCGCGGCGCCGTCGAGCGACCGCCAGATGCCGTAGTCGCCGCGAACCCGGCCCGAGAGGTAGATCGCCGGATAGCCCGCACCGGTCGCCGCCTTCCCGAAAGCGACGTCGTCGACCCTCGTCACCGCATCCAGCGACGTCCAGGTCGCGCCGCCGTCGACGCTTCGGCGCAGGCGCGTGTCGCCGTCGCCGGCGACGCCGGCGGTGAAGAACAGGTGGCCGGGGTGGTCCGGCACCGCCCGGAGCTTGGCGGCGAACTGGCTTCGCGGCGCCACCTCACCGTCGTGGACCTTGGTCCAGCGCGCGCCGCCGTCGCTGGTCCGCCACACGCCGGTGAGGGCGGGGTTTTGGGCGTTGCCGCCATGGACGAGGTAGAAAGTGCCCGGCAGAATGCGGTCGGCCGTCAATGTCTTGCGCGAAAGATGGTAGGCGGCGTGCGAACCCGTGAGGGGCAGCCGCTCGCCCGCCAGCACGACCCGATGCCAGCTGCGTCCCCGGTCCTTGGTGTAGAAGGGCGCGCGATCATAGGTCGGCAGCCAGACGATGTTGTCCACGCTGTCCGCCGCCACCGCGATCGACCCGAACGACATGCGCCAGGGGTCGTCGGCGCTGGTCCCGGGTGGATGGGGCAGGGTGGCGAACCTGCTCCAGCTCCGCCCGCCGTCGGCGCTGTAGCCGGCGAGCACCGATTGGCCGTCCTCCGCGCAGCAGTTCGTCCGCGTGTCGGAGGCGTTGGTGACGATGAAGCGCGGATCGGCCGTGTTCCAGGCGAGCTGCTGGACGGCGATCAGCACGCGCTCCTTGGGGCCATAGGTAGTGGAGGACCGATCGAGGTCGGGTTTCATGTGCGCGCCGAAATCCCAGGCGGCGAACAGCGGCGCACCACCCGGCGGCTGGATCACGTCGTTGGCGACCAGTTCCTCGATGCCGCGCGCGCGCGTCGTCCAATCCAGTCGCAGCGTGCCGGGCGGAACGTCGACGAACATCGGCCCCACGCCGGAGCCGAGCCAAAGCCGGTCCGGTACGCGCGGGTCGAACACGACGCTGCCGGTGGCCAGATAGCTGTGATCGGCGACGTGCAGCCAGGGCGGGTCTCCCTCGCCGACGCGCACGCGCTTCAATGGTCGCCACCAGTTCTTCCCGCCGTCGGTCGACCGGAAGGGGCGGCCGCCCCGGTCGAACACGAAGATCTCGCCATTGCGCGGGTTGATCGCGATCGCGGCGAAGTGGTGCGGGCCCAGCCCCCAGGCGTCGGTGATGTCGCTCCACGCGCCGGCGGCGTACCGCCACACGCGCTTGCCCTCGACGTCCACGCCGAAGAAGCGGCCGTCGGGCGCGAACGCGCCCTGTTTCAGCAGCATCGGGGCGACGCGCGCGGCGGAGGGGAGGGGGGCGAAGCTCCCGCCTCGATCGCTCGATGCGAAGACGCCGCGGCCCGGCACCATCGCCCAGACGCGGCCGCTCGGCGCGCCGCCGGGCCCGCGCTCGAACCAGATCAGCTGTCCCGGCGCCTGCCGCCCCGGCGCCGGGCGGAGGT
>CAXTRJ010000282.1:0-3413 GCA_964246585.1 uncultured Sphingomonas sp. | reverse complement strand
TGCACGACGAGCGCGACGAGAAGCGCGGCGACGGCGACCGCCAGTCCCGCCAGCACCCGGCGCGACGAACGCCAGCCACGCACCCAGCGCCGACCTCGCCCGCCACGGCGCGCGCGCCGAAGCAGCGGATAGGAGGCCCGTGGGCGGTCAAGCACCGAGGTCGTAGCTCTTCATCAGGTCGTACAAGGTCGGGCGGCTGATCCCGAGCAGCCGCGCGGTCCCCGAGATGTTGCCGTCGGCGCGGGCCAGCGCGCGGCCGATCGCCTTGCGGTCCGCCGCCTCGCGCGCCGCGCGCAGATTGACCGGCGACGCCTCCGCCGGCGCTAGGTCGAGATCGGCGGCGGTGACGTGCTTGCCGTCGGCCATGATCACCGCGCGCTTGATCCGGTTCTCCAGCTCGCGGATGTTGCCGGGCCAATGCCACGCGTCGACCGCGGCGCGCGCATCGGCTGACAGCCCGGTGACGCCGCTGCCCAACTGCTTGGCGAAGCGGGCGGTGAAGTGGCGGGCGAGCAGCGCGGCGTCGCCGGTCCGCTCGGCCAAGGCGGGGATGCGGACGACGATCTCGGCCAAGCGGTAGTAGAGGTCCTCGCGGAAGCGACCGTCGGCGACCATCGCATCGACGTCCTGATGGGTGGCGCAAACGATCCGGGTATCGACCGGGATGGCCCTGCGCCCGCCGACGCGCTCGATCACGCGCTCTTGCAGGAAGCGGAGCAGCTTGACCTGGAGCGGCAAGGGCACGTCGCCGATCTCGTCGAGGAACAGGGTGCCGCCGGCCGCCTGCTCGATCTTGCCCTCGGTGGTCTTGACCGCCCCGGTGAACGCGCCCTTTTCATGCCCGAACAGTTCGCTTTCGAGCAGCGTCTCGGGGATCGCGGCGCAGTTGATCGCGACGAACGCGCCGGCGCGGCGCGGCGATGCGTCGTGGAGGCCGCGGGCGAGCAGCTCCTTGCCGGTGCCGCTGGCGCCCAGCAGCATGACCGACACGTCGGCGGGGGCGACGCGCTCGATCGTGCGGGTGACCTTCAGCATCTCGGGCGCGGCGGTGATCATCCCGCCGAGCACGGTGTCGCCGCCCTGCCGGACCAGCCGCCGGTTTTCCGCCTCCAGCGCGTGGACGTGGAACGCGCGCGCGACGATCAGGCCCAGCGCGTCGATGTCGATCGGCTTGCTGTAGAAATCCCACGCGCCCTCGGCGATGGCGCGCAGCGCGCTCTCGCGGGCGCCATGGCCCGACGCGACGATGACCTTGGTCGCCGGGCGCAGCGCCAGGATCGCGGCGAGCGTGGCGAACCCCTCGCTCGTCCCGTCCGGATCGGGCGGCAACCCCAGGTCGAGCGTCACCACCGCCGGCTCGGCCAGCCGCACCGCGTCGAGCGCCTCGGCGCGGTCGCCCGCGACCAGCACCTCATAGCCTTCATACGCCCAGCGCAGCTGACGCTGGAGCCCGAGGTCGTCCTCGACGATGAGCAGCTTGGGCAGGGGCTTCGCCACCGTCGTCATGCCGCCCGCTCCATCGCCACCGCGCCGGCGACGGGCAGCAGAACGCGAAATCGCGTGCCCTCGCCCTCCCGGCTCGACACCTCGACGCCGCCGCCCATCGCCTGGGCCAGCTGGCGCGCCTCGAACGCGCCGAGGCCGAAGCCGCCGGCCTTGGTCGAGACGAACGGGCGGAACAGCTGGTCGCGCAGGAACGCCGGCGACATCCCGACGCCGCGGTCGATTACGTCGATCGCGACCCGCTCGCCGGCGTCGGACAGGGCGATCGTGACCGGCTCGCCAGGCGGGCTCGCCTCGATCGCGTTCTGCACGAGGTGGCCGAGCAGCTGCTCGACGCGCGCCGGGTCGGCCAGCGCCGGCGACGCGGCGCCGACGGTGGCCACCGGGTGCATCGCCCGGCGCCCTCTCGCCACGCGCTCGGCCAGGGTGGCCAGTTCGACCGGCCGCGCCGCGTCGCCCTTGGGCGTGTGGTGCTGCGACAGGCGCGCGAGCAGCGCGTTCATGCGGTCGGCGGAGTCCTTCAGCGTCGCGACCATGTCGGCGCGGAAGGCGGGATTGTCGGCGTGACGCTCGGCGTTGCGCGCGACCAGCGTAAGCTGGCTGACTAGGTTCTTGATGTCGTGCATGATGAAGGCGAAGCGGCGATTGAACTCGTCGAAGCGGGTCGCGTCGGCCAGCGCCGCTTGCGCGCGCTGTTCCGCCAGGTAGCTCGCGACCTGCCGGCCGGCGAGGCGGAGCAGGTCGAAATCCTCCCAGTCGAGCCGTCGGTCGATCGGCGGGCGGGCGAGCAGGATCGCCCCGACCAGCGCGCCGAAGTGCGGCAACGGCACGATCACCCAGGCGTCGCGCCGGTCGAGGATCCATTGCGGGACCGAGGCGGCGTCGTGCGCCTCCTGCCCGCCCCGGATCGCGTCGAGCTCGACGATGCGCGACGGCGCGGCGAGCAGCTCCACCAGCGCCTGGTCGCCGCCGATGGGCGACGTGTCGGACCCCCAACGCCATCCCGCGCCGACGCCGAGCCCGGCCCCGTCGCGCACCAGCAGCAACCCCGCCGGCGAGCAGGTCAGGTCGGCGACCGCCTTTATGATGCGTTCGTCGAGCGGCGCGGCGCCCTCGCCCGGCTGTCCTAGCGTCTCGGTGAAGCGCAGCCACTCGGCGCGGTAGTCGTAGCGGTGGCGGAACAGGTGTTTCGACAGCTTCACCTGCGTCCAGGCGCGCAGCCACGGTGTCGAAACAAAGGTGAGCAACGTCGCCGCCGCGCCGAACAGGAACGCGGTCTGGAACAGCCGGGCGTGCTCGCCGGTCGCCACCTCGATCGCGCTGGCGACGACCGCGACCGCCGTGAGGTAGACGATCAGCGCCACCACCGACAAGGACCGCACCGCCGCCGCGCGCGACAGCTGGAGCCGCCAGTCGTCCCGGCGCTGCGCGGCGATCGCCAGGACGGGCGCGACGGTCACCGCCCACAATCCCCGCGCGGCGGCCGCGACCTCGACCGACAGGTAACCGGCATAAAGCGACGCGAGGAGCGCGAGGTCGCCGAACCAGATCGCGCCGACCGCGAGCAGCGCCAACCGCGCGCCGCCCGTCGCCGCGCCGACCAGGTGATGGATCAACGTCAACGCGCCGGTCGCCGCCATCATCCCCAACGACAACCGCGTCAACTCCAGCATCGCCGGCGGGACTTGGCCGCCGACGCCCTCGGCGACGACCGCGACGGTCATCGACGCGACCACCGTCAGCGCGACGGCACCATAGACGCTGGCGACCGCGCCGCGCCCGGCGCCGCCGCCTCGGCGGACCAGCGCCAGCATAAACGACAGCCAGGCCAGGTTCCGCGCGCCCTCGGCCAGATGCGCGCCAAGATCTCGCGGCCCCAGCCCCGCGACGGCCAACGCCCAGAGCGCGGT
>CAXTRJ010000281.1:0-3429 GCA_964246585.1 uncultured Sphingomonas sp. | reverse complement strand
GCCGACAGGTTGGCCGCCGGGCAAGACGAAGCCTCCAACGCCGCCGGTGAGCCGGCCACCGCTCCGCGACGCCGCGCTGGGCCACGCCCGATCGCGTCGCCCCATGCGACCGCGCTCTGCCTGTCGCTCGGCACCATCCTGTTCCTGTCGTGCCTCGGCACTTTGGTGTCGAACAAGACCGAGCTCGGCAGCGGCGAGGGCAGCCCGGTGCGGCAGGTCGTCTATCTCGCCGTCCTGATGATCGTGGCCTGGGCGATCCGACCGGTTCAGCGACCGGGACGCCTGTTGGCCCTCCCCCTCAGCTTGGTCGTCGCCGTCGCCTATTGCTGGATCAGCCTCGTCTGGGCGATCGAGCCCGGCATCGCGGTCCGGCGCGTTCTGCTCACCACCATTCTGATCTGGACGATGTTCGCGATCACTACGCAGGCCGGCTTCGACCGGAGCATCGCAACGGTGCGGATCACGCTGTCGCTGGTGCTGGCCTGCAACTATGTGGCGGTGCTGCTGTTCCCGGCGGTGGGGGTGCACCAGTTCGTCGAGATCGGCGATCAGAACCTGATCGGCGACTGGCGGGGGATGATGGCGCAAAAGAACGTGGCCGGCCTGACCTGCGCGGTCACGATCTTCCTGTTCGTGTTCGACGCGCGCCGTATTCACCCATTGCTGCGCGGCCTGGTGATCGCCGCGGCCGCGATCTTCCTGCTCAAATCCGGTTCGAAGACGTCGGGCGGGCTGTTGTTCGCCTCCATCGTCGCGGGCTGGGCGTATGGGCGCTACAATCCCGCGTACCGCGCGCTGTTGGTGCCCACCGCGCTCGTCCTGGGCGTGGGGCTCGTCTTCGTCGGTCTCAGCTACGGCGACCAAGTGGCCGCGTCGCTCGACGACCCGGACGCGCTGACCGGGCGCGCGCAGATATGGCCGGTGCTGATCGCCTATGCGCGGGATCACTGGGTGCTCGGCTCGGGCTATGGCTCGTTCTGGAACATAGGCGTCGGAGCGAGTCCCGCGTCCGGCTATGGCAAGGGCTGGGTGACGCAGGTGGGCAATGGACATAACGGGTATCTCGATCTGCTCGTCCAGATCGGCCTGCCCGGCATGGTGCTGGTCGTGTTCGCGGCCATCATCCTGCCGCTGGGGAAGCTGCTCGCGAGCCTGACGATACCGCGGTCGCGCGGCGCGCTGTTGACCTGCATGCTGGTGTTCTGCGCCGCCCACAACGGCACCGAGTCGAGCCTGTTCGACCGCGACATGCTTATTCAGCTGTTCCTGATGCTGACGGTCGGGCTAATCCCGGTCGCGCCGACCATCGAGGCCGAGGACGGCGACAAAGAGGCATCGCCGCCGCCGAAGAACCGGCCGACCCGTCCCGTGCCCGATCGGGGGAACGGGCGCCGGGCCGGCGCGAAGCTTTCATCCGGTCTCGTTCGATCGGAGCGAGTCGGCAAGATCAGTCAAGGAGGAAGGTCATCGCGGACGAGCTCGCGCGGCACGTGACTGCGGCCGCCGCCCCGACCCGCAAACTGGCCGGCCTACAGCTCGGCCGCGCGATCGCGGCCGTGTCGGTGGTGGTGGGCCATGCCATCGCGCATCCCTACCCGTCCGCGCCGGGTATTACCCACCTGCTCGGCAGGTACGGCGTGACGATCTTCTTCGTCATCAGCGGCTACATCATGGTGCATACGACCGGGCTGGCGACCTTCGAGCCGAAGCGGTTCATCACCCGGCGCCTGGTCCGGGTGGTGCCGCTCTACTACGTCGCGACGCTGTTCCTCGCGGTGTGCACGCTGGTGCTCCCGTCGGCGTTCAAGCGGACGGTGTTCGACGTGCCCCACCTCCTCACGTCGCTGTTGTTCATCCCGAGCTACACCCCCGACGGCACCCACCAGATCGCCCCGTTCTTCAAATTGGGCTGGACGCTGAATTACGAGATGTTCTTCTACGCCGTGTTCGCGGCATTGTTCTTCCTCACCGCCTTGCGGCGGGCGCTCGCGATCTCGCTGGTCTTCGTCGGGCTCATCCTACTCGGCCAAGCCGTGCAGTTCAGCGCCGCCATCCCCAAATTCTACACCGAGCTGTCCTTGCTGGGGTTCGTCGCGGGCGTGTGGGTCGGCCTCGCCGCGATCGGCCGGGGGTTCGCCGTTCCGGTCGTCGTCAGAAGAATGGTCGCCGTGGCCAGCCTCGTCTCGCTCGGCATCCTGGTCGCGCGGTACGGGGAACTGCGCGACGCGCCCTGGACGCAGGTCTGGATCGCCGCGACGGCGGCCGTCCAAGTCGCCCTGTTAGCCTCGACGCGCAGGGCGGTGCCGCGCTTCCTGGTCGTGGCCGGCGACGCCAGCTACGCGATGTACCTGTTCCACATGTTCGCGATCGGCATCGCGACGGCGGTCGAGCGGCGCTTGCCCGATTCGATGATCTTCGTGATGATGGGCGTGGCGGCGGTCGCCGGCATCGCGTCCGGGATCGTCGTCCATTACTTGGTCGAGTTGCCGCTCAACCGCTGGGTCCGGGCACGATTCGAACCACGCTCCCCCATCGCGATACCTTCGGTGGCCGAAGCCGGCGGCTCCGCACCCGGTGCGCGCTCGGCGCGCCTGCCCTGGAGCAGACGCCGCCCGGGGTAACGCGAGAAACAACTGTCCTACAAGACCCATCGGAACATACCAGGAACCCAAGCCGGCGACTCGCGCCGGCGCGCAAGGGAGGTTCCGATGCCGGACGAATTCGAAGACTATGCCGACAGTGTATCCGCGCCCTCCAGCAGGTTCGTCCCCGTCGCGAAGGCCGACGCCGACCTGCTAGGCGGCCTTCCCAAAGCGTTGCTGGTCGGGGTCGCCGGTACCGCGAACCTCGTCGACGCGACCGGCGCCACCCGCCAAGACGTGCCACTTCAGCAGGGTTATAATCCGTTGCGGTGCCGGCGAGTCCTGCCGGGCGGCACGGCGGACCAGATCTGGGCGCTGTACTGATGCTCGCCCTCATGCTCGGCCTGAGCCTGTCGCTCGCGCAAGGCGCGGTGGCGCGCGGTTACGGCCCGCCCGCGACGGCTCCCAACGCCCTGACCCTCGGTGGCGCGCCGATGACCTTTGGCGGCCAAGCCCTCACCTATGGAGACGCATGATGACGGTCGCGTTCGAAGACATCTTCCCGGGCGCCCTTGCGGCGGCCCTGCCGGCGGTGGCGCTGCCCAGCCCCGACTGGACCGCGCAGCCGGCGGACGGCGACAAGGCCCCGGCGATCGGCGGGCGCATCCACCAGCGGCTGAAGCGCAGCGTCGGCGTCCGTCCGTTGGCGTACTTCGCCGACAAGGCCGGCGTCGCGTCGAACCCGGCGGTCCTCGCCGATGTCGCCGACGACGACGCGCTCTACGGCGCGACGCAGCTGGTGCTCTGGCGCCCGATGCGGCGGCGCCGGGTCACCCAGGTGTCGATG
>CAXTRJ010000280.1:0-3433 GCA_964246585.1 uncultured Sphingomonas sp. | reverse complement strand
GGTCGTGACCGGACGTCTGGGCGAGAACCTGTCGCTCGAGGAGGGACAGGAGGCCGCGCGTCTGTGCGGTCTGATGGTCGTGGCCCAGGTCAGGGCGGCGCTGGGCGGGTTCGACCGGGTGCGCCGGATCGTCAAGCTCGGCGTGTTCGTCAACTCCACCCCCGACTTCACCGACCAGCCCAAGGTCGCCAACGGCGCGTCCGAACTGATGGCGGCGCTGTTCGGCGAGGCGGGCCGCCACGCGCGCGCCGCCGTCGGCGTCGCCGCCTTGCCGCTGGGCGCGGCGGTCGAGGTCGACGCGATCGTCGCGATCGCGCCTTGATCCACCGTTCGTGCTGAGCTTGTCGAAGTATCGTTCTTCTCACCTCCAAGCAGGACGACCCTTCGGCAAGCTCAGGGCGAACGGAAAGGGTAAGGATGTCACGCGTTAGAAGGGCATGACCGCCGTCACCGCCCGCCTCGCCGACGGCGTTTGCGCGATCCCCGCCGCCGACTGGGACGCCTGCGCCGGCACCGCCAACCCGTTCCTCGGCCACGCCTTCCTGTCGGCGCTGGAGGAGTCGGGCAGCGTCAGCCCCCGCGCCGGGTGGCAGCCGATCCCGATCGTGGTCGACGGCGCCGACGGTCGCCCGGTGGCGATCGCGCCGGCCTATGCCAAGAGCCACAGTCAGGGCGAGTATGTCTTCGACCATGCCTGGGCCGATGCGTGGCAGCGGGCGGGCGGCGATTATTACCCCAAGCTGCAGGTCGCGGTGCCGTTCACGCCGGTGCCGGGCCCGCGGCTTTTGTTGCGCGAGGGGGCCGAGCCGGCCCCGCTCCTCGCCGGGATCGAGGCGGTGGTCGACCGGCACGGGCTGTCGTCGGCGCACGCCACTTTCGTTTCGGCCGAGCAGCTGCCGGCGTTCGAGGCGGCGGGGTGGCTGGTGCGGCAGGGGACGCAGTTCCATTGGCGCAACGACGGCTACGCGACGTTCGACGATTTTCTGGGGGCGCTCTCGTCGCGCAAGCGCAAGGCGATCCGGAAGGAGCGCGCCGCCGCCACCCAGGGGCTGACGATCCGCCATCTGACGGGCGCGGCGATCACGGAGGCGCATTGGGACGCGTTCTGGGTGTTCTACCAGGACACGGGTTCGCGCAAATGGGGGCGGCCCTACCTGACGCGGCGGTTCTTCTCGTTGCTGGGCGAGCGGATGGGCGACCGGGTGCTGTTGATGCTGGCCGAGCGCGACGGGCGGCCGATCGCGGGGGCGCTCAACCTCATTGGCGCCGACACGCTGTACGGGCGCTATTGGGGCGCGAGCGAGGAGGCGCCGTTCCTCCATTTCGAGCTGTGCTATTATCAGGCGATCGACGCGGCGATCGCGCGGGGGCTCGGCACGGTCGAGGCGGGCGCGCAGGGCGAGCACAAGCTGGCGCGGGGGTATCAGCCGGTGGCGACCTGGTCGGCGCATTACCTGCCCGACCCGGGGTTCCGCCGCGCGGTGGCCGAGTTCGTGGCGCGCGAGCGCGAGGCGGTGGCGGCGGATCAGGAGTATCTCGGCGAGCTGACCCCGTTCCGAAAGGGTTAGCCCCTTGGTCAGCGAATGGGCCGGTCAACGCGGAACAGGGCGCTGTCGCCGTCGCGCCAGACCGGGGTGAGCCCGCGCTCCAGCGCCGGGTCATAGGCCGGCGGCTGGATCAGCCAGACATGGTCGAACGCCTCGCGCGGGAACTCGGCCAGCGCGGTGTCGATCCGGCGCCACAGCTCGCCCGGGCACCGCGACGGGGTGACGATCTGCGACGGGTCGTGCGCGAACGCGCCGGCGAGGCGATAACGCGGGGTCAGCATCTGCGCGCCGGCCATCGACCATTGGTCGTTGGAATAGGCCAGCCGCCGGACCAGCGCGAACGCCGGGAGGTGCTCCAGCCGGCTCATCCGCCAGTCGTTGCGGCAATTATGCCCGACGAAGCTGACGACGCGCGCGCCGCGGGGAAGCCGGTCGAGCGCGGCGAGCTCGCGGTCATAGGTCCGGTCGAACATCCAGTAGCTGACGGTGGTGCCGGCGGTGCGCGCGAGGAAGAACGCCAGGCCCGCCAGCGCCAGCGTCGCCGCGCCCTTCGCCGAGGCGCCCGGCCTCGGCCGGAGCGCGACGATCGCGATCGCCAGCGCGAAGGGGGCGAGCCGCATGTCGGCATAGGCCGAGCCGAACACGATCCGGGGGAGGAGGACGAAGACCGCGAACAGGAACAACGCCGACAGCCCCAGGTTGCGCGAATACTCGATCGCCGGGTCGCGAAACCCCTTGAACAGGATCAGGTAGAGGATGGCGGTGGCGGCGATGTCGAACGCCTGCCACCGGTCGCGCAGCACCATCGTCAGCCAGCCGATCTTGGCCCGCCAATTGAACCAGTCGCCGGTCTGCCCGCCGACATGGTCGCCCGATCGCCAGGCGATCATCAGCAGCATCGGCAGCGCGAGCGGTACGCAGGCGAGCCCGGCGCGGACAAAGGCCTGGACCCAGCCGCGACCGCCGGCTTCGCGGCGCACGTCGTGCTGCCGGATCATCTCGGCGGAAAAGGCGAGCACGCCGAGCACGCCCCAGCCAAAGGTGTGGCACAGCCAGATCAGGCACGACACCGGCACGAACAGGATCGCGCGCAGGCGCAGCCGGCCGAGCCGGGCGAGTCGCAGCCATAGCGCGAAGGCGTTGAGCGCCAGCGCCATCGCCAGCGCGAAATTGACGAAGCCGAACTGGAACGGGAAACCATAGGCGAGCGGCAGCGCGAACAAGGCGGTGGCGGGGATGCGGCCATGGACCTCGCGCGCGATCCACAGCAGCCCGGCGACGGTCAGCGCGGGAACCGCGAGGACCACCAGCTTGACCGCGAGCTCGAGCCCGAAGACGGGGGCGAGCGGAACGACGAGCAGGTCGATGCCGAGATTGCCGATCAGCGACCAGCGAAAGGCATACCATTGCTGGAGTTGCGGTTGATCGCCGATCGCCAGCTGGATCCGCCAGCGCCCCATGTGCCCGGGCAGGTCGACCAACGGCGGGATGTCGGGCCACAGCAGCGGGATCGCCGAGACGAACGCGGCCAGCGCGACGAACCACCGCGTCTGCCACCATTGCAAAGGGCTCTGGCCGTCCACCGGACCCGCTTAGTGCGTCGGGGGCGACGCCGACAAGCCGGGTTCGACGGCGAAGACGCGCAAGCCGCCGGGCAGCGTCGCTTCGTGGCGGAGCCAGCCGGGTGGCGTTTCCTCAACCAGGCGGCGGCCCATCGCCGAGGCCTCGCCGGGGCAGGCGAGGACGCGCTCGACCCGCCATCGCCGGACGATGACGCGGGCGATCCCCTCGTCGCCGGCGTAAAAGGCGAAGGCGGCGCGGTTGGCCGGGCCGTTGCGATGATAGGGGGCGGCAATGGCGGTATGGCCGGTCGACGCGACCAGGAA
>CAXTRJ010000279.1:0-3443 GCA_964246585.1 uncultured Sphingomonas sp. | reverse complement strand
GGTGGCGAGCAGGAGGTGGCCGTTGGCGGCGTCGCGGACGGCGGCGGTCGCGACGGTGCGGGTCGTTGCGACGCGCATTTCGCGCGCCAACGTGGCGAAGCGGGCGAGCGCGGCCTCCGCCATAGCCAGCGCGGCCGGCTCGATCGACCCCGTCGCGGCGACGCCCCGTCCGAGGCCGGCTAGCACCTTTTCGTTGAACAAGACGGCGGGAAGTCGTGGCGGTCCTTGGTAGACGACGAGGCGGATCGAGTTCGAGCCGATATCGATGATGGCGGTGCGCGGTTCGGAAATCTCGGGCTCGCTCATCGGCGGCGGCGCAGCGACAGGGTGGGTACCTCGGCGGCCGTCTCCAGCGCCGCGCCGCGCCCGGACAGCGACGGGTTGGTCATGAAATAGCGGTGGAGGTTGAATGGGCGGTCGCCGGGCGACACGCGTTCGTAGCCGCCATCGGCGCCCAGCTCCCAGCTTTGTTCGTTGTCGATCAGGTTGGCGACCATCACTTGGTCGAGAATCTGATCGTGGACGGTCGGGTTCTCGATCGGGAGCATGTATTCGACCCGGCGATCGAAGTTGCGCGGCATCCAGTCGGCCGACGAGATGAACAATAGCGCGCCGTCGTTGGGCAGCGCCGCGCCGTTGCCGAACGCCCAGATGCGGCTGTGTTCGAGGAAGCGACCGATCACCGACTTCACCCGGATGTTTTCCGACAAGCCCGGCACGCCGGGTTTCAGGCAACATATGCCGCGGATGATCAGCTCGACCTCGACCCCCGCCGCGCTCGCCTCATACAGCTTCTCGATCACCGCCGGGTCGACCAGCGAATTCATCTTGGCCCAGACGCCGGCCGGCGTGCCGACGGAGGCATGGGCGATCTCGGCGTCGATCAGCGCGACCAGGCGGTGGCGCAGGTCGCGCGGGGATAGGCCGACCAGCTCCAGCCCCTCCGGCTCGACATAGCCGGTGATGTAGTTGAACATCGCCGCCGCATCGCGCCCGACGCGCGGGTCGGCGGTGAAGAAGCTCAAGTCGGTGTAAATTTTGGCGGTGACCGGATGATAGTTGCCGGTGCCGAAATGGCAGTAGGTGCGGAATTGCCCGCCCTCGCGCCGGACCACCATCGACACCTTGGCGTGGGTCTTCCAGTCGATGAAGCCGTAGACGACCTGCACCCCCGCCCGCTCCAGCGCGGAGGCCCAGTACAGGTTCTGCTCCTCGTCGAAGCGCGCCTTCAGCTCGACCACGGCGGTGACCGACTTGCCCCCTTCGGCGGCGGCGATCAGCGCGTTAATCACGGCGGGCTGCTTGCCGGCGCGGTACAGCGTCTGTTTGATCGCAACGACATCGGGGTCGGCCGCGGCCTGCTTCAAGAAGGCGAGGACGACCTCGAACGTCTCATAAGGATGGTGGACGACGATGTCCTTGGAGCGGATCGCGGCGAAGCAGTCGCCACCAAACTCGCGGATGCGTTCGGGGAAGCGCGGGGCGAAAGGCGGCCACTTCAGCTCGGGCCGGTCCTCCTCGACCAGCGCCTGCAGATCCTCGATGCCGAGGAACGTGCCCGATTCGGTGACGATCGTCCCCGCCGCGCCCAGTTCGCGGCGCAGCACGTCGGCCAGCGCCTGCGACATGCCGGTTTCCAGCTCCAGCCGGATGACGCGGCCGCGGCGGCGGCGCTTGATCGCGTTGGCGAAGTAGCGAACGAGATCCTCGGCTTCCTCCTCAATCTCGATATCGCTGTCGCGCAGGACGCGGAACTCGGCGGCGGCGTTGACGACGTAGCCGGGGAAGAGGAGCGACGAGAAGCGCTTCACGATCGACTCGATCGCGACATAGCGCGCCGGATCACCGGGGACGCGGACGAAGCGCGGCATCGTCGCGGGGAGCATGACCAACTCACGCACCAGCTCGCCATCCGATCGTCGAGTCAGGTCGAGGATCACCGCCAACCCCTTGTTGGGTAGGAACGGGAATGGGTGCGCCGGATCGAGCGCCTGCGGCGTCAGGATCGGGAAGATCTGCTCGAGAAAGTGCGTCCGGAGCCAGGCGGCGGCGTCATCGGGAATCGAATGGCTGCCGAGCACGGCGATGCCGACCGCCGCCAACTCGCGCCGGATGTCGGCCCAGACGCGCTGCTGGCTGTCCATCAGCGCGTCGGCCTCGGCGGTGATGGCGGTGAGCTGTTGCCCCGGCGTGAGGCCGTCGGCGGAGCGGCGCTCGACGTCCTGGAGCTGTTGCCCCTTTAGCCCGGCGACGCGGACCATGAAGAACTCGTCGAGGTTCGAGCCCGAGATCGACAGGAAGCGCAGGCGTTCGAGGAGCGGGTGCGCGGTGTTGCACGCCTCCTCCAGCACGCGGCGGTTGAACGCCAGCCAGGACAGCTCGCGGTTGAAGAAGCGGTCGCCGCCGGTACCGGCGAAGGGATCGTCATCGGCCTCGGCGAGGCGGGCGAGATGGGCTGGGCGGGTCATCGTGCGTCCAAACGCGCGAAAGGCGCAATCAGCCCGGCGTCGGTCAATACGACGCGCGCGAGCGGGATCGACAGGCGGCGGCGGCGTTCCAGAACATCCTGGTCGAGCGCGTCGACGGTGCGCAGGATGGCGAGGTGGCTGCGGTCGATGCGAGTGGCGAGCCAGTCGAGCAGGTCGGGGCGGGCATCGAGGCCGCGGCCAAGAAACTGGCGCTCGAACAGCGCGCGCATCAATTGGTCGTCGGGCGGGCCGATCGTCGCGACCGGGCTGGCGGCAAGGCGCGAGCGCAGGTCGGCGAGCGCCGGCGACCAAGCCGGCGGGGCGGCGTCGGCGACGATCACCAGCGGTCGGCGTTCGGCCTGCGCCCGGTTCCAGGCGTGAAAAAGCGCTTCCTCGGGCTTGGCCTCCGCGTCGTCGACGATCGTGCCCCCGCTCTTCGCGGCGAAAATTCGGGCGAGGAGGCTTCGGCCCGACCTGCGCGGGCCGACCAGCAGCGCCGCCATTACCGGCCAAGCGCGCCACTGGTCGAACAGTCCGGCGGCGCGCTCGTTCGACGGCGTGACCAGGAACGCGTCGTCGTCGGCGTCCGCCGGCCAGGCGAGCGGCAGCGCGATCTGGCTCATCGCAGCCGGCCTATTCCGTCACGTCGGTCGTCGCGGGAATGTCGGGCGGGAGCAGGTTGGGCGCGCGGCGGATACGCAGGTCGCCGCCGGCGCCGAGAACCTGGAACCCCCTCGCCTCCAGCGCCGCGCGAAGCTGCGCCGGGTCGCCACCATATCCCACGCGCATCACCGAGACCCCGCCCAACGCCAGGCTGCTGGTCAACGCGGAGCGGACGCCGGGGATGCCGCGCAACAGCTGCTCGGTCGCGGCGACCGCGCCGGGGCCGGGCGAATCATACTGGATGTTGACGACAGCCGTGGTGGCGCCAGGCGCGAGCATTTCGAGCCCGCCATCCTCCGGCGTTGGGGTCGT
>CAXTRJ010000278.1:0-3496 GCA_964246585.1 uncultured Sphingomonas sp. | reverse complement strand
CGGTGGCGGTGGCGACGCCGTGCTGGCCGGCGCCGGTCTCGGCGATGATCCGGGTTTTGCCCATGCGGATCGCGAGCAGGATCTGGCCGACGCAATTGTTGATCTTGTGCGCGCCGGTGTGGTTGAGCTCGTCGCGCTTGAACCAGACCTGCGCGCCCATCCCGTCCTCGGCGCCGGTACGCAGCGCCTCGGTCAGCCGTTCGGCGTGGTAGAGCGGGCTGGGGCGGCCGACATAATGTTCGAGCAGGTCGTCGAACTCCGCCTGGAACGCCGGGTCCGCCTTGGCCGCGCGGTAGGCGACGTCGAGCTCCAGGATCAACGGCATCAAGGTTTCGGCGACGTAGCGGCCGCCGAACTGACCGAAATGACCACGCTCGTCAGGCTGGGCGCGGAATGAGTTGGGGGCGTTGGGCGCGTTCATCGCGCCCCCATGCCGTCCGGGTCAGGCATTGGCAACGGTGGCGAGGAACGCCGCGATCATGCCCCCGTCCTTCACCCCCGGCGCGCTCTCCAACCCCGAGGACACGTCGACCAACGTCGCGCCGGTCCGCGCGACCGCCTCCGCGACGTTGGCCGGGTCGAGGCCGCCCGACAACGCCCAGGGCAGCGGGTGGCGGAAGCCGTCGAGCAGCGCCCAGTCGAAGCGTAGACCCATGCCCCCGGGCAGCGCCGCGCCGTCCGGCGTCTTGGCGTCGTAGAGGATGCGGTCCGCCGCGCCGGTGAAGGTCTTCGCGGTTTCCAGGTCGGCGCGGGTGCGGATCGCGACGGCGGCCCAGGTCTCGCGGGCGAAGCGGTCGCGGATCGCGGCGGCGCGGGCGGGCGTGGCCTTGTGCAGTTGCACCGCGTCCAGCCGCCCCGCCGCGATCGCACGCTCGATCAGTTCGTCGTCGGGGTCGACGAACACGCCGACCCGCGCGACACGGGGCGGCACCCGCGCGGCGAGTTCGGCGGCGGTGTCGAACGACAGATGGCGGGGGGAGGGCGGGAAGAACACGAAGCCGACATGGCTGGCGCCGCCGCGGATCGCGGCGTCGAGCGTGGGCGGGGTGGACAGGCCGCAAATCTTGGCGGTGGTTGGCATGAAGCGGTCTGTTGTCGCTCGTCTCGGCGAACGCAAGGCGGCGATCAGTCGCGGTATCGTCCGGATATCCTTCGCGGCGTTTCGCCACGCCGAAGTTCGTCCACCAATCGGGCGGGCGAGTTGGCCAGGTAGTAAGCGAAGAACAGCTTGAGGGGAAACTCGCCCGACCATGGCCGACTGGAAGCGACGGCGTGCACCTCGTCGCCTCGCAAGAAGCGGTCGAGCACCACGACGGCGATCGGCCGCTCCTCCGCATAGGCGATCCAGGTCGAGCCGCCCATCACGCTGGCGAGATAATGCTCGTCGAGCGCCACGCGCCGGGCGCAATATAGCGGCACGTCGGTGACGGAAGGGGACACGTCGAGAGTGACCTGCCGATCGTGCGGCGCGTCGATGTCGTCGGCCATGCAGACCGAGTCGCGTTGCAGCAGGCATTCGATCAACATGGGGTGGGCGCGTCGGGCGGCTCCGACGTCGTCAGCGTTTGAGCGCCAAGATCGTCGCCAGCAGGACGACGAGGAGCAGCGCGACGAGGCCGAACAGCGCGAACGTCAGCTCGCGCGACGAACGGCGCGTCCGCAACAGCTGCACACCGGTGGCGGTCGCCGTCGCGCCGACCAGCAGGACGATGCCGAACAAGGCGAGCACCAGCCGCCCCGCCGCCGGCGATGCGTCGAACCTGGAGCCGTTCACTTCGGCGGGCGCGGCCAGCAGGATCGGCGCCATGCTCCAGGTGATCGTACCCATCAGCACGAGCAGGAACAGGCCGGCGATCACCTGGGTCGATCCGGCGACGCGTAGCTGTCCGGCCGTCCGCATCGGCTTGCCGCATTCGGGGCAGCGGGCGACCTTGCCCGTCGCCGACGCGCCGCATCCGCCGAGACCGGCGCAATAGCTCGTCACCGCCATGATCCCATGTTCCCCTGGTTGGTCCGGTTACAGGCTCGCCGCGATCGCCCGAGCGGCGGCGTCGGGATCGGCGGCGGCGGTGATCGGGCGGCCGACGACCAGGATCGAGGCACCGGCGTCGATCGCGGCGCGAGGCGTGACGACGCGTTTCTGGTCGCCGGCCGGGCCATCGGCGGGGCGGACACCGGGAACGACGAGGAACCCCTTGGGCCATAGCTGGCGAACGGCGGCGACTTCCTCGCCCGAGCAGACGACGCCGTCGACGCCGGCGTCGCGCGCCAGCTCGGCCAGGCGCAGCACCTGTTCGCGCGGGTCGCCGGCGACGCCGATCGTCCGGAGGTCGGCGGCGTCGAGGCTGGTCAGCGTCGTGACGGCGACGACCCTGGTATCGGACGGCGCGGCGGCTTTTGCGTCCTCCAGCATCGCCCGGCCGCCGGCGGCGTGGACGGTCAGGATCGCCGGGTTCAGCGCGCGCAGCGCCGCGACGGCCTTGGCGACGGTGTTGGGGATGTCGTGGAGTTTCAGGTCGAGAAAGATCGGCAACCCCAGTTCGGCCATGTCGCGCACCCCCGCGCGACCCTGGGCGGCGAAGAATTCCAGGCCGAGCTTGATCCCGCCGACATGGTGACGAACGCGCGTGGCGATCGCCCGCGCGCGTTCCGGGTCGGGGGTGTCGAGCGCGACGTAGATGCGGTTGGGCATCTACGCGACCGCGCTCGGCATCACCACCGGGTCGGCGGTGTTGTCGAGCGGGACGGGCGCGGCCCGGGGCGACTCCACCGGCGCGCGGCTGTCGCCCAGCGCTCGTTCTAACGCGGAAAGCCGCCCGCGCAGACGCCAGCGCACCGCGTGATGGTAGGCCAGCGTCGGCAGCAGCCCGGCGAGGAAGGTGAACAGCAGCAGGAAAGGCAGGTTCACCTCGGCGATCAGCCCGCCCCACAGCCGGATCGGGATGCTCGACCAATTGCCCAGCGTGAAAACCGCCGCGAGGAAGGCGAGAAGGCACCAGAACAGGATCTTCAGGAACTGCATCGGGGTGGCCACCTCCCGCTTGTGACTGGCGCGAGGCTAGCCCGGTGGGTCGGCGTTGACCAGCCGTCGCTTGCGCCCTCAGCCGATCTCGGTCCGCAGCTGCGCGATCAGCGCGGGGATCGCGGTCAGCCGCGCTTCCTCCTCGTCCAGGATGGCGCCGAACGCCGCGCGCTTCACCGCCGCGACGCGACCGGGCTTCAGCCGGATATCTTCCGGCAGCGTCGACACCAGGATGTCGATCATCCGCTCGGCGCCGTGCAGGCGGCCCCACAAATAGTCGTTCTCGCGGTAAGCGCGGCTGAAGAACGCGCCGAAGCTGTTGAACTGAATGCCTTTCAGTGTCGCCTCGGCGCCGCCGGCGCGGATCGCGGTTGCGTCATCGGGGGCGATGCGGTCGACCTTTACGGGATCGAACTCGTCCAGCCCCTCGCCCTGGAGCAGCGGCAGCGTGGCGACATCGAGGAAGGGGAAGCC
>CAXTRJ010000277.1:0-3509 GCA_964246585.1 uncultured Sphingomonas sp. | reverse complement strand
TCGCGCAGGCGGTGCCGCACCATGTCTGGACGGCGACCCCCGACGGGCGGATAGACTGGGGCAACGACCGGACCTTCGCCTATACCGGCGGGAGCCTCGCCAAGCTGAAGCCCGAGGGGTGGGCGGCGCGGCTGCACCCCGACGACATCGCGCGCGCCGGCGCGGCCTGGGCCCACGCGCTTGGCACCGGCGAGGATTACGAGGTCGAGTTCCGCATCCGCCGGGTGGACGGGGCCTATCGCTGGCATTTGGTCCGGGCGGTGCCCTTGCGCGACGCGACCGGCGTGATCGTGCGGTGGATCGGCACCAACACCGACATCGAGGAACAGCGCGCGGCGCGCGAGGCGCTGGCCGGGCTCAACGCCGAGCTGGAGCGACGCGTCGCCGACGAGGTGCGCGAGCGCGATCGGCTGTGGTCGACGACCAACGACCTGATGGCGACCGTCGGGCTCGACGGGTATCTGAAGAAGATCAATCCGGCGTGGCACCGGCTGCTCGGCATCGACGAGGCGACGTTGCTGGCGCGACCGTTCCTGGACATCATCGACCCGGCCGACCATGCGGCGACCGGCGCGATCGTCGAACGGCTGGCGCGCGGCGAGAGGGTGAGCGACTTCGTCGACCACCTGCGCACCAATGACGGGTCGCTGCGCGCGTTCATGTGGAACGCGACGCCGGACGGCGAGCTGTTCTACGTCGTCGGCCGCGACATGACCGCGCAACTCGAGGCGGAGGAGCGGTTGCGCCAGAGCCAGAAGATGGAGGCGGTCGGCCAGCTAACCGGCGGCATCGCGCATGATTTCAACAACATGCTGACCGGCATCATCGGCTCGCTCGACCTGCTCAAGCGGCATCTGGCGGACGGGCGGACCGACCGGATCGCGCGCTATATCGACGCGGCGACGACCTCGGCGCACCGCGCGGCGGGGCTGACCCAGCGGCTGCTGGCCTTTTCCCGGCGCCAATCCCTCGACGTGCGCGCGGTCGCCGTCGATCGGCTGGTGATCGGCATGGAGGAGTTGCTGCGCGGCACGCTGGGCGAGAATGTCGCGCTGGAGGTGATGCTGGCGCCGCGGGGGTGGCCGGCGCTGACCGACGCCAACCAGCTGGAGAGCGCGCTGCTCAACCTGGCGATCAACGCGCGCGACGCGATGCCGGGCGGGGGACGGTTGCGGATCGAGACGGTCGACGCGCGCGTCGACGCGGCCGAGGCGGCGATGCTGGATGGCCTGACGCCGGGCGAATACGTGCTGATCCGGGTGTCCGACACCGGCACCGGCATGGCGCCCGAGGTGATCGCCAAGGCGTTCGATCCGTTCTTCACGACCAAGGCGATTGGGCAGGGCACGGGCCTTGGGCTATCGATGATCTACGGCTTCGCGCGCCAGTCGGGCGGCCATGCGCGAATCGTATCGCGGCCGGGCGAGGGTACCACGGTCGCGTTGTACCTGCCGCGCCACGTCGGCGAGGCGGTCGACGCGGCGGTGGTGGCGAACGAGCCGGAGCGCGCGGTCGAGGGCGAGCGCGTCCTGTTGGTGGAGGATGACCGCGAGGTCCGGATGCTGGTCGCCGACGTGCTCGACGACCTGGGCTATCGCCTGTTCCAGGCGGCGGACGGACGGGAGGCGATGGCGTTCATCGAAGGGCCGGAGCGGATCGACCTGCTGGTCACCGACGTCGGGTTGCCCGGGGTGAACGGCCGGCAGCTCGCCGACTTGGCGCGGGCGCGACGGCCCGCGCTGAAGGTGCTGTTCGTCACCGGTTACGCCGAAGGGGCGACCTCGCGCGCCGGGTTCCTAGGCCCCGACATGGACATGATCGCCAAGCCGTTCGCCGTCGAGGCGCTGTCGGCCAAGATCCGCGCGATGATCGCGGGCTAAAGCTAGGCCGCCTGGGCCGCCTGCCCGAGCCGCTGGTCGAGCAGCCCGGCGATCATCGTCTCGTCGACCGGGCGGCTGAACAGATAGCCTTGGATGTTGCCGCAGCCCTGGCCACGGAGCGCCTCTAACTGGTCGCCGTCTTCGACGCCCTCGGCGGTGGTCTCCATGCCGAGCGCGGCGGCGAGGTCGACGATCGCCTGGACGATCGCCGCCGCGCTGGCGTCCGCCGCCATCGGCGCGACGAACGAGCGGTCGATCTTGATCTTGTCGAACGGGAACGAGCGCAGGTAGCTGAGCGACGAATAGCCGGTGCCGAAATCGTCCAGCGCGATGCGGATGCCCATTTCGCGCAGGCGGTGGAGCAGCGCCACGACCGGTCCCTCGCCTTCCAGAAAGATCGATTCGGTGATCTCGATCTCCAGCCGGCGCGGGTCCAGGCCGCTATGCGCCAGCGCCTGGAACACGATCGCCTGGAAACCGGTGCTGCGGAACTGGAGCGGCGAGACGTTGACCGCGACGCGGGTGTGCGCCGGCCAGCGGGTGGCCTCGCGGCAGGCCTGGTGCATTACCCACTCGCCGATGGCCAGGATCAGGCCGGTGTCCTCGGCGACCGGGATGAACTCGTTCGGCGGCACCAGTCCGCGCGTCGGGTGATGCCAGCGGAGCAGCGCCTCGAACCCGCCGATGCGATCGGCCTTCAGGTCGATAATCGGTTGGTAGTTGAGCCGGAACTGGCCGCTGGCGAGCGCGCAGCGCAGGTCGAGCTCCATCTGGCGGCGCGCGCGGGCGGCGGCGTCGAGCGAGGGTTCGAAGAAGCGGAACACGCCGCGACCGTCCTGCTTGGCGCGGTACAGCGCGAGGTCGGCGTTCTTCAGCAGCAGGTCGGCGGTGTCGCCGTCGCCGGGCGCGATCGCGATGCCGATGCTGGCGCCGGTCGCGATCTGGTGGCCGTCGGCCGCCATCGGCTCGCGCAGCCGGTCGAGCACGCTTTGCGACAGCGCGCGCGAGCGGTCGGCGGCGGCGGGGCCGGCGAGGATGATGGCGTATTCGTCGCCGCCGAGGCGCGACACCAGGCCGTCGACCGACAGCTCGACCAGGATCGCGCTGACCTGACGCAGCAGCGTGTCGCCGACCGGATGGCCGAGCGTGTCGTTGACGCCCTTGAACCCGTCGAGGTCGAGGCACAGCACCGCCACCGGTTCGCCGGCGCGGGGCACGCGGGCCAGCGCCTGTTCGAGCGACTGGCGGAAATAGCTGCGGTTGGGCAGGCCGGTCAGCGAGTCGTGGAAGGCGAGGTGGGTGATCCGCCGCTCGCGCTCGACGATGCCGGCGGACATGCGGTTGAAGCTGTCGGCGAGACGGCCGACCTCGTCGCCGCCGACGACCTCGACCTCCGTACGGTTGCCCTCCTCGAGCGACCGGGCGGCGCGGTCGAGCGCGGCGAGCGGCCGGGCGATGCCCCGCGCCAGCCGACCGCTGCCGAGGACCACTAGCAGCAGCCCGAACAGCCCGGCCATGGCGATGCCGAGCTGAAGCGGGCGGTACGGCGCGAGCGCGGCGCCCAGTGGATAGCGGATCAGCAACGCCGCCTCCGCCCGCATGCCGACCACGACGAGCAACGCCATGCGC
>CAXTRJ010000276.1:0-3521 GCA_964246585.1 uncultured Sphingomonas sp. | reverse complement strand
GCGCGCGAGAAGGATCTGCTCAAGCCGGTGGGCAAGCGCCTGGCCAGCGCCGCCGTCGTCGCCGTCGCGGCGGCGCGCGAAGCCGGCCTGGCCGAGCTCGACCAGCGCGGGCTGACCCCCGACGCCGCGCGCGGCCAGGCCAAGAGCCTGTTCGAGGGCTTCGGCCAGGCGCTGTCGAGCGCCGGCACCGCCGCCGCGCAAAAGGCGACCGAGCAGGCCACCGCGAAATCCCCGACCGGTTCCGACGCTTAAGGGTTCAAAGCCGGCGTCCCAGTCGCTAGGACGCCGGCGACCCTAGCTTCGGAAACGACACACGATGAGCAAGCTGCACCTGGTATTTGGCGGTCGCGTCCGCGATCCCCGCACCCTCGACTTCGACGACCTCGACTCGATCGAGGTCGTCGGCGTATTCCCCGACTATCGCCAAGCCGAAGACGCCTGGCGCTCCGCCGCGCAGCGGACCGTCGACGACGCCGAGATGAAGTTCGTCGTCGTCCACCTCCACCGCCTGCTCGAACCCGACCTCCTGGCCAGGACGCCCGGCGAGTAGCCGTTCAGGCGTCCTTGTACCGCCACAGCAGCAACGGCCTGGCCAGCGCCAACCCGGCGAGAAACCCGCCGATATGCGCCCCGATCGCGACCGGGGCGCCCCCGCCGCCGAACCCGGCGAAGCCGAACAACAGCTGGATGCCGATCCACGACGCCGCCAGCCAGGCGATGTGGACGACCTCGCCCGGCACCGGTCCAACCGCCTTCGCCCGTCGCCGGCCGTAAAGCAGCGCATAGGCCGCCACCACCGCCGAGATCGCGCCGCTGGCGCCGATCATCGGCACCGGCGATCCCGGCTCGAACAGCCAATGCCCGACCGCCGCGGCGAACGCCCCGACGACGTACAGTATGACGATACCGCGCGTCCCCACCGCGCGCTCGGCCTGCTGCCCGCAATACACCAGCATCAACAGGTTGAGCAGCAGGTGCGCGAACCCGCCATGGACCAACGTCGCGCTAAGCGGCGTCGCCCAGGCCGGCACCGCGTCGGCGATCGGCAACGCCGCGCCGTCGATCCGCAACGGGATGAACCCCGCGGCGATCGCGACGTAAGGGAACAGCCCGCTGACGCTGACCAGCCCTGACACGACCAGCGTGACCGCCGCGATCGTGTAGGTCGCGCGCGCGTCGGAAAAGCGCATGGGGTTCAGACGAACGCGATCTTCGACACGACGTAGTACCGGTCGCCCGACGGCACCGTCACCTCAATTTCCTCGTCGACCTTGCGCCCGATCAGCGCGCGGCCGAGCGGCGAGTTGTACGAAATGCGCCCGGTCTTGGCGTCCGCCTCGGTCTGGCCGACGATCTGGTACGTGACCGGCTTGTCCTCGTCATCGAGCAACGTCACCGTCGCGCCGAACACGATCTTGTCGCCTGACAGCTCCTTCGGGTCGATGATCTGGGCGCGGCTGAGCTTGTCCTCGATGTCGGAAATCGACGCCTCGATCTGACCCTGGCGTTCCTTGGCGGCGTGATATTCGGCGTTCTCCGACAGATCGCCATGCGCGCGCGCCTCCTCGATCGACTCGACGATCTGCGGGCGCTCGTCGCGCAACCGGCGAAGGTCGGCGTTGAGCTTCTCGTAGCCCTCCTGGAGCATTGGCATCTTTTCGACGGTCGCCATCGCGCGTGTCCCTTCCAACCCCGATAAATATCCGCCCCAAGCCGACCCGCTACAGGTCCGCCGCACTCACATTTCGCTGTCGGGGGTCTAGTCGTGCGAGGGCGTATAATAGGACTGGAGCGGGCGCACTTCAAGATTGCGGGTCGCGCCGCTCGCGATCGCCCGCGCCGCCTCGACCGCGGCGGCGGCGGTGGTGAAGTACGGCACCTTGCGCGCCAGCGTGACGCGGCGGATCGGCGCCGAATCCTTCAGCGACTGCCACCCCTCGGTCGTGTTGAACACCAGGTCGACCATGCCGTCCTCGACCAAGTCGACGATATGCGGGCGCCCCTGCGCGACCTTGTTCACCTTGGTGACCGGCAAGCCGGCCCGCGCCAGGTGGTCGGCGGTGCCCCCGGTCGCGACGACGGCGAACCCGGCCTCGACCAGCGCGCGGACCCCCGGCTCGATCACCGTTTTGTCGCCGTCCTTGACGCTGACGAACACGGTGCCGCGCTCGGGCAGGACGGCCCCCGCCCCCAGTTGCGATTTGGCGAACGCGACGGTGAAATCTCGATCGATTCCCATCACTTCGCCGGTGGACTTCATCTCCGGTGACAGCACCGGATCGACCCCGGGGAAGCGGTTAAACGGGAACACCGCCTCTTTGACCGCGAAATAGGCGATGTGCCGGTCGATCGGCGGCAGGTCGGCGAGCTTCTCCCCCGCCATCACCCGCGCGGCGATCTTGGCGATCGGCACCCCGATCGCCTTGGCGACGAAGGGCACCGTCCGCGACGCGCGCGGGTTGACCTCGATCAGGTATACCGCGCCGTCCTTAACCGCGAACTGGATGTTCATCAGCCCGACGACCGACAACGCCCGCGCCAGCACCGCCGTCTGCCGCTCGATCTCGGCGATGATCTCGGGGCTCAGGCTGTACGGCGGGATCGAGCACGCGCTGTCGCCAGAATGGACCCCCGCCTCCTCGATATGCTGGAGCACGCCGGCGACCACCACGTCGGTCCCGTCGGCGATGGCGTCGACATCGACCTCGATCGCGTCGCGCAGATACTGGTCGATGAGGACCGGCGAGTCCCCCGACACCTGCACCGCGGTCTGGATATAATCGTCGAGCTGCGCCGGCCCGTCGACCACCTCCATCGCCCGCCCGCCCAGCACATAGCTCGGCCGCATCAGCACCGGATAACCGATCCGCTCCGCCGCCGCCAAAGCCTCGTCGCGGCTCCGCGCCAGACCATTCGCCGGCTGGAGCAGGCCCAGCTTGTTGACCAACGCGGCAAACCGCTCGCGATCCTCCGCCAAATCGATCGCATCGGGCGACGTCCCCAGGATCGGGATCCCCGCCGCCTCCAGCGCCCGCGCCAGGTTGAGCGGCGTCTGCCCGCCGAACTGGACGATGACGCCGACCAGCGTACCGCGCTGCTGCTCGACATGGAGGATCTCGAGCACGTCCTCGGCGGTCAGCGGCTCGAAATACAGCCGGTCGGAGGTGTCGTAATCGGTGCTCACCGTCTCCGGGTTGCAGTTGACCATGATCGTCTCATAGCCCGCATCCGCCAGCGCGAACGACGCGTGGCAGCAGCAGTAATCGAACTCGATCCCCTGCCCGATCCGGTTCGGCCCGCCGCCCAGGATGACGATCTTCTTGGCGGAGGTGGGCGCAGACTCGTCCACGGGTGCGCCGAACGCCGGCGCCTCGTAGGTCGAATACATGTACGGCGTGATCGCCTCGAATTCGGCGGCGCAGCTGTCGATGCGCTTGAACACGGGGCGGACGCCGAGCCGGTGACGCAGGGCGCGGACCTCGCTTCCCGTGACGCCGCCGGTCATGGCGGTGATCGCGTCC
>CAXTRJ010000275.1:0-3537 GCA_964246585.1 uncultured Sphingomonas sp. | reverse complement strand
CCCTGCTCTAGCACGAGCACATAATTGCCGAACGCGATCGCCTCCCCCGGCGTGACCGGGATCGCGCGACCCGTCTCGATGCGCTGGCGCGGATCGCCCAGGAACGTGCCGTTGGCGCTGGTGTCGCGCACCGTCACCAGCCCCTGGCGGTTGGCGATCACCAGATGCTCGCGCGAGATGTCGCGACCGGCGCCCGGCACCTGCCAGTCGGCCTTCACGTCGCGGCCGACGCGGATCTCGCCGTCATCCAGCGCGCGCGCGTCGATCTGATTGGATAGGTCGTCCTTGTGGAACAGCCTGAGACGCAACCTCGCTTCCCCCTTATCTCGCAATCGTTCTCGCCGACTCCGGCCGCTTAGCAGTTCAGCTTGATCATCGTACCGTTGATCGCGATGCCGTCACGCGTGATCGTGATCTTGCTGCCACCGACGTGGAGGGTGATCGACTGGCCGGCGTGGATGTCGATCGTCTCGGTCCCCTCCACGTCGATCGTCTTGGCCTTGGTTTTTTGCAGGTTGGTGATCGTCGCGAGTTCGTCGCGCTTGACCTCGCGGCGGTAGTCGCGGCCGGCGAGCATGTAGATCTCCTCGCCGCCGCCCTTGTCCTCGAACAGCAGCTCGTTCGTCTTGCCGCCTTCGCCCGACGTGCGCCAGCCGGCCTGGGTCAGGTTGGCGGGCACAGCGAAGCTGTGCTTGTTGCGGCCGTTGTAGAGGCAGCCGGTCACCACGGGGCGGTCGACGCGCCCGTCGATGAAGTCGACCAGCACCTCCATGCCCGGTCGCGGCACGAACTGCGCGCCGATGCCGTCGCCCGCCCATTGCTGGACGACGCGTACCCAGCAGGTCGAATGGCCGGTGTGGTCCCAATGGAAGCGGACCTTAATCCGCCCGAACCCGTCGGGGTCGGCCTGGTCAAGCACGGTCGCGGTCTGCGGCCCCCGCGCGGTCGCGACCGGCGCCTTGCGCGTCGGACGGAACACCTGCGTGCTCGGCTGCGCCTCGAAGCGCTGACTGTAGCTCGGCTCGCCCTCGTCCAGGCTGTACGGGTCGAACACGTCGTGCTTGACCGAGCGGACGACGATGCGCCGCTCCTTTGGCTGGAGCCGCTCGTCGTCGACATGGAAGCGGGCGCCGGGCGCCATCGCCGAATAGCTGCTGACGCCGCGCATCAGCACGGCATCGCTCTCGGTCCCCTCGACCTTCAGCTTGGCGCGGTCGCGGCCTTCGGACACCGTCTCGTAGCCGCCGCCCCATTGATAGACCTGACCCTGCTTCGCCCCCCAGTCCAGCTTGCTGGGCGAGGTGACGGGGGTGAGATCGCCCGGCTTTTTGAAGTCGTAATCATGCGTCACGACCTTCGCCGGCGCGGAGACGTAGTTCATCTGGAGTTCCTGCATCCCACGCAGCAGGTGGTCGCGCCGGAACGACAATTCGAACGGTTCGCCGTCGAAATAGCCGGACGTGTCGCCGGCGAGGATCATGCGATGCTTGTAGGGCGCGGCGCCCTCGTCGTATTTGAAGAAGTAGAATACGCCTTCGTCCGCCATCAACCGGCTGACGAGGTCGAAATCGCTCTCGTCGTGCTGGACGATATAGGGGCGGGTCGGCGAGGGGCCGTATTTCGCGTCGTCGAAGCTGATCCGGTGCTCGCCCAGCACCGTCTCGATCACTTGCTTCGCCGACTGGTCGTTGAACAACCGGCGATCCCGGGTCAGCGTCAGCGCTTCGAACGCCGGCGCGACGTCGATCGCGAACTCGACATAAGCGCCCTTCTGGTGAAGATGCTGAAAACCCGTGCAGCGGCCGTTGATCGTCCGTTCGGCGTTGTCGGCGTTGCCGAACGAAAAGGTGATGGAGCTGTCGATCCACGCGGAAGCCGGGGGGATCTCCCCCTGCGAGCGGATCGTCAGGGTGAAGCGGAACGGCTCGGAAAGGGTTTCCTCCCCGTCCATGCGGAACAGCTTGAGATTTTCGACGGCGGCCGGCGTCTCTATCAGTTGCAGAAAACGATTGGCGTCGCGCGCCATGGATCACCTCGTTCCCGCCGGCGATCGGCGGCGACCGTTAGGTAAGAGCCCGAGGGCGGTGTCCGCCCGCCCACGGGCTCTTGATTACGCCTGCCTTAGACCTTGGCGGCCTTGGTGAAGTCGTAGCCACCGCGCACCGCGCGCTCGGCGTTCGCCTCGTCGCGCAGGAACTGGTTGAACTCGATCGCCGAGAAGTTGAGCGTGATGTTCTCGGATGGCTCGCCGCCGCCCGAGTTGCCCGCGGTCGAGAAGGACGAGCAGATCACGTTCTTCATGACATACTCGATGTACTTCGCCTCGCCCGAATCGGACGCCTGGACCGTGACCGCCAGCGTGGCGGTTTCGGTGTTCTTGCCCTGAAGCGACTGCAGCATGAACTGCGTCGTGGTGTCGTCCTGCCGCTTGACCAGATGAAGGTCGCCCGGGGTCACCTTGCCGGCCGACAGGCGATTGTTGGCCGCGCCAACCGTCGTCTGCACCGCGACCGAAAAGCCCCAGCTATACGCGTCGACTTCGATCCAATCCTTGTACGGACCAGAGGTGACAGCGCCCTTGAGGCTGCCGAGCTTCAGATATGCAGGCATCGCATTCTCCTTGTGACGAACTAAGACCAGAACCCGACAACAACCATCAGCTGTTCAGACGGTTTCATCCGCTTCAATATTCAGGAAATATGTCAACTTCCCTGCAGTGTCCACGCCCAATTCCGCCAGGTCCGTTTCCAGCCCGTCCTGCCGCCGCTGCAACAGCAACCCCGCGAACTCGGGCGCGATCGTGCCGGCGATCACCGCCTCGACATTGCGCGCCCCGCTCTGCGACTCGGTGCATCGTGACAGGATGGCATCGACCGCCGCCTCGCTCCACGACAATCTCGCGCCGTAACTGTCCCGCAACCGGTCACCCAGGCGACCAAGCGCGAGTTGCACGATTTCGCGCATGATCGCCGGCGGCAGCGGCAGGTAGGCGATGACGGTGACCCGGCCGAGGAACGCGGGCTTGAAGTGCTTGAGCAGCTCGGGCCGCAACGCGTCCGCCAATCCCGCCGCGTCGGGCATGGTGTCGGGGTCGGCGCACAGTTTCTCGATTGTGTCGGAGCCGGCGTTCGACGTCATGATCAGCATCGTGTTGCGGAAATCGATGTCGCGGCCCTGGCCGTCCTTGATCCGCCCCTTGTCGAACAGTTGATAGAACACATCCTGGACGCCCGGATGCGCCTTTTCCATCTCGTCGAGCAGGACCACGCTGAACGGCTTGCGCCGCACCGCCTCGGTCAGCACGCCGCCCTCGCCGAAGCCGACATAGCCCGGCGGCGCGCCGAGCAGCATCGACACCTTATGCTCTTCCTTGAACTCGCTCATGTTGATGACGCTGAGGTTTTGCGCGCCCCCGTAGAACAGGTCGGCGAGCGTCAGCGCCGTTTCCGTCTTGCCGACCCCCGACATGCCGACCATCAGATAGACGCCCGTCGGCTTGCGCGGATCGGTCAGCCCGGCGCGCGCGGTGCGCATCGC
>CAXTRJ010000274.1:0-3538 GCA_964246585.1 uncultured Sphingomonas sp. | reverse complement strand
GCGCGGCTGCCTCGCCCGCGGCGACGGTTGCGGCGGCGCGGCTGGCCCCGATCCTGGCGCGGACGCGACAAACGACGCTGGCCGCGATCACGGTGCTCGACGAGGCCGGCCGCCTCCCGGGCGGACAAGCGCGCGGCAGCTACGCCACGCTCCCCGAGATACGCTCGGCGTTGGCGGGGCGCGCCGACACCGTCATCCGCCGCAACGGCGGTTACCGGGCGGTGTACCGCTTCGAATGGCTGTCGCGCGCCGCCGCCATTCGCGTCCACCATGCGCGCCCGGTCGTCGTGAACGGCCGCGTCGTCGGCGTGCTGCTACTGTCGCGCTCCTCGCGCGCGCTGTTCCGTGGCATGTACGAGGACCGCGGCAAGATCGCCATTGGCGTGCTCGCCATCCTTGGCGCGCTGGTCGTGCTGACCGGCATCCTATCGCGTGGGATCGCGCGCCCGATCGAGGCGCTCGGCGCCGCGACCAAGGCGGTGGCGGCGGGTCGTGGCGCCGTCCCGCCAGTGCCGGCGACCGCCGCGATCGAGATCCAGGCGCTGTACCGCGACTTCGCCGTCATGGCGGCGGCGATCGAGCGCCGCTCACGCTACCTGCGCGATGTCGCCCACGCCGTCAGCCACGAGTTCAAGACGCCGCTCGCCGGCATCCGCGGCGCGCTGGAGCTGCTCCGCGACCACGACGCGACGATGTCGACCGCCGACCGTCGCCGCTTCCTGGGCAACGCCGACGCCGACGCCGATCGCCTGACCATGCTGGTCACGCGCCTATTGGATCTGGCGCGGGCCGATATGATGACCGCGGACCTGACCGCGACGACCGATGTCGGCGAGGCCGTGACCCGCATCGCCGACGCCATGCGTGGCGACGTACTCCGCATCGATACGGACATGCCGGCGCCGCTTCCGCTCGCCGCGATACCGGCCTCGACGTTGGAAATGTCGTTATCGACCGTGATCGACAATGCGCGACAGGCGGGCGCGACGACGGTCGCGGTCACCGCGCTGCTCGACGCGGCAACCATCGTGATCACGGTGCGCGACGATGGCCCCGGGATCGCGCAAGGCGACCGGCACCGCGTATTCGAGCCCTTCTTCACCACGCGGCGCGCGACCGGCGGCACGGGATTGGGGCTGTCCATCGTCCGGTCGTTGCTAGGCGCGGCGGACGCCACGATCGAACTCTCCGCCGCCCCGGGCGCCACGACGTTCGAGATACGGATGCCGGCGCGCCTCCGGGAAGCGCCGCCGCCGTGACGTCGAACCCGCTATAGCCGCCGCGCGATCCACCCCGCGCCCCAGCCGAGCAGCACCGACAGCGCGACCGCGGTCAGGCCATAAGCGACCGACGACCGCTCGGCGGCGCGCGCGACCCAGCGCTCGAACCCCGACTTCCTGATGTCGATGTCGCGCACCGCTGCAGCCAGGACACGCCCATCGCGGAGCAGGAACGTCTCGGCGGTGAAGCGCCCGACGGGAACGCGCGCCGGGATCGACACCCGCGCCCGGTACAGCACACCGTCGGTGATCTCGACCGCCCCAGGCGCCTCGACGTACAGGCCCTGCCGGCGCTTCAGGTCGACCAGCCCGCGCTGGAACCGGGTCTCGACGTCGGGCGCGGCGCTCGACGCCGGTGACAGCTGGAGGCTGCCCAGCCCCAATTCGTAGATCGCCCGGGTCCGCTCGTCGACCAGCGCATCGATCGGCCGCGACGCGGCGACCGCGTAGAAGGACGGCGCGGACCGGTAGCGCAGCTGTTCGGCATTGACCCAGATGCCGGCGACCTTTTCCTTTTCGCGGACCAGCACCGACTGGGTCGGACCCTTGACGACGACGACGATGTCGGTCGGCCGCTCGCCCGATGGCAATCGCCCGCCGGGGTACAGGATCGCGCCGAACAGCAGCAGCTCGGCGCCGGTGAAGCTATAGGCGATCTCGATCTCGCGCTGCGACACGTCGGGAACCAGGACGGGCTTCGCCTGCCCGAGCATCAGGAGCGCGGCCGCGATCAGGACCATCCGGTTCACGACAGCTCGACCGAGAAGATCTCGCCCGGACGCCAGATCAGGCCGAGAAGGATGCGGACCGCGACCGCCAGGACGATGACGGCGAGCGCCAGGCGAAGATATTCGGGCTTCGCGCGGGCGGCGAACTTCGCGCCGACCTGCGCCCCGGCGACCGAGCCGAGCAGCAGCAGGACGGCGAGGACGATGTCGACCGCCTTGGTCGTGGTCGCGTGGACCATGGTCGCGACCGCCGTCACGAACAGCGTCTGGAACAGGCTGGTGCCGACCACCACCTGCGTCGCCATGCCAAGCAGGTAGATCATCGCCGGGACCATGATAAACCCGCCGCCGATCCCCAGCAACATCGTCATCACCCCGGTGAACATGCCGAGCAACAGCGGCGCCAGCGGCGAGATGTAGAGCCCCGATTTGCGGAACCGCATGCGAAACGGCAACGCCGCGACCAGCGGGTGATGCCGGCGCTTGGCCGGGCGCGGGCGCAGGCGGCCGCGCGCCACGCCGATCGTCTGCACCGCTTCCTTGCCCATCAGCGCGCCGATCGACCCCAGCATCGCGACATAGACCACCGCGATCACCGTATCGATTTGCCCCGACGCCCGGAGCAGCTGGAACAGCCAAGCGCCGACGAACGCGCCGACGACGCCGCCGGCGACGAGCACCCCGCCGATATGCAGGTCGACCCCGCCCCGTCGATAATGCGCTGAGACCCCCGAGACGCTGGCGCCGGTCACCTGGCTGGCGGCCGACGCGGCGGCGACGGTCGGCGGGATGCCGTAGACGATCAGCAGCGGCGTGGTCAGGAAACCGCCGCCGACGCCGAACATGCCCGACAACAGCCCGACGCCGGCACCGAGCGCGACGATGACCAGCGCATTGACCGACAGGTTGGCGATGGGGAGGTAGATGTCCACGCCAGCGGCGTTACCGCGTTCGGGCTGGCCCCGCCAGAAACCCGGGCTAGAAATCAGTGCCGAGCGACAGCGCCGGGCCAGAGCCGGGCCGGGCATCGCCGGCGACGCGCTGACGGTAGTCGAGCGATAGGCGTAGGCGGCGCGGGCCGATCGGCATCGCCACGCCGAGCGACGGTCCCACGTCTAGCCGGGCGGCGCCGCGTTGCGCCCCGCCCCATGCGCCCGCGCCCAGGTCGAGCGCGAGGCCACCGACGCTGGCGACCGGACGCGCCAGGCGGACCGCGCCGTCGACGAAGGTTTCCACCCCGTCGCGCGAGATCGCGCCGGCTTGGCCGTAACTTTCCAAGTTGAAGCCGGCGGCGACCGGCAGCGGTCCGACGCCGCCGATCAGTCCCACCGCCGGGCCACCGCGCGTGCCGTCGAGGCCGATGCGATGCTCCGCCACAAAGCGGATTGGCAGCGATGTCGGCCGCCACTCGACGCCCAGCGCCGCTTCGCGACCGGTGCCGGCGAGCGGGGTGCTGATCCGCGCCGCCAAGGCGACGCGCCTGGCGTCGCCCAGCGCGTAGGCGGTGGCCGGCGTCCACGGGAACAGGGG
>CAXTRJ010000273.1:0-3567 GCA_964246585.1 uncultured Sphingomonas sp. | reverse complement strand
GTGTCGCCGGTCCGTTCGTAGATCGTGCCCAGCTGCTGCCAGGCGAACGGGTTGCCGTCGTCGCGCGCGATGACCTGGCGCAGCACCCTGGTCGCCTCGGGATAGTGCGCGGTGTTTTCCGTCGCGATCAGCGCGTGGCCCAGCGTGGTCGCGATCAGCGGCGCGCCGTTGGAGCCGGTGGTCGCGGCGCGCAGCGGCGCCAGCGCGGCGGCGGGCTTGCCCGCCTCCAGCAAAATCTGGCCCTTGATCTCGAGGAAATAGGGGTCGTTCGGCGCGGCGCGGACCAGCGCGTCGGCCTCGGCGTCCGCCTTCTCCGGGTAGCCCGATTTGTGGTAGGCATAGGCGCGGGCGTAGTGGGCGTAAATCGACTTGTCGGTGTCGGGGTAGGCCGCAAGCGTCCGCGCCGGCGGGTTCACATAGCCCTTGAGCTTGGCCTTTATCCGGCGGAACCGCTCCTCCAGCGTCGCCGATGGCGGCTTGCCCCAGGTCGGCGAAGCCTGCAGGTCGGCGGTCAGGTTGGCGATACGGGTGCCCGACAGCGGATGCGTCTGCGCGAACGGGTCGATGTTGGTCATCCCGTAGCGATATTCCTGGTTCTGCAGCTTCTTGAAGAAGCTCAGCATCCCCTTGCCCGTGATCCCGGACGTGGTGAGGTAGCGCGCGCCGGCGGCGTCGGCGCTCGATTCCTGGACTCGGCTGAACGACAGCACCGACCCCATCGCCGCCTGCTGCCCCATCGCCATGATGCCGGCGCCCGCCTCGCCGCTGCCCGCCGCGATCGCCGCGAGGCCGAGCACCATGGAGAGGATCGTCATTCCCATCGCCGGCTTCATCGCCGCGTCCTGGAGCACGACATGGCCATCGGCGATGTGGCCGAGCTCGTGCGCGACGACGCCCTGCACCTCGTTGGCGGAGTCCGCCGCCTCGAGCAGCCCGGTGTGGATGTAGACGGTCTGGCCGCTGGAGACGAAAGCGTTGATCGACGAATCGTTGATCAGCACGACACGGACATTGCGCGGGGACAGGCCGGCGGCCTTGACCAGCGGCGTCGCCATCTCCTCGAACATCGCCTCCGTCTCGGCGTCGCGCAGGATCGATTGCGCGGCGGCCGGATAGGGCAGGAGGAGGAGGGCGGCGGCGAGACCGGCGGCAAGGCGCTTCATGGGTGTTCCTATCGGCCTTTTCCCGAGCGCGGGCAATGCGGTGGCGCGGATCGGGTGTGCGTCATGCGGCCGGAGGAGTGAATGATGGGTGAAGGCGGGCGCGGGGCGGCGGAACCGGCTTCCAGGGTGGCGCGCTATCGACGGCATGGACCACGACCTCATGCAGCCCGACTGGCGACAAGCCACCCGTACCGTCAACGGCATCGCGCTCCACGTCGTCGAGGCGGGCGATCCGGATGCCCCGCTCCTGATCCTGCTGCACGGCTTCCCGGAGTTCTGGTGGGCGTGGCGCAAGCAGATCACGCCGCTCGCCAATGCGGGGTACCACGTCGTCGTGCCGGACATGCGTGGTTACAACGGGAGCGACAAACCCCAGGCCGTGTTGGCCTACGACCTCGATACGCTCGCCGCCGACGTGGTCGCGCTCGGCGACGCTTACGGCGCGCGGCGCTTCCACCTGGTCGGGCATGATTGGGGCGCCGTCATCGCGTGGTGGGTGGCGGCGCGCCATCCGGACCGGCTCGAACGCGTCGTCGTCATGGACGGGCCGCACCCGGATGTCTGGGGTCGGCAGGCGCTCAAGCACCCGACGCAAGCGCTGCGAAGCACCTATGTCGCGTTCTTCCAGCTGCCGTGGGTACCCGAGGCGACGCTCGGCGGGTTCGATTTCACCGGCCTGAAGGCGATGATGCGGGCGAGCGCTCACGCCGACACGTTCGAGCCGGGCGCGCTGGAGCGCTATGTCGAGGCGTGGAGCAAGCCGGGCGCGCTCACCGCCATGCTCAACTATTACCGCGCGCTTCGCGACCGTCCGGCCGGAGGCGCGCCGGCTCGCCTCGCGCCGCCGACGCTGACTCTGTGGGCGGGCGAGGACAGCTTCCTGGAGCGCCACGTCGCCGAAGCCGGGCTGGCCTTGTGCGACGACGGGCGTCTGGTGATGATTGAGGGCGCCAGCCACTGGCTGCATATCGAGCAGCCGGACAGGATCAACGCCGAGGTGATCGCCTTTTTGAAATAGTAGGCGGCCGGTCGCGGGCGATCGCCATGTCCGCGCCGGCATCGTGCATGAGCGGCGGCTGGAGCAGGTGGCGCGTGTAGGTTCGCGCCGATCCAGCTTGGCGATGCGGCCTAGCGCGGCGTTCAAGCGGAACCCCGGCTCAAGCCTGTCCTGAGCTTCGCCGAAGGGGCCGGGGGGGGGCAGGGAACCCCGGCTCAAGCCTGTCCTGAGCTTCGCCGAAGGGGCCGGGGGGGGGGCAGGGAAGCGCGAACGATCGCCTGTTCGCCGTTGGCTCGCCCGCTGCTGCGCGGCAGCTTCGTCGGCGCGAACGGCCGGGATTCCCAGAAGCGATGGTGAAATGGGAAAGCAGTGTGCGACGACGAACCTTGGAGCAGGTCGCGTCTCAATCAGCCCGCGTAATGTCCAGCTTGAAGATCAGGCTATCGCGATCCGGGAAGTCGTAGCCTTCCGGTAGTTCGGAGCGATCCACGACCCGGAACCCCCTACGCTGGTAAAAGGCGTGTGATCGTGTGGCCACTGACGGAGTATCCAGGAAAATTGCGGTGAGACCATGCGCCACCGTCCATTTGACGGCCTTATCGTAAAGCGCGTGCGATGCGCCGCCCGGTCCGCGATGATCCTGTCGAACGAACAGCTTCTTTAAGACGCCGCTCGACCCGTAGCGCATCATCCCGATCGTTCCGACGATCTCGTGACCCGCTACCGCCAACCAAAAACCGCCATCACGATAAGCGTGGCGAATATCGAGAAGTTCAGGCTGTTCTTCGATTGGAACATCCAGCCCGACATCATCGCGCTGGATGGTGAGAATTAGCGTCGCCACCTCGGCGTCACGTCCGCCTTGATAGTTGACGATCTCGTAGTCCGACATGCTCCCTCCTGTTGAAGGGTTTGCTCCTAACGCCGCCTTTGACATCCGGAATAGTCGATCAGATGCGGGCGAGAGCCGATATCCGACGAGAATCTACCTGAGAGTGGCAGGGTCGCCCGCCGGAGCGGACGACCCTGCCTTGGCTACGCGCCGAAGGTGCGTTGCCACCAGCCGCGGCGAGGGGCGGGCTGGTCGCCGTCGTTCGTCGCCGTGTCGTCGGGCTGTTCGGCGGTGTCGTTCGCCGCCGTCACCGGCTCCGCCATCGAGGCGGCCGGGGCGTCTTCGGTCGCGGTCGTCTCGGTCTTAACGGGAGCCTGATCCGCCGTGTCCGCCTTCTTGCGCGCGCGGCGCTGGCGGGGCTTTGGCTCCTCCAGGGCGAGTTCGGCCTCGACCGGCGGCTCCGCCGGGGCTTCGTCGGCGACCTCGGCCGTTTCGGCTTCCGCGGCGGTCGCCTTGCGACGGCGCTTCGGCTTGGCTGGCGCTTCGGCCTCCGGGGCGGCGGCGCGGGCGCGGGG
>CAXTRJ010000272.1:0-3578 GCA_964246585.1 uncultured Sphingomonas sp. | reverse complement strand
GCTTCCGACCGGGCCTGCCGAGCCGGCGCGCTCGCATCGGCTTCGGTCATCGTCGCGCGGAGGGCCGCGCGTCCCGGCTCGCTCAGCGCCGCCATGTCGGCCGCTGGCGTGGGAGGCGCACCGGGCGGCGGCAGGGTCGGCGCCGCCTGGAGCGCGGCGATCAGCAGGGTGGCGATCATAGGACGTGCGGCTCCTTTTCGACCTGCCAGGTCTGGCTCTTGGACAACAGGCTTTGCAGGTCGGGGGTCTTGCCCTTCGCGATCTCGCGGTTCTGCTCGATCACCGCCGAATCGAACGTCGGCGCGGGGTCGTCGAACAGGACGCCGAGCGCCATCGGGAACACGCCGAAGGGCATCTCGACGAGCATATGGGCCAGGCCGCGATTGGTCTGGTCGTGGACGACGACGCCGGCCGCGCGCCAGTCGCCCGCCACCACGTCTACGACCTTGAGCACCAGCCGCTCAGCATCGAGCGCGAGGCCCTGCGTGCCACCGTTGAACAGCAGCGGCTTGCCATGCTCGACCCACAGCTGCTTGGTCTGGGCGTTGGGCTTCTCGGTGAAGGGGGCGAACACGTCGTCATTGTAAACGATGCAGTTCTGGAAGATCTCGACGAAGCCGGTGCCCTGATGGGCGTAGGCCGCCTTGAGCACCCCGACGAGGTTCTTGTGGACGTCGATGCCGCGCGCGACGAAGCGTCCGCCGGCGCCGAGCGCGAAGGCGCAGGGACTGGCGGGATGGTCGACCGAGCCGAACGGGGTGGAGGGCGACCGCGTCCCCTCGCGGCTGGTCGGCGAGTACTGCCCCTTGGTCAGCCCGTAGATCTCGTTGTTGAACAGGAGCACCTGGCAGTTCAGGTTGCGGCGCAGCAGGTGCATCGTATGATTGCCGCCGATCGACAGCGCGTCGCCGTCGCCGGTGATGATCCACACGTCGAGTTCGGGATTGGCGAGCTTCACCCCCGTCGCCACCGCCGGCGCGCGGCCGTGGATGGTGTGGAAGCCGTAGGTCTCCATGTAATAGGGGAAGCGCGACGAGCAGCCGATGCCGCTGACGAACACCGTGTTCTCCGGCCGCGCGCCGATCTCCGGCATCGTCCGCTGGACCGCCTTCAGCACGGCGTAATCGCCGCAGCCGGGGCACCAGCGCACCTCCTGGTCGGTCTCCCAATCCTTGGGCTTGGTCACGAAAGGGGTCATGTCGTTCATCGTCTTGGTCCGTTCAGCGGCGGCGGAAGTTGACTAACTTCACGCTACGTCAGGGGCGGAAACGCTTTCCCGCGTGGGTCAGGGGTTGACCGCCTCGGGGCTAGGAAGCTGGGTGTCATCGAATTTGACCTCGCCGCCTTCGTTGCCGGGCACGTCGTCGAAATAGGCGGCGATCGCGTCCTCGATCTCCGAGATGCGGAACGGCTGTCCCGACACCTTGTTGAGCGGCTTGGCGTCGACCAGGAACTGGTCGCGAAGCACCGTCTTGAGCTGTCCCGTGTTCATCTCGGGGACGAGGATATGCTCATAGCCACGCAGTAGGACAGCCATATTCTTCGGCATCGGCCAGATGTGGCGGATGTGGATGTGATGGACGTCGCGGCCCTGGCGGCGGGCGCGGCGCACCGCTTGGTGGATCGGCCCGAAGGTCGAACCCCAGCCGACGATCGCCAGCTTGCCCGATGTCTCGCCCAACTCGACCTGCTGGTCGGGCACGGCGATGCCGTCGATCTTGTCCTTGCGCGTGTCGGTCATCGCCTGGTGATTGCCCGGCGAATAGTCGATGTTCCCCGTCCCTTGCGCTTTTTCGATGCCGCCGATGCGGTGGAGCAGCCCGGGGGTGCCGGGCTTGGCCCAGGGGCGCTTCAGCTTTGCGTCGCGGTCGTAGGGGCGAAAGCCGCCCTCGGGAACGTCGGTCTGAAAGGTCACCGGGAAGGGCGCGTAGCCGTTCATGTCGGGGACGCGCCAAGGCTCGGCGGCGTTGGCGATGTAGCCGTCGGTGAGCAGCATCACCGGGGTCATGTACTGGACCGCGATGCGGACCGCCTCGATCGCGCAGTCGAACGCGTCGGCGGGGGAGCGGCAGGCGATCACCGGCATCGGCGCGTCGCCGTTGCGGCCATACACCGCCTGGTACAGATCGGACTGCTCGGTCTTGGTCGGCAGCCCGGTCGACGGCCCGCCGCGCTGCGAATTGACGATGACCAGCGGCAGCTCGGTCATGATCGCCAGCCCCATCGCTTCGCCCTTCAAGGCGATACCCGGCCCCGATGATGACGTCACGCCGAGCTGGCCGGCGTACGACGCGCCGATGGCGGACGCGATCGCGGCGATCTCGTCCTCCGCCTGAAAGGTGGTGACGCCGTATTCCTTTAACCGCGACAGCGCGTGGAGGATCGCCGACGCCGGGGTAATCGGATAGCCTCCGAAGAACATCGGCAGACCCGCCAGCTGCGCGCCCGCGACCAGCCCAAACGACACAGCCTCCGCGCCCGTCACCGTGCGGTACAGCCCCGGCGCGACCGGCGCGACGGCGACGTGGTGCTGCTTCACCGGCCCCGCCAGCTCGGCCGTCTCGCCGTAAGCATGGCCGGCGTTCAGCGCGGCGATGTTCGCCTCCGCCAGCGTCGGCGCCTTGGCGAACTTGCTCTTGAGCCAGTCGACGATCGGCTGCCGATCGCGGTCGAACATCCACAGCGCCAGCCCCAGCGTCCACATATTTTTGCAGCGTAGCGCCTCCTTGTTGCCCAAGCCGAACGGCTTGACCGCATCCAAGGTCAGTTGCGAGATGTTGAGGCTAAGCAGTTGCCATTTCGCAAGACTGTCGTCGGTCAGCGGGTTCGTCGCGTACTTCGCCTTGGCCAGGTTGCGGTCGCCGAACTCGCCCTCGTCGGCGATGATCAGGCCGCCGGGCTTCAGCGCCTCGACATTGGTCTTGAGCGCCGCCGGGTTCATCGCGACGAGCACGTCGGGCGCGTCGCCGGCGGTCTCGATCGCGGTCGAGCCGAAGTTGATCTGGAACGCCGACACGCCGAACAGCGTCCCCTGGGGCGCGCGGATCTCGGCCGGGAAGTCGGGAAAGGTCGCCAGGTCGTTGCCGGCCAGCGCGGTCGAGAGCGTGAACTGCCCCCCGGTCAACTGCATGCCATCCCCCGAGTCGCCGGCGAAGCGGACGACGACCGACTCTGCGGTCGGATGAGCCGACGCTTCGGCGGGGGTGACTTGGTGGGCGGCGGTCGCCATGCTGTCTTTCCTAGGATTTGGTCAGGTCGCTCTAGGCTCGGGTCGCGGTGGGGCCAAGCAAGTTTCCGTCACCCCAGCGAAAGCTGGAGTCGTCCCGTCACAACGCGATCCCGGCCTTTGCTGGGGTGGCGAAGGAGGCGAACGCGTCGCCGAGCGTCAGGATCGCGTCAACGTGCCGCCGCGCGATCTCGCCCGCGTCGTCGCCATAGCCGCCGCCGACCGTGCTCGCCAGCGGCAAGCCGCGCGCGCGGGCGAGCCTTGCCACGAGGCGTTCCCGCTCGACCAGCCCCGCGCGCCAGAAGTCGAGGAACAGCCGCTGCTGCTGGCCGTAGTACTCGGGGTCGCAGGT
>CAXTRJ010000271.1:0-3604 GCA_964246585.1 uncultured Sphingomonas sp. | reverse complement strand
GCTCTACTGGATCACGTCCAACATCCTCACGTTGGGGCAGCAGAAGTACCTGTATTCCAAGCACCCGCAATTGCGCGCCATCGCGGACAAGGAAGCGGCCGACGAGCGCAAGGCGGCCAAGGCGCAAGCGTCGCGCATCTGGGTCCAGGTCGCCGGTGGCGCGCGCGAGGCGGACCTGACCAAGGCGTGGACGGCGGCGAAGGGCAAGGCGCCGGCGCTGGCCGGACGCGAAGGCTGGACCACCCCGCTGCGCGCGACCAACCGCGTGCTGACCGGCCCGTTCAAGACCGACGCGGAGGCGCGGACCTTCATCAACCAGCTGGCCAAGCAGGGCGTGTCCGCCTTTCCCTTCACCAGCACCGCCGGCCAGAAAGTGACGAGGCTGGCCACGAAATGAGCCGTTTCGCGCCCTGGGCTTCGGACCCGGCGCGCGGCGGAGGACGGCTTCACCGGGAACATAACGAGACTGTCCGGGGGCCGCGCGACGCGTTCCAGCGCGACCGCGACCGGATCGTCCATTCGATCAGCTTCCGCCGGCTGCGGCACAAGACGCAGGTGTTCCTGGCCCCCGACGGCGACCATTTCCGCGTCCGCCTGACGCATAGCATCGAGGTCGCGCAGATCGGGCGGACGGTGGCGCGCGCGCTGGGCCTCAACGAGGATCTGACGGAGGCGTTGTGCCTGGCGCACGACATCGGCCACCCGCCGTTCGGCCATGCCGGCGAGGACGCGCTCAAGGTGGCGATGGCGGGGGCGGGCGGGTTCGACCATAATGGCCACACGTTGCGCGTGCTGACCGAGATCGAGCGGCCCTATCCGCTGTGGAACGGGCTCAACCTGACCTGGGAGACGCTGGAGGGGTTGGCCAAGCATAACGGGCCGGTGGAGCGTCCCGGTTGGGCATTGGCGCAGGTCGACGCGGCGATGCCGCTGGCGCTCGATCGCTGGCCGTCGCTGGAGGCGCAGGTCGCGGCGATCGCGGACGACATCGCCTATGACAATCACGATATCGACGATGGGCTTCGCGCGGGGCTGCTGACGCTCGACCAGCTGCTCGCCGTCCCGCTGGTCCGGCGGGGGTGGGAAGCGGCGCGGGCGCGGTTCCCCGATGTCGAGACGCGCCGTCTGATCGGCGAGCTCGTGCGCGGCCAGATCGGCGCGATGGTCACCGACCTCCTCGCCGAGACGCGAAGGCGCGTCGCCGCGTCGGGCGTCGCCAGCGCCGACGACGTGCGCGAAGCCGGGCGATGCCTCGCCGGTTTCTCGCTTGAGATGCGCGAGGAGGAACGCGATCTCAAGCGCTTCATGTACGCCAACCTCTACCACCATCCTCGCCAATTAGACGCGGCGGCGACGGCGACGGTGATCGTCGCCGGGTTGTTCGCCGCCTACCGCGAGGACGCGGCGGCGTTGCCGACGGAGTGGCGCGACCGGCTGCCGGCGGATGAGCCGTGGCGGAGCCGCCACATCGCCGACTTCATCGCCGGGATGACCGACCGCTACGCCATCGCGCGCTACCGCGAGGTCGTCGGCGCGATCGACGTGCCCGAGGGGTTCTGATCCGCGCGGACGCGTGACGATCGCCGCCGCATCGGCTAGAGCGCGGCGCCCACGCACCAGTCGGACGCCGCCATGACTCTATATACCCGTTTCGCCGCGCATCTCGACGCGGCGCTGGACGCGCTGGTCGCGGCCGGCGACCTGCCCGGCGGGCTCGATCGCGCCAATGTGACGGTGGAGCCGCCGCGCGATACGACGCATGGCGACCTGGCGACCAACGCGGCGATGGTGTTGGCCAAGCCAGCGGGGTTGAAGCCGCGCGAACTGGCCGCCAAGCTGGCGGCGGCGCTGACGGATGTTGGCGAAGGTGCCGCGGCGAGCGTCGCGGGGCCTGGATTCATCAACCTGACGCTGAGCGACGCGACGTGGCGGGGGGAACTGGCGGCGATCGCCGAGGCGGCGAACGATTATGGGCGATCGACACAAGGTCAAGGGCTTACGGTCAACATCGAGTACGTGTCGGCAAACCCGACCGGGCCGATGCATATGGGTCATTGCCGCGGCGCGGTGGTCGGCGACGCGTTGGCGAAGTTGCTTGAGTTCGCCGGACACCGCGTGATCCGGGAATATTACGTCAACGACGCCGGCGGCCAGGTGGATACGCTCGCGCGGTCGGCGCACCTTCGGTATCGCGAGGCGCTGGGCGAGACGATCGCGATCCCGGAAGGGCTATACCCGGGCGATTATCTGGTCCCGGTCGGTCAAGCGCTTGCGGCCGAGGTCGGTAAGCGCTTCGCAGGTGCGCCCGAGGACGCATGGCTGGCGCTGTTCCGCACCCGCGCGGTGGCGGCGATGATGGTGCTGATCCGCGGCGACCTGGCGCTGCTCGGCATCCACCACGACGTGTTCGCGTCGGAGGCCGGGCTGCAGGCGGCCGGCAAGCCCGAGGCGGCCGAGGCGACGTTGCGCGCCCGCGACCTGGTCTATGACGGGGTGCTCGAGGCCCCCAAGGGCGAAACGCCGGACGACTGGGAGCCGGTGGTGCTGCCGCTGTTCCGATCGACCGCGTTCGGCGACGATCAGGATCGGCCGATCCGCAAGTCGAACGGGCAATGGACCTATTTCGGCGCGGACTTGGCCTACCATTTCCAGAAGGCTAAGGGCGCCGACCAGTTAATCGACATCTGGGGTGCCGATCATGCCGGGACGGTCAAGCGGATCGTCGCGGCGGTCGCGGCGCTGACCGGCGGCGAAACCCGGTTCGACGTCAAGCTGATCCAGATGGTGCGGCTGCTGCGGGCCGGCGAACCGGTCAAGATGTCCAAGCGTTCGGGCAACTTCGTGACGCTTGCCGAGGTCGTGAGCGAGGTGGGCAAGGACGTCGTCCGGTTCACCATGCTGACCCGGCGGGCCGACGCGCAGATGGACTTCGATTTCGCCAAGGTGGTGGAGGCGTCGAAGGATAATCCCGTGTTCTATGTCCAGTACGCCCATGCCCGGATCGCGTCGCTGCACCGGCGGGCGGGCGAGGCGAGGATCGGCGGCGGCACGGCCGACCTGTCCCTTCTTGACACGGACGAACTGGCGTTGGTGAAGCTCGCGGCGCAATTTCCGCGCGTGGTGGAAACCGCCGCCGGGGCGCGAGAACCGCACCGGATCGCGTTTTATCTCAACGACCTGGCCGCCGCCTTTCACGCCTTGTGGAATGTCGGCAACGACCGGCCCGAGCGGCGTTTCCTGCTGGTCGACGATCACGCGACGACGCGCGCGCGTCTGTTCTTGGCGTCGGCGGTCGGACAGATTATTCGTAACGGCCTCTCGATCATGGGTGTCGAGGCGGTTTCGGAGATGAATTGATGGCCGCGGACGAAATGCACCTGCGCGATGAAGACCGGTTGCCCTGGCTGGAGACGGTCGAGCCTGACGACCGGGAGCGGTCGACGACGGGTCGGACGGTCGCGCTGGTCGTGCTCGGGCTGGTGCTGCTCGCCGGGGTCGTCTTCGCGGTGATGCGGGCGACGGGGAACCGCGGCGGCGGCGACGGCCAGCTGATCGCGGCGCAGGAAGGCGACTACAAGGTGCGCCCCGACGAACCGGGTGGGCT
>CAXTRJ010000270.1:0-3637 GCA_964246585.1 uncultured Sphingomonas sp. | reverse complement strand
GCCGAGACGTGCGCCAGCGCACCGACGCCGGCCTCGGCCGCCGCGCGCGCCACCGTCTGGGCGCCCGTGACATGAATGCGCTCGAACTCGCCCGCCAACACCCCGACCAGGTTGACCGCCGCGTCGGCGCCGGCGAGCGCGCGCGCGATCGTATCGGGGCGGGTCACGTCGGCGGCGACGAACTGCGTCTGCCCGAGGCCACCCAGCGGTTTGAGGAACCAGGCGCGCCGCGGATCGCGTTGCGCGATCCGCACCCGCGCGCCGGCGACGAGCAACGCCTGCGCGACATAACGGCCGAGGAATCCCCCGCCGCCGATCAGCGTGACCAGCTTGTCCTTCATGAATCCGCTTTCGTCATGGCATCCGCGCCGGCCTTGCCCCACGCGGCCCCAGGTTGACAAGCTCGGTCGCGCTCCCCTAGAGGCGCCGGCCTACCCCGTGCCCAGATGGCGGAATTGGTAGACGCACCAGCTTCAGGTGCTGGCGATCGCAAGGTCGTGGAGGTTCGAGTCCTCTTCTGGGCACCATCGCCGCCTCCGACATCGCGGGGATCGCCGGCCGCGCCCTTAAGACGGCGTTAACCATCGGGGCGCTTAGTGGGCGCGACGCAACCGATCGGACCACATCGATGCCGGCCACCCCAGCGCTCTCGCGGCGATCCGTCGTCGGCATCGTCCTCGACCTGTTGGCGGAGGAGATGGCGACGTCGCGGGGGCGGTCGTCATTGGCATTGGGGCGCCTGTCATGGGGCGAGGCGACTCGGGTGGACGCCGGCGGGGGTGGAGGCGGCCTCGACCTCGACAGCCTGGAGCGGTTGAACGTCTCCGCCGCGCTCAACGAGTATTTCCACCTCCACGAGCACGGCGCGGAAGATCATCTGCTCGCCATGTCGCGGGTCGGCGAGTGGTGCGACCTGGTCGAGGAGTCGCTTCGGGCGACGGGGACGCATCTCACCTTCCGTACCTCGGGATCGACCGGCGAGCCCAAGCGCTGCACCCATGCGGTCGCCGACCTACGCGCCGAAGCGGCGGGATGGGCGCGGCACCTGGGGCCTGTTTCCGGCGTGATCGCGCTGGTGCCGGGCCATCACATCTACGGCACGCTGTTCACCGCGATGATGCCCGATGCGATCGGCGGCGGCGAGTGTCCGGTCGAACGCGCGGTCGGGGCGGAGGCGGTCGCGCGCGCCGAGCCCGGCACCGTCGTGGTGGCGACGCCGACGCTGTGGGCCTATCTCGCGCGGTCGCTGATCGTCTTTCCGCCCGGCGTCACCGGGGTCAGTTCCACCGCGCCCCTGTCGACGCAGCTGGCGCACCGGTTGCGCGGCCAGCGGCTGTCTCGGCTGGTCGAGGTGTACGGATCGAGCGAAACCGCCGGTATCGCCTCGCGCGACGACGCGGCCGCGCCGTTCACCCTGCTCGAGCGCTGGCGCCGCGCCGGCGACGGCGACCTCGTTCGCGCATCGGACGGCGGCGTGGTGGCGATGCCCGACGCGGCCGAGTGGCTCGACGATCGCCGCTTCGTGGTGACCGGACGCCGCGACGGCGCGGTGCAGATCGGCGGCACCAACGTCTTCCCCGAACGCGTCCGCCTGGCGCTGCTCGCCCATGCCGGCGTCGCCGACGCGGCGGTGCGGCTAGAGTGCGAGACCGGGCGGTTGAAGGCGTTCATCGTCCCCGCCGGCGCGGGCGCCCCCGACCCCGGACTGGTCGACGAACTCGACCGGTGGTGCGGCGCGCGGCTGCCCGATGTCGAGCGTCCCCGCCGCTTCGCGCTGGGAACGACGGTGCCGCGCGGCGCGATGGGCAAGCCGATCGATTGGTGAACCGCCGGCAACTTACGCCGGTCGGGGTGCGGTCGGCCGGCTTACGCCGGTCCGCTGCAGTGGCCGGCTTACGCCGGCGGGGGCTGGATCGCGCCGAGCAGATCGCCGACGAGCGCGCGGTAATGCTGCGTGATCTGGTCGACCTGCAGCTGCAGCCGCGCGGTCCATAGCGCCAGTTGCGCGCTCGAGCCGCCGTGCCCGGTCATCTCCTGCGGCGGCGACAGGTCGCCGGCGGGGTCGTAACGCTCGAAATGGGTGGACACGTCGTCCAGGTCGTCATGCTCGTCGACCCAGAACAGGTCGGGCAGGTCCGGCGCCTTGTTGAACAGGCGGATATCGGACACGTAGCTGTCGAGCACCGTGCGGTGGACGTTGAGTTCGTACCAGAAGGGTAGGAGGGGCGTGATGCCGCACACCGTCGCGATGACGTTGCCGTTGAACAGGAAGGGCCGCCGCCCGGTCCGCCGGAGCGACTGCACCGGCATGATCGTCGAGCCGAGTTCGCGCAAGCGGTCGCGCACCGGTTCATCCAGATGACGCAGCCCACGGTCCACCGGGTCGACCTGTTGATAGAGCTTCACGCTCGGCATCGCTTATACTCCCTGGAGGCGCGCGCGCGCCGACGGATTGCTGTTGGTCAGATCACGTGCCGGGCGCGGGTCAGCGCGACCGAGCGCAACGCCTCCAGGCATTGCTGCAGCTCGAGCTCGCGCTGGCTGCTCGCCAGGACGATCCGGGCCAGGTTCTGCGTCTGTTCGTGATGCGAATGCTGATGGTGGGTCGACCGGGCGAGCAGCGTCAGGTCGGCGACCAGCGCGCGCAGCTTCTGCTCGCGCTCGCCGCCCTCGGCCACCATCTTCGCCAGCGCGACATATTGCGCCTGCAATTCCTTCGCGTCGTGCTCGACGGTCAACCCGTCCACGACCCCGTCAGCTTCCCGCATCATCGCCAGCTCCTCAGGCGAAAACAGGTCGGGATCGAAATCCCCGCCCCTTTCCAGCTCTGCCTCTTTCATGGATGTTCCCCAGTACGACGGACCGCTCAGACGCGCTTGATGAAGATCCAGATGCCGCGCGAGGCGTCGGCGGATTTCATGTGGATGCGCACGTTGGTCGCCGTCATCTTGTAGTCGAACTGGTAGTCGAACATCGTATTGACCTGGCCGTCGGCGACGGCGCGGAAAAAGTGGTTGTAGAACACCTGGCCCTTGGCGCAGGGCGCCACGTCGTTGAAGAAGTTCTTGCCGACGACATCGGCGACGTTGCGGCCGCTGATCCCCGATTCGACATGGTTGAAACGCAGCACGTCGCCCGTCTGGTTGACCAGGATCGCGCCGAACGGGAGCAGTTCGGCGCGCGAAGGGTCGGTCGCCAGCCTGTTCTCCAGATCGTCGGACCCGAACTTGATCACTTCCATGGGGAACGTCCTCGCGGTTCATCGTCGTGAGCGGCCCGCCGGGCGAGCGCTCGTCGGGACCAATCTGCCGGCGAGAGCCTAATTTCCCCCTAACGCCCGACCGATCCGGCCCGCCTGGCGGGCGTAAGGGTTCCTTAACCACGATCCGGCACCTCTCCCCGCCATGACCTCGCGAACCATTCCGCCGATACGCGCCGCCAACGATCCGGGGCCGCCAGTCGTGGTCGTCGGCGACGACGCGCGGCCGATGAGCCCGGGCGACGTGGAAGCGATCGCCACCGGCGCGGCCACCGTGGCGATCGCCCCCGAAGCGGTGGCGCGGGCGGCGCGATCGGAGGGCCTCCTCGCCCGCGCGGTGGCGGAGCGGGGCGACGACCTTGACGCCTTCGCGGCGCG
>CAXTRJ010000269.1:3369-3657 GCA_964246585.1 uncultured Sphingomonas sp. | reverse complement strand
GGAGAGGGGCGCCGCGAGGGTGGCGCCGGCGGAGGCGCTGGCCTGGGCGGTGAAGTGGTTGATGGTGACGCGATCGCCCGTCTCGTCGCGGCCGTGATGGCGCAGCAGGTACATCAGCAGGCGGTCGCTCTTCTTGCGGTTGTAGCCCATGAGCTTGCCGCCGGAGAAAATGGGGATGAGCTGGCCGTTGACCGCGCGGTCGAACGCCTCGTCGCGCAGGCGCTCGTAGCCGAGGTCGACCGCCGCCTTCCACGCGGCGTGGAACTCGCCGCCCTGCGGGTGGGCGCG
>CAXTRJ010000269.1:0-3359 GCA_964246585.1 uncultured Sphingomonas sp. | reverse complement strand
TTCCTCGACCGGTACGCCTCGCTCGTCGGCGCGCAGCGCGTAGGCGGTGGCGACCGACATGTTGACCGTGCGGCAGGCGGCGTTGACCGTGCCCGTCTCGGCGAGTGCGGCGATGAAGGCGCGCTGGCGTTCGGGGGTCCAGCCGTCGTGGCGGTTGGTCCGGCTCGGCACGGGGGCGAAGTCGGGGATGGCGGGGGTGGCGGGGCTCTGGTCGCCCGGGAGGGATGCGCGTTTGGTCATGGCGCGGGCGGCTAACCGATATGGTACGCTGTAGGAAAACGCTTTCTGGCGCCGCGAACATGAAAAAGGCCCGCGCGTGTCGCCACGCGCGGGCCTTTGTCGGCCGATCCGGTTCGGATCAGCCCTGGGCGCCGCTCGACCGGAAACGGCCGTTGGTGCCGTTGGGGAAGAATCCACCGCTCGTCGCCGCGGCGCGGGTCAGATAGACGATGTTGTGGACCTGCTCGGGCGTACGGCTGAACGCCAGCGCGTTGTCGTCGACCGGCACGATGTTGGACATCATCGCGGTGCCGGTGATGCCCTGGTCGAGGTCCGTCGAACCGTCGAGCGAGTCGCGCGCGTCGGAGATCTGACCGGCGGCGGTGCGCAGCATCGGCGCGGCCACGCCCTTGGTGTACAGCACCGTGCGGATGATGCCGGCATGATACGCCTCGGCGGCCAGAATGCCGGCGGCGGCCTCCAGGAACACCTTGTTGGTGATCAGCGGCGACGCGCCCTTGTACGCGGTGACGCCGACATCCTCGAAGATATACGCGCCGAGCAGGAAGTTCTCGTCGGACGCATAAGGGTCGAAAGTGCCGGTCATCGTGACCACGCCGGCCGCGCGGGCCGCCGCGGTGAACGCGCCGTTGGCGCCGCCGTCGATGTTGATCGCGGGCTGCGCCACCGCCGAGGCGCCGAGCGCGGTCCGGAGGAACGCGACATGGGCGATCTCGTCATAGGCGATCTCGCGGGCGTATTGTGCGACGACGGGATCGGTGAAGGTCACCTGGCGACCGCCGACGACGGCGCCCGCCGTGCCGGTGCCGGTCAGCTGCGCGGCGGGGAGGCCGGTGCCGAACGCGGCGAACGAATAGAACTGCGCCTCGAGATATTCGAGGTTCAGCGCCAGGTTGAGTACGTCCGCGTCGGACACCGCGCCCGACGCGGTGGGGGTCGGCGTGGGCGTCGGGGTGGCGATGTCATCATCGTCATCGTCGTCGCCGCACGCCGCCAGCAGCGACAGGCCGCCAAGGGCGACGGCGCCGCCGCCGGCATAGCGGAGGAACTGGCGACGCTGCTCGCGCCGCTTGGAGGTGGCGTCGATGATCTCGAGAAGGGATTGTTGATCGCTCATGTGATGAACTCCTGGAAAAGGGCGCGCGCGAACGGGTGTCAGCTCGCGGTGCTGGTCCTGATGACGCCGTTGACCCCCGCCGGGAAGAAACCGCCCGCGCTGACCGACGCGCTGCTGAGGTAGGCGATGTTGAGCACCTGGCCGGTCGTGCGGCTGAACGCGATGCCGGTCGGGTCGAGCGGCACGATGTTCGACACCATCTGCCCGTTGACCATCATCGGCGAGATGCCCTGGTCGAGGTCGGCGGTCCCGTCGAGGCTGTCGCGCGCGGCGGAGATGGCGTCGGCCGAGGTGCGTAGCGCCGGGGTGGCGATCCCCTTGCCGTACAGCACGGTGCGGACGATCGCGGCGTGGTACGCCTCCACCGCGAGGATGCCGGCGGCGGCCTCCAGGAAGGTCTTGTTGGCGAGCAACGGCGCCGCGCCCTTGTAGGCGGTGACGCCGACATCCTCGAAGATGAACGCGCCGAGGAGGAAATTCTCGTCGTTGGCGTAGGGGTCGAAGGTCTGCCCCATGCCGATCAGGCCGGCGGCGCGGGCCGCGTTGCTGAACGCGCTGGTCGGCGTCGCGCTGACGTCGATCGCCGGCTGCGCCACCGCCGCCGAGCCGAGCGCGGTGCGCAGGAAGACGACGTGGGCGATCTCGTCGGCGGCGATCTCCTGGGCGTATTGCGAGACGACCGGATCGGTGAAGTTGACGCGACGACCGCCCTGGACGGGCCCTTGCGGCCCGCCGGCGGTGCCGGTCAGGAGGTTGGCGGCGAGGCCGTTGCCCGTCGCGGCGTAGGAATAGAACTGCGCCTCGAGATATTCGAGGTTGAGCGCGAAGTTGAGAACGTCGGCATCGGTCAACACCTGAGCGTTCGCGGCGCTGGAGATGCCCAGCGCGCCGACGCCGGCGGCGGCGATCGCCCCGGCCCCCACCACCGATTTGAAGAAGTCACGCCGTTCGTCGCGACGCTTGACGCGCCCGTCGAACGCTTCGATCATTTGGTCGGTATCGGCCACGTTCAATCTCCCATGTTGGACGAACGGGTGCCGTGTTCGCATGGGGCACCAGGAGCGGAACACCATGGGAGATCGGGCGGCCGGTCGCCTGGCGGTAACTACGCGCGGTCCCGCCGATCGGATGCAGCCTCGCCCGCGTTATTTTCGCGTTGCCGACGACGGGGCGTCTGGGTAGCATGGCCGGCGTGCCGACAATGACCCCGGACGCGGCCCGTGCCCGCCTTGTCGAAGCGTTGATGGCGACGGGCGTCCAGGACCGCGCGGCGTTCCGCACGGTTTATCTTCTCACCTCCGCGAAGCTGTTCGGCATCTGCCTGCGTATCTGCCATGACAGGCAGGCGGCGGAAGATGTGTTGCATGACGTGTACGTGACGGTGTGGCAGCGGGCGTCCGGGTTCGATCCCGGGCGGGCCAGCCCGATCACCTGGCTGTCGACGATCGCGCGCAACCGGTCGATCGACTGGCGCCGGTCCAACGCCCGCCACCCGTCCGAGCCGTTGCCGGCCACGTTCGATATCCTCGACAATTCGCCATCGGCGATTGACCTGATGCTGGGCGACGAGACGTTGCGGCGATTGCGCGACTGCCTCGCCGCGCTGGAGGATCGGCAGCGCGGGGCGATCAGCCAGGCGTTCTTCGACGGCGTAACTTATGCCGAGCTCGCCGCGCGCGGCGACACGCCGCTCGGGACGGTCAAGAGCTGGGTCCGGCGCGGGCTCCTCAGCCTGAAGAAGTGCCTCGATGCCGGGGATTGAGCCCCCGGACCCCGACATGGCGGCGGCCGAGCTGGCGCTGGGCGTGCTGGACGGCGACGAGCGCGCGGCGGCGCTGCGCCGGGTGGTCGCCGATCCCGGCTTCGCCCGCGAGGTGGACGCGTGGCGGGTCCGCTTCGGCGCGCTGTTCGCGCTGTGGCCCGAGGTCGACGCGCCCGAGCGGCTAGAGCGTCGGGTGTTCGCGACGCTCGATCGGCCGAACAGGGCGGCGCGGACGTGGCG
>CAXTRJ010000268.1:0-3722 GCA_964246585.1 uncultured Sphingomonas sp. | reverse complement strand
CGCGCGCGCTGGACGACCCGGGCGAGCACCGGCCCGCGACCCGGCCGGCGCCGATGCCGCCTGCTTCGCTCAGGCCCAAGGTGATTTCGGTCACTGAGGTCGACCGGTTGAAGGCGGACCCGTACGCCTTCTACGCGCGCCGGGTGCTGGGGCTGCTGCCGCTCGACACGGTCGACGCCGACCCGAGCGCGGCGTGGCGCGGCAACGAGGTGCACAAGATCCTGGAGGAATGGGCATTGGAGGACGGGTGCCGCGTCGATGCGCTGCGCCCGCGCGCGGCGGCGATGCTGCTGGCCGAGACGACGCACCCGATGATGCGCGCGCTGTGGCAACCGCGACTGATGGAGGCGATCGACTGGATCGCCGGCAAGATCGAGGAAAACCGCGTCGACGGGCGCGAGGTCCTGGCCGCCGAGGGCAGGGGTCGGGTCGAGATCGCCGGGGTCACGCTGTCGGGGCGGTTCGACCGGATCGACCGCAACGCCGACGGCGGGCTGGCGGTGATCGACTACAAGACCGGCAAGCCGCCCTCGGCGCGGGTGGTGCGCGACGGGTTCTCCCTGCAGCTGGGGCTGCTCGGGCTGCTCGCCGAGCGCGGCGGGTTCGACGGCATCGCCGGGCGGGCGGGGGCGTTCGAATATTGGTCGCTGGCGAAGAAGCGCGACCAGTTCGGCTATGTCGAAAGCCCGGTCGACACCGACGGCAAGCGCGAGAAGATACTGACGGGCGATTTCGTGGCGATCGCGGCGGCGAACTTCGCGGAGGCCGCGGGCAAGTGGCTGACCGGCGACGAGGCGTTCACCGCCAAGCTGCAGCCGCAATATGCGCCGTACGGCGAGTATGACCAGCTGATGCGGCGGGATGAATGGTATGGCCGTGAGCGATAGGTGGACCCGCTTGCCTCCGTCATGCCGGGCTCGTTCCGGCATCCATCGTTGTGCGTGCGTCGCGGCCGCCGAGTCCGGACTACGCTGGACCCCGGAACAAGTCCGGGGTGACGAGAGGGGTGATGGAGGGATGACTCCATGAACGCCGCCAACCGGCCGCTGCCGCCGCTGCACGGCGAGCAGGAGCGGGCGAGCGATCCGGGGCGGCATGTCTGGCTGGCGGCGTCGGCGGGGACGGGAAAGACGCAGGTGCTCGCCGCGCGGGTGTTCCGGCTGTTGCTCGCGGGCGTCGATCCAGGGGCGATCCTGTGCCTGACCTTTACCAAGGCGGGCGCGGCGGAGATGGCGGGGCGGATCAACGGGCGGCTGGCGGCCTGGGTGCGGATGCCCGGCCCCGAGCTGTCGCGCGATCTTCATGCGCTCGGCGAGCGGCCGACGCCCGAGTTGCACGCCCGCGCGCGGACGCTGTTCGCGCTGGTGCTCGACGCGCCGGGGGGCGGCATCCGCATCCAGACGATTCATGGCTTTTCGCAAGGGCTTCTCGCGGCGTTCCCGGTCGAGGCGGGGCTGGTGCCGGGGTTCCGGCCGCTAGAGGCGCGCGAGGAGGCGGTGCTGGCGCGCGAGGCGCTGGCGGCGATGTTCGTCGACGCCGAGCGCGAGGGCCGCGACCGGACGGTCGTCGCCGTCCAGGCGCTGAGCTTGCGGCTTGGCGAGGGTGGGGTGGAGGCGTTCCTTCACGAATGCGCGCGATCGCCCGACGCGCTGGAGGCGTTGCCGTCGGGGATCCAGCCGTGGTTGCGCCGCGCGCTCGAGCTGCCGCCGGGCGACATCGCCGAGATGCTGGCGGCGGAGTGCGACGATTTCGACGAGGACGCGTTGCAACGGATCGCGGCGGCGAACCATGGCTGGGGCACGATCGAGGGCGGCAAGCACGCCGGGGTGATCCGGCTGTGGTTGGAGGCGAGCGACGGCGCCGCGCGCGCGGCGATGCTCGACGACCTGGTCGGAGTCGCCCACACCGCCAAGGGCGAGCCGCGCAAGTACAAGGCGAAGCTGCTCGTGCTCGAACCCGAATACGCCGAGCTGGCGATGGAGCTGGGCGGGCGATGCGCCAGGTTGCGCTCGCTGGCGGTGCGCGCGGCCTATGCCGACCTGCTCGCCGACGCGCTGGAGGTCGGGCGCGACTACGCGCGAGCCTACCGGGCGGCGAAGCGGCGAACGGGCGCGGTCGATTTCGACGACCTGATCCGCGCGACCGTCGCGCTGCTCCAGACCCCCGGCATCGGCGAGTGGGTGCGCTACAAGCTCGACCAGGTGACCGAGCACATCCTGATCGACGAGGCGCAGGACACCAACGTCGCGCAGTGGACGATCATCCGCGCACTGGCCGACGAGTTCTTCGTCGGGCGCGGGGTGTACGCGCCCAAGGTCCGGACACTGTTCACCGTCGGCGACCACAAGCAGGCGATCTTCGGTTTCCAGGGGACCGATCCGATCAACTTCTCCGCCGCCGAGCTGTATTTCAAACGTCAGGCCGACGCCGCGCTGGGCGACGAGGATACCGCCGAGGCGGACCGGGGCCTGCCGTTCGAGCAGCTGTCGCTGACCCAGTCGTTCCGATCGACCCGCGCGGTGCTGGAGTTCGTCGACCGGGCGGTGGCGATGATCCCCGATCCGGGTCTGGGTCATCCGGCCGAGCCGCACGCCAGCGAGGTGCCGGGGCCGGGAGCGGTGACGCTGATGCCACCGGTCGTCGCCGGCGGCAGCGAGGAGGACGAGGAGGGCTGGATCGACGACGCGGTGCGCGAGGTGGCGCGGCGTGTCGCGCGGCAGATCCGTGACTGGACGCATCCCGACACCGGGCTGATGCTGGAGAGCAAGGGCCGGCGGTTGCGGCCCGAGGACGTCATGATCCTGGTCAAGCGGCGCGGCGAGCTCGCCGCGCTGTTGGTGGCGCGGCTCCATGCCGAGGGCGTGCCGGTGGCGGGGGTCGACCGGTTGCGGTTGAATGCGCCGTTGGCGGTGCAGGATCTCCTGGCGGCGATCCGCTTCGTCCTCCAGCCCGACGACGACCTGTCGCTCGCCAGCCTGCTGGTGTCGCCGCTGATCGGGTGGACGCAAGGTGAGTTGATGATCGCCGCGCCGCGCGAGCGCGGCAGCCTGTGGCGGCATCTCGGGCGGACGCAGCCGGCGGAGCGTCTGGCGGCGCTCACCCGGATGCTGGCGCGGGCCGATTTCACGACGCCGTACCAGTTCCTGGAGGAGTTGCTGTCGGGCGCGCGAGCCGACGAGGAGGGGGGGCGCGCCAAGCTGATCCGGCGGTTAGGGGTCGAGGCGCGCGATCCGATCGAGGAATTGCTCAGCGCCGCGCTCGATTTCGAGACGATGGCGACGCCGTCGCTGCAACGCTTCCTCGACTGGTTCGACCGGGGCGAGGTCGAGATCGTCCGCGATCCGTCCGCGCCGCTCGACGCGGTCAGGGTGATGACCGCGCACGGCGCGAAGGGGTTGCAGGCGCCGGTGGTGATCCTGGCCGACGCGACGATCGATCCGGCGAACAACCGCCGCGACGTGCTGAAATGGTCGCCCGACGAGGGAGCGTCGCCGATCCCGATCTTCCGCCCGCGCGCCGGGGAGCGGGAGGGGCCGCTCGCCAACCTCGTCGCGACGACGGAGGCGCGCGAGCTGGCCGAGCATTGGCGGTTGTTCTACGTCGCGGCGACGCGGGCCGAGGAGCGGCTGGTGATCGCCGGCGCGCTCGGCAGCCGGGCCAACGGCGTGCCGCCCGAGGCGAGCTGGTATTCGGTCGCCGACCGGGCGCTGACCGCGCTGGGC
>CAXTRJ010000267.1:0-3732 GCA_964246585.1 uncultured Sphingomonas sp. | reverse complement strand
CGACCCCCACACCCCCAGTGTGATGCGCTACCAGGCTGCGCTACGCCCCGACCGAGCGTCGCGCCCTACGCGCGTCGGCGGCGGGTTGCAAGGTCCGCCCGGGCCGGTCCAGCCGCGAGCGCCATCGCGCTCACCTGTTCCGCTCCCGAGCTGCCCCGTTTTTCGCCGCGGCGACCCTGTCCGCCGGCGACCAGCCCGCCAACTCAGTCGTCAACGCGTGGCGGGTCGCCGCCGCCGACATTGATCGTCAGTTGCAGGCTGAGCGCGTGATCCATCTGCGCCCGCGATCCGCCTCGCGAAGGTCGATACTGGTTCAGGTAGCCCAGGTCGGCACTCACCTGTCGCGAGAGCGGGATGACGACTCCAGCGATGTTTCGCATGCGCTCATAGCCGCGTCGCTGTCCCCAGCGCGTGCTGTTCGGAAGATAGAAGCTTTCGTGGCTGACGAACAAGGCCAGGCCCGTCGCGCCAAGCCGGTGATTGTAGCGAACGAGTGGACGGACGCGGACGCCGATCTCGTCCCCGCGTGGATGGAAACGCTCGTCGATCCGGAGGCGGGTGACGACTGGGCCGAACGTCGCCACCACGTGCTGGCGCAAGCGATTCTCGTCGGCGGCGGTGTTGCCGTTATGGGCGCCGACCCTGCGATAGCCGAAGCCGAGCTCGATGCCGTCCGCGACGCGGTAGCCGAGGATTCCGCCGAATTCCGTCTGGAACAGGCCGTCCGGCCGATCGCCGAAGCGCGCGATCTGCTCCAGCGTGACCCGCAGCCCGTCGGCGAGCGGCACGTTGGTGTTGACCTGCAGCCATAGCTGCTCGTCCTGCTGTTGCGCGCGGGCCGGCAAGGCCGCGAGCAGAAGCGGCGCGGCCAGGATGGAACGGCGAATCATGCGATCGTGTAGGCGAGGGACACGCCGGGTGTCCTATGAGATCGTCATCCCGATGTCATGATCCCGGAGCCGCGAGCCGTTCTCGCGCAGGCCCCCTATTCGTCCACGTGTCGATCGCGGCCAAGCTGCCGTCGAACTGCGCCGACGCCCGGCCGGTCGGAGCGCCGCCGCCGGCTTGGCCGCGCTGGTGCTCAAAGCCCAGCGACACTCGACACGGTTCTCGCTTGGTCGAGACGCCTGATCAGCCGGGGAACGCTATCCGGGAACGAAGCAACCCGTCCGCGCCACTATCACGCCAAGCGCACCGCATTCTTCTGCGCGGTCAGGACGAGCTCGGCCGCGAGCAGGGCCTGGACCTGGTCCTGCGCCACCTCGGTCCGCTCGGCCACGTCGCTGACGAACCGCGGGCCGAACGGCAGGGGTATTTTGCTACAATCCATGTAGCGTACGCCTTGGCGGTCGGCGATGAACAGGTGGTTGCCCCCCGGGCGGCCGGCGATGTCGATGTATTTCCTGAGCTCGATCGAACCTTCCGTGCCGAGAATGAACAACCGCCCGTCGCCCCAGGTCGGCAGCCCGTCGGGCGTGTACCAGTCGACGCGGACATAGCCGGTGCCGCCGTTGCCGGTCAGCATCATGTCGCCGAAATCCTCGAAGCGCGGGCGTTGCGGCATGGCGACGTTGCCGACCTGGGACGCGACGACCTTCGCCTCGGTCGAGCCGGTGTAGAACAGGAACTGATCGGCCTGGTGGCTGCCGATGTCGGTCAGGATCCCGCCATAGCGCGCGGTGTCCCAGAACCAGGCCGGACGGCTCGGCGCGCCTAACCGGTGGGGCGCGAGGTTGACCGTCTGAATGACCTTTCCGATCGCCCCCGCCTTGACGAGCTCGCCCGCCCTGACCGCAGCGCGCACCTCGAACCGCTCGGAATACATGATCGCGAATTTGCGCTTGGTCTCCGCGATCGCGCGGCGCACCGCCGCGAGCTGCTCGAGGCTGGTGATGCCCGGCTTGTCGGACAGGAAGTCCTTGCCCGCGCGCATCACCCGGACGCCGAGCGGCGCGCGCAGGTCGGGGATCGCCGCGCTGGCGACGAGCTGGATCGTCGCGTCGTCCAGGATCTCCGCCTCGCTACGGGCGACCTTCACGTCGCCATAGCGCTTGCGGAAGGGGACGAGCTGCGCCGGATCGGCCGCGTACACCGCCACCAGCGTGCCGCCGCCACGGATGAGCGCGTCGGTCATGGCGAAGATGTGCGAGTGATCGAGCCCGATCACGGCGAAGCGGATGCGGTGCCGCGCGCTCGGATCGGGACCGGTCGGCGCGCCCGTCTCCGACACGGCGTTGCCCTGGGCGGTCGACTGGGCGAATGCCTCGCCGGCGAAAGTCGCCGCGAGGCCGGCGCCAGCCAGCAGGGCGCGACGGTCGATCGGGTTCATGGCCAACTCCGTGGTTCGATTAGGGTTTAAACGGTGATCAGCGACGACGGCCAGTCGAGCGGGCGGCCGCTGTCCATCGCCTGCTCGCCGAGCAGGGAGGCGACGCTGGCGTGATAGGCTTGGCGGAGCAGCCCGGGCACTTCGGCGCCGCTTCGCACCGCCTCGCCGAACCCCTCGAACTGCAGCATGGTCTCGTCATACTCGCCCCAGCCCAGCGAGTCGCCGGGCGTGGTGACCGGCAGCTCGGGAAACCAGGTCGCGCCGCCGATCGGGATCGCGCCCTTGCGCCCGGCCTGGACGTCCTTGCGCATCCGCGCCAGCGCCGGGATCGCGGCGGGCGGGGTTTCCATGTAGATGCGGCCGAGCTCGGGCTCGATCGTGCCCTTGCTGCCCTGGATCTGCTCTTCGCAGCCATAGCGCGCGTTGTTCAGGAGCGACGTGTAGATCGCCTTCCGCCCGTTCGGATAGTCGTAGATCAGCGCGACATGGTCATAGACCTCGCGCCCATCCTTCCAGAAGCAGATGTCGCCCGATCCCATGACCCGCGTCGGCAGGGCGTCCATGAACCAGTTGGCGACCTGGAGCTGGTGGGTGGCGAGCTCGGTCATCAGCCCGGCCGAGCGGGCGCGGTAAAGCCGCCAGTTGATCTCGCGCTCGGAGGCCCCGTCCGGCACGGCCCGCCGCCAGCTGCGATTGCGATGCCAGCTCGCGCGGACCTGGGTGATGGCGCCGATCTCGCCCGCCTTGGCGCGTTTCAGCGCGTTGAGGTAGGTCGGGTTGAACAGCCGCTGGTGCCCGATCTGGAGCAGCTTGCCGCTCGCGCGGGCGCGCTCGATCATCGCGCCGCAATCGGCGATCGTGCGCGCCATCGCCTTTTCGCACCAGACGTGCACCCCGGCGTCGAGCGCGTCGAAGCTGTGGCGGGCATGGAGGTCGAGCGGGGTGGCGATCACCACCGCGTCGATGCCGCGCGCGTCCAGCATCGCGCGGTGATCGGTGAACACGGGCGTGGCGGCGGGCGCCAGGGCGCGACCGCGCGCCAGGTTCGGCGCATAAGGGTCGCAGATCGCCGCCACGGTGCAGTTGCGGGTCTTCAGGATGTTCTGGATCAGCGCCCGGCCGCGATCGCCGGCGCCGATCACCCCCAACCGGACCCGGTCGGTCGCGATCGGCTCGGCCTGGGCGACGGCGGCCCAGGGGGCGGCGGCGGCCATCCCCACCCCCGCCGACGCCATCACGACCCGGTCGAGGAACGAGCGGCGCGAAAGGGTGAAATCCTTGTCGGTCATTGAAGCATTCCCGGTGACAGCGACGACCAGCCCGGGTCGTCGGCGAAAGTGAACCTGTAGCGCCGCGCGGGACCGCGCGCGAGCAGGCGCCGCGCCGCGTCGTCGGGGGCGACC
>CAXTRJ010000266.1:0-3780 GCA_964246585.1 uncultured Sphingomonas sp. | reverse complement strand
CCATCGCCTCCAGCGTGACGTTGCCGAACGTCTCGGTGACGCTGGGGTTGAAGAACAGGTCGAGCGACGCGACCGCGCGGCCGAGGTCGTCGCCCGCCTGAAAACCCGCGAAGACCGCGCCGGGCACGTGCTGCGCGAACCAGTCGCGCGCCGGACCCTCGCCGACCACCACCACCCGGTGCGGCACCCGGCGCCGCGTCAGCTCGGTCGCGACGGCGGCGAAGACGTCGAGCCCCTTCTCCTTGACCAGCCGACCGAGGAAGCCGACCGCGACGGTGTCGTCGTCGATGCCGAGCGACCGCCGCCAGGCGAGGTCGCGCCGCTCGGGGGCGAAGCGGGCATGGTCGACGCCGCGCGACCAGATCGCGATGGGCGTCGTCACCCGCTGGCCGCGCAGGATCTCCGCCATGCCCCGCCCGGGCACCAGCACGGTATCGACCCGGTTGTAGAAGCGCGTCAGCATCCACTGGATCAGCGGCTCGACGAAGCCGATGCCGTAATAGCGGAAATAGGTCTCGAACCGGGTGTGGAGCGACGCGACCGACGCCAGCCCGCGCGCCCTCGCCCAGGTGACGGCGGCGTGGCCGGAGAATTCGGGGGCGGAGACGTGGACGAGGTTGGGGGCGAACGCTTCCAGGTCGCGGCGAACCTGGGCGGGCAGCCCGCGCCCGAGCTTGTATTCGCCCCGGCCGCCGATCATCGGGAGGGCGGGAACATCGACGAGATCGCCCGTCGGCGGGAAGGCGGGTTCGTCGACCGTCGGCGAGTAGACCCGCACCGCCACGCCCCGCGCGAGCAGGTGCCCGACGAGCCGGTTCAGCGCCTGGTTGGCGCCGTCGCGGACGTAGTTATAGTTGCCGCTGAACAGGGCCACGCGGAGGTCGGACGACTGCATCGGACCGGGCGTAGCGAGAGCGGTCAGGAATTGCACCACTTCAGTCGTCCGGGGCGCGACCGCTGTTCCCTTCCCGTTCCGCGATTGCTACATCGTGTTCATGGCGAAACTTCAGAAGCGCTATGTCTGCCAGGCCTGCGGGTCCGTCGCGTCGCGCTGGGCGGGGCAGTGCGGCGACTGTGCCGAGTGGAACACGCTGGTCGAGGAAGCGGGGGCGAGCGTCACGCCGTTCCAGGCCAAGCACAACCTCCAGACCGGCGGGCGCGCGGTGCAGCTGGTCGGGCTGGACGCCGAGATCGCGCTGCCCGAACGCATGGCGACGGGCAGCGCCGAGCTCGATCGGGCGCTGGGCGGCGGTTTCGTCGAGGGGTCGGCGACGCTGATCGGCGGCGATCCGGGGATCGGCAAGTCGACGCTGCTGCTGCAAGCGGCGGCGAAGATGGCGCTGGCCGGGCTGTCGGTCGCCTATGTCTCGGGCGAGGAAGCGGCCGACCAAGTGCGGTTGCGCGCGCGGCGGCTGGGGCTGGGCAACGCGCCGGTGCAGCTGGCGGCGGCGACCTCGACGCGCGACATCCTGACGACGCTCGGCGGCGCGACCCCGCCGGCGCTGCTCGTCATCGACTCGATCCAGACGATGCATTCCGACCTGATCGAGGGCGCGCCGGGCACCGTCAGCCAGGTGCGCGCGTCGGCGGGCGAATTGATCCGCTTCGCCAAGCAGCGCGGCACGGCGGTGGTGCTGGTCGGCCACGTCACCAAGGACGGCTCGATCGCCGGCCCCCGCGTGCTGGAGCACATGGTCGACACGGTGCTGTCGTTCGAGGGGGAGCGGTCGCACCAGTACCGCATCCTGCGCGCGATCAAGAACCGCTTCGGCGGCACCGACGAGATCGGCGTGTTCTCGATGCAGACGGAGGGATTGGCGGAGGTCGCCAACCCGTCGTCGCTGTTCCTGACGCAGCGCGACGAGGGGGTCACGGGGACGACGGTGTTCCCGGCGCTGGAGGGGACGCGGCCGGTGCTGGTCGAGATTCAGGCGTTGGTCGTCCGCCTCGCGTCCGGCGCGACGCCCAGGCGGGCGGTGGTCGGGTGGGACACCGGCCGGCTGGCGATGGTGCTGGCGGTGCTGGAGGCCAGGTGCGGGCTCTCCTTTTCCTCGGCGGAGGTCTACCTCAACATCGCCGGCGGTTACCGGGTGCAGGATCCCGCGGCCGACCTGGCGGTGGCGGCGGCGCTCGTCTCGGCCTTGTCCGAACGGCCGGTGCCGGCGGACGCGGTCGCGTTCGGCGAGATCGCGTTGTCGGGGGAGGTCAGGCCGGTGGCGCACGGCGCCTTGCGGCTGAAGGAAGCGGCGAAGCTGGGGTTCGAGCGCGCGCTGGTGCCCCAGTCGGTCGCGGCGGAGAAGGGCGCGCTCCGCATGTCGGGGTTTCGGACGCTGGGCGGGTTCGTTGACCATATGCTGGGGCGGGGGTAGCGCGGGCATGACACTGTTCAAAGGGTAAGTGGATTGGCCCTGACCGCGCTTGACATCCTCGTCCTCATCGCCGTGCTCGGCTCGGCCGCGCTCGGCTTCGCGCGCGGGTTCGTCACCGAGGTGCTGTCGCTGTTCGCCTGGATCGCGGTGGTCGCCGCGCTGAAGCTGCTCCACGTGCCCGTCGCGCAGGTGCTGACCGGGTTCGTCGGCACCGCGTCGGGCGCGGCGGTGCTCGCCTTCGCGCTGATCTCGGGCGTGGTCTATATCGGCGGACGCTTGGTCGCGCGGGCGATCGGGGCACGGACGCGGACCTCGATCCTGGGGCCGCTCGACCGCGCGCTGGGGCTGGGGTTCGGCGCGCTCAAGGGGCTGATCCTGGCGAGCCTCGCCTTTCTGCTGGTCGTGCTGGTCGTCGACACGACCGGTGGCGGGCCGACCCGGCGGCCGGAGTGGATCACCACCTCGCGAACCTATCCGCTGCTCAACGCGACCAGCGCCAGCATCGCCGACTTCGTCGATCGCCGCCGGCGCGGCGAACCGGTGTTCGGCCGCGAGACGACAGGCGCGAACGAGTCTTGAGCGCCCCCCTCTACAACGCCGAGATCCTGCGCCTCGCGGCGTCGATCCCGTATCACGAGCGCCTCACCGATCCGATGGCGACCGCCGAGCGCCGTTCGCCGATCTGCGGCAGCCGCGTGGTCGTCGACGTCAGTGTCGGCGCGGACGGGCGAGTCAGCGAGGTCGGAATGCTGGTCCGCGCCTGCGCGTTGGGCCAGGCATCGTCGTCGCTGCTCGCCGCCAACGTCGTTGGCCGCACGCCCGAGGAACTCGCCGCCGCGCGCGACGCGCTGACCGGCTTGGGCAACGCGACCGAGTTCCAAGAGGAGCTGCGGCGGGCAACGGCGCTGGCGACGCGCTACGGCGAGCCGCTCTCGGTCGCGTTGCTGGACGTCGATGACTTCAAGCTCGCCAACGACCGCCGTGGCCACCGCGAGGGCGACCGGCTGCTGGTCGGGGCGGCGGCGCTGCTGGTGGGAGGGCGGCCCGAGGACCGGGGCTTCCGAATCGGCGGCGACGAGTTCACGCTGATCTTGCCGCGGACGGACGCCGACGGTGCGACGGAGCGCGTCAACCGCATCCGCGTCGCTGCCGCCGAGAAGCTGGGCGGGGTGACGCTCAGCTGTGGAGTGGCCGAGCTCGACCCGGCGGCCCCCGATGTCGAGACGATGATCGAGCAGGCCGACGCCGCGGCCTATGAGGCCAAGCGCCTGGGCCGCGACCGCGTGGTCGCGTTCTCAGAGCTCGACGATGCCCACATCGTCACCAGCGCTCAGATCCGCGCGCTTCATGACCTGCTGGCCGGCGCGCCCCCGAAGATCGCCTTCCAGCCGATCTGGGAGCTGGCTGACGG
>CAXTRJ010000265.1:0-3799 GCA_964246585.1 uncultured Sphingomonas sp. | reverse complement strand
CCGCCCGTCCATCCGCAATCCGCCGGCGCGGGAGGAAGGCGACCTCCAGCCCGCCAGCCCGGTCCGCTGACGCATCCGGGAACGGCACCGCGCCCGACTCGTTTGACGAAGGCCTTTCACCAGAACTGGAGCAACCATGCCGTACGTCAAAACCCGCGACGGGACCGAACTCTACGTCAAGGATTGGGGCCAGGGACGCCCGGTGATCCTGATGCACGGCTGGCCGCTGTCGGCCGATAGCTGGGATCCGCAGATGATGGCGCTGGCCGACGCGGGTTTCCGCGCCATCGCCTATGACCGCCGCGGCTTTGGTCGGTCGGGTCAGCCGTGGAGCGGCTACGATTACGACACGCTGTCCGACGATCTCGCCGACGTGATGAAGGCCGCCGGCGCCGAGCAGGACGCGGCGATCGTCGGCTTCTCGATGGGCGGCGGCGAGGTCGCGCGCTACATGAGCCGCCACGACGGGCGCGGCGTCGTCGCCGCCGGGCTAATCTCGTCGGTCGTGCCCTACATGCTCCAGACCGATGACAATCCCCACGGCACGCCGCAATCGACCTTCGATCAGATCGGCGACGGCATCAAGAAGGACCGGGCCCACTTCTTCCGCCACACCTTCATGCCGCAATTCTACGGCGTGGGCTACATCTCCAGCCCGGTCAGCGACGAGGTGATCGACGTCTCGGTGACGACCGCGATGATGGCCGGGCTGAAGCCGACGCTGGCTTGCGCGGAGGCGTTCGCGCATACCGATTTCCGCCCCGACCTGGCGGCGTTTCGCGTCCCCACGCTGATCGTCCACGGGACCGGCGACAAGACGGTGCCGATCGACGCCTCCGCCCGCGCCGCCGCCACCGGCATCGCCCATTCGCAACTGGTCGAATATGACGGCGCGCCGCACGGCCTGAACGTGACGGAAAGCGACCGCCTGTCGCACGACCTTATTACGTTCCTGGGGCGATAGAAATTGGGGCGCGGGCTCCGGCTCGCGCCCACTCGCATCACTTCAACGGCACGATCACCTCGTCCGGATGCGCCACGTTCAACTCCTTGCGAACCATCTCGTCGACCATGTCCGGGTTGGCGCGGCGTGGGTCGAGCAGCGTCACCCGGTTCTTCAGCACCGCGCGCCGGGCATCCAGCCGCGCGAAGTCCGCCTCGCGCTTGACCAGCTGGCGCTTGTAGTCGCCATAGGCCAAAGTCCCGTTCGGCCCCAGCACCGCATAGGCGCCGAAGAACGCCATCAGCGTCAGCCCCAACGCCGGCAAGGCGGCGCGGCGGAGCGTCTTGGCGAGCGCGGACGGCGTTTTCTGCATCGCTCGAATCTTCGCGGGGCCGCCGCCGCCGGTCAAGCCCTTTGCGACCGCAACACGTCCCGCCCGGCATAGCGCGCGACGTCGCCCAGCTCCTCCTCGATCCGGATCAGCTGGTTATACTTGGCCAGCCGGTCCGACCGCGCCAGGCTCCCCGTCTTGATCTGGCCGCAGTTGGTCGCGACCGCCAGGTCGGCGATCGTCGCGTCCTCCGTCTCCCCCGACCGGTGCGACATGACGGCGGTATAACCGGCGCGCGTCGCCATCGACACCGCCTCCAGCGTCTCGGTTAGCGTCCCGATCTGGTTGACCTTTACCAGCAGCGAATTGGCGAGGCCGTCGGCGATCCCCTGCTTCAACCGCTTGGGGTTGGTCACGAACAGGTCGTCGCCGACCAGCTGGATTTTCTCGCCGACCGCGTCGGTCAGCGCCTTCCACCCGGCGAAGTCGTCCTCGGCCATGCCGTCCTCGACCGACACGATCGGGTAGCGCGCGCACAGATCGGCGAGATACGCCGCCATTTCCTCGCTCGACAGCGACAATCCCTCGCCCGAAATCTCGTAACGCCCGTTCTTGAAGAACTCGGTCGCGGCGCAATCGAGCGCCAGCATCACGTCCTCGCCCGGCCGGTACCCCGCCTGCTCGACCGAGCGCATGATGAAGTCGAGCACCTCCGCGTTGCTGGCGAGGTTGGGGGCGAACCCGCCCTCGTCGCCGACCCCGGTCGCCAGGCCAGCGGCGGACAGCGCCTTCTTGAGCGTATGGAAGATCTCCGACCCGCAGCGCACCGCCTCGGCCAGGCTGTCCGCCCCGACCGGCATGATCATGAATTCCTGGAAGTCGATCGGGTTGTCGGCATGCTCGCCGCCGTTGATGATGTTCATCATCGGCACCGGCAGCAGGTGCGCGGCGACCCCGCCGACATATTTGTACAGCGGCATCCCGCGCGCGTCCGCCGCCGCCTTGGCGCAGGCGAGGCTCGCGCCCAGGATCGCGTTGGCGCCCAGCCGTGCCTTGTTCTCCGTCCCGTCCAACTCGATCATCGCGTGGTCGAGGTCCGCCTGGTCCTCGGCGTCCATGCCGACCAGCGCCTCGGCGATCTCGTCATTGACCGCGTCGACCGCCTTTTCGACGCCCTTGCCGCCCCACCGCGTCTTGTCGCCGTCGCGCAGCTCGACCGCCTCGTGCGCGCCGGTCGAGGCGCCCGACGGCACCGCCGCCCGCCCGAAGCTGCCGTCCTCGAGCAACACGTCGACCTCGACTGTCGGGTTGCCGCGGCTGTCGAGGATCTGGCGGGCGTGGATGTCGATAATGGCGGTCACGGCGGCGCTGCTCCTGATGGCGAGGTAGGTTCCGCGCGTCCCTACCGGCTCGCCCGCGCCCGGGCAATTGTGTCGGCGATGGAACAACGTCTTGTTCGTCGGGTTGATAAGCGAAACCACTCATCAAGGGGCACGACCGCCATGGCCAGCAATTACAACAACGGCACCGCCGCTTCGGGCAGCCCGACGCCGATGACCGACGCCGATGTGACAGCGACCGCCGATTTCGAACCGGCGATGCCGCTAAAGGACACGGGCGTCGCCTTCGAGAGCGATCGCGTCGACGCGCCGACGGAACATGCGACGCCTACCCAGGCGATTCGCGAGGGTGCGTCAAAGGTGACGGCCAAGGCCGGCGACCAGGTCCGCACCTTTGCCGAGCAGGGCAAGACGCGGGCCAGCGGCGCGCTCGACCAGCTCGTCCAGACGCTGACCGACGCCGCCGCCACGATCGACGAAAAGGTCGGTCCGCAATATGGCCAGTACGCCCGCTCCGCCGCTGACCAGGTGTCCGGCATCGCCGACCGGGTAAAGGCCAAGGATGTCGACGCGCTGTTCGACGACGCGCGCGCGTTCGTGAAGAAGAGCCCGGCGGTCGCGCTCGGTGGCGCCGCCGCGATCGGCTTCGTCCTCGCCCGACTGGTCTCGTCGGGCATCGACAACAAGGACGCGTGATGACGCTCCGCTCGATCCACGTCTCGCCCGAGGCGCATGAGGACAGCGTCGTGTCGCTCGTCGGTCGCCTGGTCGACGACGCCAAGGAGCTGGCCGTCGCCGAGGTGGACGTCCAGAAGGCGAAGCTGTCCGAGCGGATCACCGCTTACAAGGCCGCCGCGTTTTTTTTCGCGGCGGCGGGCGTCCTCGCGTTGGCGGCGCTGATCGCGTTGCTCGTCGGGCTGATCATGACGCTGGCGACGCTGGTCGGTCCGGGCTGGGCGACGCTGATCGTCATTGGCGTCGTCTTCGCGGTCGCCGGGGTGCTCGGTTATATCGGGACGACCAAGCTGGCCGCCCCGACGGCGCCGGCCAGGGAGATGGGGAAATGACCGAAGCCCCCATCCAGCTCGTCTCCGCCCAGGCGCGGGCGGACCGCGCCCGCGCCCGGCTGAACGAGGACGTCGCCGAGCTCCGCGCCCGTCTCGATCCCAAGGCGCTGGCCCAGGT
>CAXTRJ010000264.1:0-3800 GCA_964246585.1 uncultured Sphingomonas sp. | reverse complement strand
ACCCGGATCATCGCCGAGACCGGCGCCGGCCAGCACGGCGTCGCCACCGCCACCGTCTGCGCCCGCTTCGGCCTGCCCTGCGTCATCTACATGGGCGCGCGCGACATCGAGCGGCAACAGCCCAACGTGTTCCGCATGAAGCTGCTCGGGGCGGAAGTTCGCCCCGTGGTCAGCGGCGCGCGGACGTTGAAGGACGCGATGAACGAGGGGCTGCGCGACTGGGTCGCCAACGTCCATGACACCTTTTACATCATCGGCACCGCGGCGGGTCCGCATCCCTATCCCGAGCTGGTCCGCGATTTCCAGTCGGTGATCGGCCGCGAGGCGCGCGAGCAGATGCTGGCGCGGACCGGCCGCCTGCCCGACCTGCTCGTCGCGGCGATCGGCGGCGGGTCGAACGCGATCGGCCTGTTCCACCCGTTTTTAGACGACGTGGAAGTTCAAATGTTGGGCGTCGAGGCGGCGGGTCACGGCCTCGACCGCGAGCACGCCGCCAGTCTGGCGGGCGGCTCCCCCGGCGTGCTGCATGGCAACAAGACCTATCTGCTCCAGGACGAGGACGGCCAGATCGCCGAGGCGCACTCGATCTCGGCCGGCCTCGACTATCCCGGCATCGGCCCCGAGCACGCCTGGCTTCGCGACATCGGCCGCGTCGAGTATGACAGCGCGACCGACACCGAAGCGCTCGACGCCTTCCAGCTGCTCTGCCGGACGGAGGGCATCATCCCCGCGCTGGAACCGAGCCACGCCATCGCCGCCGTCACGCGCCGCGCGCGGACGATGCGCCGCGACCAGATCATCGTGGCGAACCTGTGCGGCCGCGGCGACAAGGACATCTTCACGGTCGCTGATGCGCTGGGCGTGAACATCTGATAAGGTTGGTAGCATGAACGCTTACAACCCGCTCGCGTCGATGAAGCGCCTTGAGGACGCCGATCTTGAACGTCGCCATGCGGAGGCGATTGCCGCTGAACTGCGCGACAGCACTACGGACCTGGTCACCAAGGAGCAGCTCGACGCCGCTTTGGACAAACAAACGATCAAGCTGGGTGCGCTAGTGGCCGCGATCGTCGTACTTGCCTGCACGGTTTTGGGCGCCGTCCTCTCCGCCCTGTGACCCGCCTTGCCGCTGCCTTTCTCGGCACCCGTCCCGCCCTCGTCGCGTTCGTCACCGCCGGCGATCCCACCCCCGCCGCGACGCCCGCGATCCTCGACGCGCTCGTCGCCGGCGGCGCGGACGTGGTCGAGCTCGGCATGCCGTTCACCGATCCGATGGCCGACGGCCCGGCGATTCAGGCGGCGAACCTGCGCAGCCTCGCCGCCGGCACCACCACCGCCGACATCTTGGGCGTCGCCCGCGATTTTCGCGCCCGCCACCCGACCACGCCGCTGGTCCTGATGGGCTACGCCAACCCGATGCTCCGCCGCGGCCCCGAATGGTTCGCCCAGGCGGCCGCTTATGCCGGCGTCGACGGCGTCATCTGCGTCGACCTGCCGCCCGAGGAAGACGACGCGCTCGGGCCCGCGCTCCGCGCCCACGGCATCGACCCGATCCGCCTCGCCACCCCAACCACCGACGCCCGCCGCCTTCCCGCCGTCCTCGCCGGCGCGTCCGGCTTCGTCTACTACGTCTCGGTCGCCGGGATCACCGGGCTGCAGCAGGCCGCCCAGGCCTCGATCGACACCGCCGTCGCTCGCCTGAAAGCCGCGACCGATCTCCCCATCGCGGTCGGCTTCGGCGTCCGCACCCCCGAACAAGCCGCCGCGATCGGGCGCGTCGCCGACGGCGTCGTCGTCGGCTCGGCGATCGTCGAGCTGATCGGCCAGCACGGGGCGGGTGCCGCCGAGCCGGTCCGCGTCTTCATCCAGTCCCTGTCGGACGCGCTCGCGTCCGCGCGAAAGGTCACGCCATGAGCTGGCTCACCAGCGTCCGCAACGCGCTCCCCTTCGTCTCCAAGCGCGAGACGCCCGAGAATCTCTGGCACAAGTGCAAGGGCTGCGGTCAGATGGTGTTCGTGCGCGAGTTCGAGGACAATCTCCACGTCTGCCCCAAATGCGACCACCACGAGCGCATCGGGCCGAAGCTCCGCTTCGAATATCTGTTCGACGACGGCAGCTGCCACGAGCTTCCCGCCGCCAAGGTCACCGAAGATCCGCTCAAGTTTCGCGACACCAAACGCTACGCCGACCGCCTGAAAGCCGCGCGCGTCGCGACGGGCGAAGTCGACGCCTTCGTCAACGCGGTCGGGATGATCGACGGGCACAAGGCGGTGGTCGGCGTCCAGGACTTCGCCTTCATGGGCGGCTCGATGGGCTTGGCGGTCGGCGAGGCGTTCGTCCGCGGCGTCGAGAACGCGATCAAGGAGCGTTGCCCGTTCATCGTCTTCACCGCCTCGGGCGGCGCGCGGATGCAGGAAGGCATCCTCAGCCTGATGCAGATGCCGCGCAGCACGGTGGCGATCCAAATGCTGCACGACGCCGGGCTGCCCTATATCGTCGTGCTGACCGACCCGACCTCGGGCGGGGTCATGGCGGCCTACGCGATGCTTGGCGACGTCCAGATTGCCGAGCCAAAGGCGACGCTCGCCTTCACCGGCCGCCGCGTCATCGAAAGCACCATTCGCGAAAAGCTGCCCGAGGATTTCCAGACCAGCGAATATTATCTCGACCACGGCCTGATTGACATGATCGCCCACCGCCGCGACCTGAAGGCGCAACTGGCGACGGTCATGGCGTATCTATGCGGCGAGCGGCGGGCGGCGTGAGAGTTCTTCTCCCCTCCCGCTTGCGGGAGGGGTCGGGGGAGGGCTTGTGGCGAGGCAGTCTTCACAGGCCCGTCCCTAAACCTTCCCGCAAGCGGGAGAGAAACTGATGCCCGACCACGCCCACTCCGCCGACCAAGCCGTTCAAGCGCAGCTCGACCGCTTGTGGGCGCTGTCGCCCGGGGCCGACATCCTCGGCCTCGACCGTATTACCCGGCTTTTGTCGCGTCTCGGCGATCCGCACCACCGCCTGCCGCCGGTATTCCACGTCGCCGGCACCAACGGCAAGGGCTCGACCTGCGCCTTCCTGCGCGCCGCGCTGGAGGCGGATGGGCACTCAGTCCACGTCTATTCCAGCCCACACCTCGTCCGGTTCAACGAACGCATCCGCCTCGCCGGCAAGCTGATCGACGACGCCGCGCTCGCCGTGCTCCTGTCCGAAGTCCTGGATCAGTCCGACGGCATCGGCGCGAGCTTCTTTGAGGTGACCACCGCCGCCGCGTTCCTCGCCTTCGCGCGCACGCCCGCCGACGCCTGCATCGTCGAGGTCGGGCTCGGTGGCCGGCTCGACGCGACCAACGTCGTCACCCCCGTCGTCACCGGCATCGCTCAGCTCGGCATCGACCACCAGTCGTTCCTCGGCGACACCGCCGTCGGTATCGCGGGCGAAAAGGCCGGCATCGCCAAGCCGGGCGTACCGCTCGTCACCATGGCCTATCCGCCCTCGATCGCCGCCCGTGTCGCCGAGGTCGCGGCGAGCGTCGGCGCGCCAGTGCTGGCGCAAGACACGGCTTGGTCATGCCAGGTCGTGCAGGACAGGCTGACCTACCGCGACCGGCGCGGCCAGATGGAAACCCCGCTGCCTCGACTGATCGGCCCACACCAGCCGGGCAACCTCGCCCTCGCCATCGCCATGCTGCGCCATCAGCACGCGATCGACCTGCCGCCCAGCGCCTACGCCGCCGCCGCGACCGACGCCCGCTGGCCGGCGCGGATGCAACGCCTCGCCCCCGGCCCGCTCACCGCGCTCCTCCCCGA
>CAXTRJ010000263.1:0-3828 GCA_964246585.1 uncultured Sphingomonas sp. | reverse complement strand
GGCGTGCACCGCGCGCGCGAAGGCGGCGACTTCGGCGCGGGCCGGCCGCAGGTCGTCCTCCCACAGCTCGGGGTGGCTCGGGAAGCCGATCCACACCGCCTCGTGGCGGGCCCATTCGGCTGGCGGCGGGGTCACCGCGCCGCTCCCCGGTCGCGGTCGCGCACGGCGCGGAACTCGGCGGTGGGGTACCAGTTGGGCCAAGCCGCGCCGTCGGCGAGCTGGCGGCCGAGCCGGTAGTAGAGCGTCAGATCCTCGACCGCGCCGTCCCAATTCCACGCCGCGTCGTACGCGTCCTTGGGCTTGTGGTAGCGGTTGGCGATGTAGTCGGCGGTCGCCGCCTTGCCCGCCGCGATGCCGCCCGCGACGAGGTCCTCGCCGCTCGCTCCCGACAGCATCGGGACGCCCAGTTTGGCGAAGCTGAAATGGTCGGAGCGGTAATAGCTCCCGCGCTCGGGATTGGCCTCGGGGGTGACCACGCGCCCTTGCGCGGCGACCAGCGGGCGGGCGAGGTCCTCGATCTCCGACTTGCCCGCGCCGGTTAGCACGAAGTCGCGCGCGCGGCCCTTCAGGTTGAGCACGTCCATGTTGACCCCGCCGACGGTCTTGGCCAGCGGATGGACCGGATGCTCGGCATAGTAACGCGAGCCGAGCAGCCCCGATTCCTCAGCGGTGACGGCGAGGAACGCCATCGTCCGCCTGGCCGGCCCGGCCCTGGCCTGCGTCTCCGCCAACGCGAGCAGCCCGGCGGTGCCGGTCGCGTTGTCGAGCGCGCCGTTGCAGATGTCGTCGCCGTCGACCGCGTCGCACCGGCCGAGATGGTCCCAGTGCGCGGTGTGGATCACCCATTCGCCCGGCGCGGTCGTGCCGGGGAGGATGCCGATGACGTTCTTCGACGCCTGGCGCCGGATCGTGTTGGTGAACGACGCCGACGCCTTCAGGCCAAGCGGGACGGCGCGGAAGCCTTCGCGCTTGGCCGCTTCGGTCAGGGCGGCGAAGTCCTTGCCGGCGCTGGCGAAGAGCTGCCGCGCCGCCGCCTGCTGGATCCAGCCGATCGCCTGGCTCTGGTCGAGATGGTCGCCCGGCTCGTCCAGCCCGAGCTGCGGCCCGGTCCAGGACGATTGCACCACCGGCCAGCCATAGGCGGCGGGTTCGGTGTCGTGGATGACGATCGCCGCCGCCGCGCCCTGCCGCGCGGCTTCCTCGAACTTGTAGGTCCACCGGCCGTAATAGGTCATCGCGCGGCCCTCGAACGGGCCATCCCGTGTCGCGACTTGCCAGTCGGGATCGTTGACCAGGATCAGCGCGGTCTTGCCGCGCATATCGACGCCGGCATAGTCGTTCCACCCCTTCTCGGGTGCGTTCACGCCATAGCCGACGAAGACGACCTCGCTGTCGCCCAAGTCGATGCGGGGGACGACGCGGTAGGTGCCGATCACCATGTCGGCGCGGTAGGCGAGGCTGACCGGTCGCGCGCCGCCGGTAAAGGTCATCGGCGCGACGTCGCCGGCGGTGATCTCGACCATCGGCACGTCCTGGAACCAGCTCCCCTTGTTGCCCGGCTGGAGTCCCGCCGCCTTCATCCGTTCGACGAGATAGGCGACCGTCTTGTCCTCGCCCGGGGTGGTCGGGGCGCGGCCTTCATAGGCGTCCGACGACAGCTCCTTGGTCACCGTTTTTAGCGTGTCGACCGAAATGGCCGGACGTTCCTGAGCGGTGGCGGCGGAAGCGAGGAGGAGCAGGGGAAGGACGGCGCGCATCGGGGTGACCTTAATCGGCGTGGCCGGCTTGTCCATGTCAGGCGGCGAACGCTTCCGCCGGGATGGCGTAGAGCACCTCCGCGCTGGCAGTGGCGGCGGCTTCGAGGCCGAGCGCCTCCGGCAAGATCTGCTCGACATGGAAGCGCGCGGCGGCCCGTTTCATCGCCAGGAACGCCGGATCGCCGGTCGCGGTCGCGGCGGCGCGGCCCTGGCGCTCCATCAGCCAGCCGCATACCGCCACCGAGAGCATGGTGAGGAACGGGTAGCTCGACGCCAGCCGGTCGTCATGGCCGGCGGCGGCGATGTGGGCGGCGGTGCGCTCGCAGGCGTCGATCAGACGGTGGAGCCCGGCGTCCTCGGCCTCGGCGCGCATGTCGGCGAGGAGCGCGGCGAGGACCGCGCCGCCGCCGAGCGACAGCTTGCGCCCGACCAGGTCGGCGGCCTGGATGCCGTTGGTGCCTTCGTAGATCGGCGTGATGCGGGCGTCGCGGAAGAACTGGGCGGCGCCGGTCTCCTCGACATAGCCCATGCCGCCGTGCACCTGGATGCCGATGCTGGCGACCTCGTTGCCGAGGTCGGTGCCGTGCGCCTTGGCCAGCGGGGTGAGCAGTTCCAAACGGTCGCGCGCGGCATTGTCGCCCAGCGCGGCGCGGTCGACCTGACCGGCGGCGTAGTAGACCAGCGCGCGCGCGGCCTGCGTTTGCGCCTTCATCCGGAGCAACATCCGGCGAACGTCGGGATGCTCGACGATGGCGACGGGATCGCGGCTGTTGGCGCCGGCGCGGGCCGACTGGACGCGGTCGAGCGCGTAGGCGACGGCGGCCTGGGTCGCGCCCTCGGCGACCTGGACGCCCTGGAGGCCGACGTTGAGGCGGGCGTTGTTCATCATGGTGAACATCGCGCGCATCCCGCCGCCCTCCGCGCCGATCAGCTCGCCGATGCAATCGCCCTCGTCGCCGAACGACAGGACGCAGGTGGGCGAGGCGTGGAGCCCCATCTTGTGCTCGATCGACACGACGCGGACGTCGTTGAAATCGCCAGGCTTGCCGTCCTCGTCCAACCGGTATTTGGGGACGAGGAACAGCGAGATGCCGCGCGTGCCCGCTGGCGCGTCGGGGGTGCGGGCGAGGACGAGGTGGACGATGTTGTCGGCCATGTCGTGGTCGCCGAACGAGATATAGATCTTCGTGCCAATGATCGACCATTTGCCGTCGCCGACGGGCTTCGCCTGCGCCCGGAGCGCGCCGACGTCTGAGCCGGCCTGCGGCTCGGTAAGGTTCATCGTCCCCGTCCAGTCGCCTGTGGCGAGATGGGGGAGGTACAGCGCCTGCTGCGCCGGGCTGCCGTGATGCGTCAGCGCCTCGATCGCGCCGACGGTCAGCGTCGGGCAGAGCGCGAAACCCATGTTGGCCCCGCCCAGCGTGTCGAGCACGGCGGTCTGGATGGCGAAGGGCAGGCCCTGACCGCCCCATTCCTCCGCGACGCCGATCGTGCCCCAGCCGCCCTCGACATAGTCGCGGTAGGCTTGGGCGTAGCCGTCGGGCATCCTGACGCCCTCTGGAGTCCACTTCGCGCCGACGGTGTCGCCGACGCGGTTGAGCGGAGCCCATTCGCCCGCCGCGAACGCGCCGACGCCGCCCAGGACCGCGTCGATCACGTCGGGGGTGGCGGCGGCGAAGCGTTCGGTCGCGGCCAGTTCGTCCAGCCGCACGACATGCTCGAGGACGAAACGCTGGTCGGCGGTGGCGGCGGTGAAGGGCATGGGCTACTCTTATCTCGGAAGGCTCCCGCGGCTATAGCGCGGGTCATGGTCGATCCAAACCCGCGGGTGATGCCCTATGGCGAGGCCGCGATCGCGGCGGCGACGCAGGTTATCCTGGAGGGCGGCATCGTCGCGGTGCCGACCGAGACGGTGTACGGGCTCGCCGCCGACGCTCGCGATCCGGCGGCGGTGGCGCGGATCTACGCGGCCAAGGGACGGCCGAGCTTCAACCCGCTGATCGTCCATGTCCTCGATCTGCCGGCGGCGGAGGGGCTGGCGGTGTTCGACGACGACGCGCGGGCGTTGGCC
>CAXTRJ010000262.1:0-3925 GCA_964246585.1 uncultured Sphingomonas sp. | reverse complement strand
TCGGCCGCCTCGCCGACCACGACGGCGCCGGCGCGCTCGAGCAGGCGGCGCTTGGCGTCGGCCGCCTCGCCGTCGCCGACCAGGATCACCGGGCGACCCGCGACCGTGACCAGGATGGGCAGCCCCGGCAGCGTCATGTTAGCCAGTCCGGCACCGCCTCCTGCTCGACCAGCGAGGTAAGCGGCGCGCGCGGCCGCACCACGGCGAAGCGGTCGCGGTCGACGATGACCTCGGGGGTCAGCGCGCGGCTATTGTACGTGCTCGACATCGCCGCGGCATAGGCGCCGGCGCTGTGGAATACGACAAGGTCGCCCTCCGCGACCCGGTCCATCGTCCGCCCGGTGGCAAAGGTGTCGCCACTCTCGCATACCGGCCCGACGACGTTGGCGACCATCGCGTCGCCGGTCGGGTTCACCGCGCCGATGCCGTGCCACGCATCGTAAAGGCTGGGGCGGAGCAGGTCGTTCATCGCCGCGTCGACGATGACGAAGGGATCGCCGCCGCCCTGCTTGACCCGGATGACGCGCGACAACAGCACCCCGGCGTTGGCGACGATCAGCCGGCCCGGCTCGAACACCAGCCGCGCGTCCCAGCCGGCGGTGGCGCGGGCGACCATCGCGCCATAGGCGGCGGGCGAGGGCGGGACCGGCTTGGCGGGGTCGTAGGACACGCCGAGCCCGCCGCCGAGATCGGCGGTATCGATCGCGTGACCCTGGCCGCGCAATCGGGCGATGAGCGCGCCGAGCTTGGCGAACGCGGCCGCGAGCGGGTCGAGGCTGGTCAGCTGGCTGCCGATATGGACCGCGACGCCCTGGACCCGCAAGCCGGGCAGCGACGCGGCGAGCGCGTAGGCGGCCTCGGCGCGGTCATGGGCGATGCCGAACTTGTTAGCGGCGGCGCCGGTCGAGATCTTGGCATGGGTGCCGGCGTCGACATCGGGATTGACCCGGATGGCGATCGGCGCGGCCACGCCCTTGTCCGCCGCGACGCGCGACAGCGTTTCCAGCTCGGGCTCGCTCTCGATGTTGAACTGGCCGATGCCGGCGTCGAGTGCCTCCGCCATTTCGTGCGCGGTCTTGCCGACGCCGGAGAAGACGATGTCGGCGGGTCGCATCCCGGCGCGCATCGCCCGGAGCAGCTCGCCGCCCGACACCACGTCGGCGCCGAGCCCGGCGCGGGCCAGCGTCGCCAGCACCGCGCCATTGGGATTGGCCTTGACCGCGAAGGCGACCAGCGGCTCGCCGCGACCAAGCCCGGCGACCGCCTCGCGGAACACCTGGGCGTGCCGCCGCAGCGTCGCCGTCGCGTAGACATAGACGGGTGTGCCGACGGCGTCAGCGATCGCCGTCAGCGCGACGCCCTCGGCGTGGAGCACACCGTCTTCCATGGTGAAATGGTTCATCAGTCGGGCGGCAGGTCGAACTCGTCCGACCGCCGCGGCTCCGAGTTCTGCAACAACTCGTCGCTGCGCTGGGGGCGCTGCTGCGTCGTCGCGGACAACAGGTCGTCGGGGGTCGGCGTCGCCCGCGCGCCATAAGGGGCGGGCGGCAGCGCCTGGCCCGGCGCCGGCTCCAGCCCCGCCGCCGAACCGCACGCGGCGAGCAGCAGCAGGAGGGCGACGATGGCCTTTGACCTTTTCATGCTTCCTCCCTGGCCGCCGCGATGGCGGCGCGGACCCGCGCGGGGGCGGTGCCGCCGAAACTGGTGCGGCTGGCGACCGAGGCGTCGACCGACAACACGTCATATACGCCCGGCGTGATCCGGGAGTCGATCGCCCGCAGGTCGGCGATCGGCACCTGGTCGAGCGCGACGCCCAGTTCTTCCGCGCGAGCGACGGCGCGACCGGTGGCGTGGTGCGCCTCCCGGAACGGCACCCCCGCCTCGCGCACCAGCCAGTCGGCCAGGTCGGTGGCGGTGGAGAAGCCGGCCTCGGCCGCCTGCCGCATCCGATCGGTGCGGAAGGCGGCGCTCTCGACCATGCCGGTCATCGCCGCGAGGCTCACCGCCAGCAGGTCGTGCGCCTCGAACACCGGCGACTTGTCGTCCTGCATATCCTTTGAATAGGCCAGCGGCAGGCCCTTCATCGTCATCGTCAGCGCGACAAGGCAGCCGGCGATCCGCCCGGCATGGCCGCGAACGAGTTCGGCGGCGTCGGGATTGCGCTTTTGCGGCATGATCGAGCTGCCGGTCGACCATTGGTCCGATAGCGCGACGAAACCGAACGGCTGCGACGCCCACAGGACGAACTCCTCGGCCAGGCGCGACAGGTGCAGCGAGCATTGGCTGGAGGCGGCGAGGTAATCGAGCGCGAAGTCGCGGTCGCTGACCGAATCGAGCGAATTGAGCGTCGGGCCGTCGAAGCCGAGCGCGGCCGCCGTCGCGTCGCGGTCGATCGGGAAGCCGGTGCCGGCGAGCGCGGCGGCGCCGAGCGGACAACGGTTCATCCGCGCTCGCGCGTCGGCGAAGCGGCCGCGGTCGCGCCGCGCCATCTCGTGATACGCCATCAGGTGGTGGCCGAGCGTCACCGGCTGCGCCGATTGCAGGTGGGTGAAGCCCGGCATGACGCTGTCGGCGTGGTCGTCGGCGCGGGTCAGCAGCGCGCCCTGGAACGCGGCCAGCGCGGCGTCGACCTGGTCGATCGCGTCCCGCACCCACAGGCGAAAATCGGTCGCGACCTGGTCGTTGCGCGATCGCGCGGTGTGGAGCCGCCCGGCAACGGAGCCGACCACGTCGGCGAGGCGGGCCTCGGTCAGCATGTGGATGTCCTCCAGCGCCAGGTCGTCCGGAACGCCGTTCGCCGCATAATCGGCCGCGACCCGGTCGAGCCCTTCGGCGATCGTCGCGGCGTCCGCCTCGCTGACGATCCCTTGCCGGCCCAGCATCGCGACATGGGCGCGCGAGGCCGCCACGTCCTGGCGCCACAAGCGCTTGTCGAAGGGGATGCTGGCGTTTATCTCGCGCATCACCGCCGCCGGGCCTTCGGCGAAGCGCCCTCCCCACATCGCGTTGGAGCCGTTCATGATATCGCGATCGGGGATCATCCTGCTCCTGCTTCTCGCCGCGGGGTGTGATAGGCAATCGCCCGCCCCCATTCAAGCGAACCAGGCCCAAGCGGATGGAGCCCAGTCGGACGAGACCTCGCCCGACGAGGCGACGAGCGCGCCGGCGGCGGCCGCGCGCGGGATCAACCGAAGCTTCAAGGGGGAGGCGGTCACCGCGGCGCCGTTCGAGACGCCCGGCGGCGAGACCGTGACGCTGGCGTCGTTCCGCGGCAAACCGGTGCTGCTGAACCTGTGGGCGACGTGGTGCGCGCCCTGCGTCGCCGAGATGCCGACGCTGGACGCCGCCGCCGCCACGCTGGGCGACACGGTGACGGTGCTGGCGGTCAGCCAGGACTTGCAGGGCGCGGCCAAGGTCGACCCGTTCTTCGCGAAGGCGAAGTTCCGCGCGCTCGAACCTTACCGCGACCAGCAAATGGCGCTGTCGCTGGCGTTCCAGGCGAACCTGCCGACCACGGTGCTGATCGACAAGGAGGGCCGCGAGGTCTGGCGCCTCACCGGCACGCGCGACTGGAACAGCCCCGAATCGCGGGCGCTTATCGCCGAGGCGACGTGACCGCGGCGACCGATCCGCCCGGCGCGCCGGGCGCGTCGAACTGGACGCTGATCGCGACGATCCTAGCCTCCAGCCTCGCCTTCATCGACGGATCGGTGGTCAACGTCGCGCTCCCGGCGATCGGGCGGAGCCTGGATGCCGGCGCGGCCGATCTCCAGTGGACGATCAACGCCTACCTCCTGCCGCTGTCGGCGCTGCTCCTGATCGGCGGCGCGGCGGGCGACCATTTCGGCCGCCGCCGGCTCCTGATCGGCGGGATCGCGCTGTTCGCGGTCGCCTCGGTCGGCTGCGCCCTCGCGCCGAGCTTGCC
>CAXTRJ010000261.1:0-3934 GCA_964246585.1 uncultured Sphingomonas sp. | reverse complement strand
CGGCCAACCTGCTCGTCGCGGCGGCGGCGCTGTTCGTCTGCTGGCAGCTGCACCGGCGCGCGGCTTCGCCCGACAATGTCGCGGCGACCAGCGCGCGCGTGGCGGCGATGGCGCTCAGGGCGGACCTGGCGCGGCAACGCGACGCGCTCGCCAGCGTGTGGCGCTGGTATCTGCTCCCGTTCGTGCCGGGTTTCGTTTTGCTCGCGTTGGCGCGGATCGTGCGCCAGGACGGTGCCGACCTGGCGATCGCGATCGTCGGCGAGGTCGTGATCGGGCTGGTGATGGCCGGGTTCTACGCCGTCATCTGGCGATTGAACCAGCGCGCGGCGGCCGAACTGGACGAGTCGGTCGCCGCGCTCGACGCGCTCTGGGGCGGAAACGAGTGATGGTCAGCGTGGTTGAGGAACGCCGTAGGTAAGCTGACGCGTGGCGTTGGCCGGCAGGTCGACCCGCCAGGTCTGGACCCCGTCGACGCGGGGCAGCGGCTCGCTGGGATCGGCCAACTCGGCGTGGCCCGCCCAGCCGATCGACGCCTCGACCCTGACCGCGAACGGGTTGGCGTTGGACAGCGTCACCGCGAACCGCCGATCGCCGAGCTGGCTTTGCGACGCGGTGACCTGTCCGCTGACGCCGGCGCCTAGCTCGACCCGCTCGCCGCTGGCGGTGTCGCGGATTGAATCCTCGCCGAGCAGCAGCGTCGTCGCGCCGCGTCGCCCGTACAGCGCGGTCGACCCCGCCGGGAGTGCGATGCCGAGCCCGGCGGCGGCGTCGTTGCGTAGGCGCAGCAGGATGTTGGCCGATGTCGCCGTGCCAACCTGGCCCGGTGACAACGCGACGCGGTACACCCGCTCGAACTGGACACCGCGCTGCTCGATCAACGCGACCTGCTTTTGCCCGTTGGCGGCGACGCTGACGCGCATCGGTACGCGGTAGAGCTTCAGGTCGCCCAAGTCCTCCGGTGGCGGGGGCGGCGGCGGGGGAGGTGGCGGCGGTGGTGCCATCATCATCGGCGATGGCACGTCCTGGCGGAACCGACGCGAGGCGGTCACGACGATCTCCTGCGGCTGAAGGTCAGACGTCGTCGTGCCGAGCGGGTAGCAGACCAGCGACAGCCGCGTCGCCGCGTCCCGGATCGGCCGGACGTAGCGCCGCTCCAGCCGTCCGGCGACCGCCCGCACTTCGGCCCGCGCGAACCCTTGCGCGTTGCCGTTGGCCAGCGTCAGCCAGGCGAACAGGTCGAAGCGCCGACCATCGGGCGTCAGCGTCGCGACATAGCTGGCGCTCCAGTCGAACCCGCTGGCGAGATAGGACAGCGTCACCGTCACCGTAGCCGCCCGGCGGCTCCGCGTCGTCACGCTAAGCGTCGGCCTCGCGGACAACGCCGGCGGCACTCGGTCGTAGCGGATGTTCTCGCCCAGCCCGGCGCAGCCCAGCGCTTCAAGCCCGGCGGCGGTGCGGACCACCACGCCGCCCGCTGGGCCCGAAACGACCGTCGCGTCCTCCTCGACGACGCGCCCGCTCAGCCGGTCGGTGCGGCGGAGCGTCACCTGTCGCCCTAGCGTTCCGTCGACCAGCGCGGCGGGGGACAGCAATCGCGCGTCGCGGTTCTTCTCGACGGTGCCGCCGGGCAGCCCCTCGACCACCGCGCTGACCGCGACGATGCCGTCGGCGACGCCCTCGAACCGCAGCACCGATGTGCCGGCGGGGACGCGGACCCGGCGCTTCTCCGTCACGACGGCGAACCCGCCCAGGTAGCGTAGATCGATCCGCCCTCCGCGCGTCCGCCCCGGCGCACGGTAGACGGTCAGCGAGACCGAGTCGGGCGCCTTGGAGACGACCGCCGGCGCCCCCGCCAGCAGCAGCGCGGCGGCGACGATCAAAGGCGCGTCTCGAACGTCGCGGTCACCACCGTCTCGCCATTGGCGGGCACGCGCACCTGCCAGACGGTCGTGTCGGCGTCGCGGCGTTCGCTCTTCTGGCTTTCGTTCACCAGCCGCGTGTCGGTGAACCACCACGGCACGCCGCTCTGGACCAGCTCCACCGTGACCGGCGCCGCGCGCGCGTTGCTGAGCGTGTAGCGCATCGTCGTCCGCCAACGCGTCGCGCTCAGCCGCTGCCGCTCGGCGACCACCGGCTTGACCTTGACGTCGAACGCGTCGCCGGTCTTCAGCGCCAGCGCCGACCCTTGCGGAGTGTGGCCGATCCGGTTCTCGCCGATGAACTGCGCCTGGCCCTGCCGGTCGCGCATATAGACGCGGACCGTTCCCGCCGGGAGCGCGTCACCGACCCCGCCCTTGGCCGAGTTGCTGAAGCGCAAAACGCTGTCGGCGCTCCGCGCCTCCTCGCTCGTCCCCATCCATTCGTTGCGGAAGGCGTAGCCGCTGCTCGCCGCCGCGCCCTTGGCGTCGAGGAAGCTCACCTGCTTGGTTTGCTTGTTCGCGATGGTGGTGCGTTCAGCGAGGGGGTAGAGATAGAAGTCGCCGAGCTGCTCGCGCCCGGCGGTCTCGGTCCCGGCCTGCCGCACTGACTCATATTCGTCGTCATTGTCGTTTTGTCCGCCCTGGCCGACCTTGCCCGCGACCAGCAGCGTCTTGGCCTGGTGAAACGTCGTGCCGGTCTCGTTGCGCAGCGTCACCCAGCCCTGGACGTCGATCTTCCCGGCGGCGGCGTCGAACAGCGCGACATAATCGGCGTTCCAGCCCATGCCGGTGGTAAGGTACGACAAGGTCACCGGCCGCGTCCCCGCCCGGCGGCTGTCGAGCGCCACCGACAGAGTCGGGCGCGCGCGCAAGCTGTCGGGCACCTTGTCGAAGATGACCCGCGCCGGCAGTCCGTCGTCGCGCAGCACCTCGATCCGGTCGCCGATCTGCAGGACTACGCCGCCATTGACCGCCAGCACCCGCGCCCGCTCGCGCGTCTCCGCGCCGGTGCCCGGGTTGGTGCGCAGGATCGTGATCGTCTCGCCGACCGCCTTTTCCATCAGGGCCGAGGGCGTCAGCAGGTCATAGTCGAAATTCTGTTCGACGATGCTGGCGTCGGCGGTGTCGAGCCCGACCGTCTCCGGCCGGATCGCCGCACTGACATCGGCGAACGCCTGCTCGGTGCGGCCCTGCGGCAAGGTCAGCCGCCGCACGTCCTGGACCAGCGCCAGGTCGTTGCCATAGATGGTGACGGCGACGTCACCCTGGGCGGTGCCGGTCGCACCCGCCTCGGCCGGCATTGACGGAGTCGTCTGCGCCATCGCCATCGCCGGCATCGTCAGCCCGGCCAGAACCCATCCTCGCATCCCGCTCTCCCTTGGCGACGATCATGGCGCAAGCGTCGCGATCTGCCAACGTCGTTGGTTGCAGCGCGAGACGGCGTGACGCATGGGCGTCGGATGACCGCCGACACGCCCCGAGCAACGCCCCTGCGCTACGTCGACGAAGTGCTCGACACGCTCGACCTGCCGGGCGGGCAACTGACCGTGACGCGGGGCATCGGATCGGGACTGGCGCGGCGCGCGGGCGATTTACCGGGGACGTTCTGGGCGGTCGGCGATCGAGGCCCGAACCTGAAGGTCAAGCTCGCGGTCGAACGCTACGGGCTCGATCATCTGGCCGAACATCGGGGCCTGGACGGCGCCAAAGTGATGCCGTGGCCGGCGATTGGCCCGGCGATCTCCGAGCTTCGCCTGGAGGGCGACGACGTGATGCTGATCCGCACGATCGCGTTGCGCGACGTCGCTGGACGCCCGCTCACCGGCCTGCCGGTTCCGGGCGGCGATGCAAGCGTCAGCGAGCCCGCGATCGCGCTCGACGGGACGCGGCTCGCGCCGGACCCGGCCGGCGCCGACACGGAGGGCCTGGCGATCGCGGCCGATTGCGGCTTCTGGGTCGGCGACGAATATGGCCCGTCGCTGCTGCGCGTCGCCGCCGACGGCGCGGTGCTGGTG
>CAXTRJ010000260.1:0-3963 GCA_964246585.1 uncultured Sphingomonas sp. | reverse complement strand
GAGCTGGCGATGCACGCCTGGGACGTCGAGGTGGTGTCCGACCCGGCGGCGGCCAAGGCCGTGGCGGCGCGGGTCGGGGCGCTGGCGGTCGGAGCTCGGCTTCGCCGCGCTAAGGCGTCCCCAAGCGAAGGGATATTGTTGCCGCCTCGCGGGTTTGCCCAAGTGAACCCGTGAGGAGGATTTGATGGACGTCGCCACCACCACCGTTGCCGAGCGTATCGCCCGCGTCCTCGCCGCGCAGCATATCAGCGCCAATGCCGAGGGCAGCGAGGAATCGGCCGGGGCGTTGATCGACGCACGGTGGCGCGAGCATCTGATGGACGCGGTCGCGGTGCTCAAGACGTTGCGCGAGCCCGACGAGGCGATGGTCGCGGCGGGCGACCTGGCGGTGTGGGAGCGCATGATCCTGGTCGCGATCGAGCAAACCAAACCGCAGACGGCGGTGATGTAGGCGGCCAAGGGCGGGGCTGACGGGCGGAACCGCGAACTCGCGAACCGCGCAACCCTTGCCCGCTTCCGACCGTTATCGGCGCGCTATCAACGGAGAAGCACCGATGCGTACCTCCCTTTCGCTCGTCGCCGCGCTGACCCTCGCCGGCGGTGCCGCCGCCCAGACCGCCTCGACATCGGAACCCAGCATCACTCTGTATGAGTTGCCCGCCTATCTCGGTCGTTCGGTCACGGTGACGACCGCCACCACCGACTTGGCGACGCAAAGCTTCGCGCGTCGGGCGCAAAGCGCGCGCGTCACCGGGTCGTGGCAAGTGTGCGGCGCGGAAAGCTACGCCGGCACCTGCCGGACGCTTAGCGCTAACACCCCATACCTCGCGCGCTCGGCGGCGGTGTCGCTGCGCCCCGCCGGCGAGGTGACCGCGACCGGCGCCACCGCCCCCGCGACCGGTGCGAACGGCGTCGCCGGCACGGCGGTCGACCTCGACGCGCTCGATGTCGCCGAAGGAACCGCCGGACAGGATGTCGCCTTCTACGCCCGGCCGGCGTTGGGCACCGACCAGATTTCGGCCGGAACCAACGACACCGCCGCCGGCAACGCGTTCTGCCAACGCGCTGGGGCGACCACGGCGGTGTATGCCGGGCGGGCGCGGGTGCAGACATCCAACCTGATCGACCTGTCGACGCGCGCCCGCGTCCGCGGCTTCGCGCTGCGCGACGTGCTATGCCGACGCTGAGGCTCGGCCGAATCACCACGAACAAGGAACGACCGATGAGCATTTTCAGCAAAATCAAGAACGCGATCTTCGGCGAACGCGGCCCGATGGGTGGCCAGTTCGGCGGCAAGCCGGCGCAAGCCACGCCACAGCAGACCGCCCCGCGTCCCGCGCCGACGCACCCGCAGACGACCACCGCCAGCCCGACCCCCGCCCAGCCAGCGGCGCCGGCGCAGCCGGTCGACGTCGAGGCGGCGCTGACCGGGATCGCCCATGGCAAGGGCGACCCGAAGCTCAATTGGCGGACCTCGATCGTCGACCTGATGAAGCTGCTCGACCTCGATTCCAGCCTCGACAATCGCAAGGAACTCGCCACCGAGCTCGGCTACTCCGGCGCGAAGGATGGATCGGCGGAAATGAACATCTGGCTGCACAAGGCCGTGATGCAGCAACTCGCGAGAAGCGGCGGCAAGGTGCCGGCGAGCATGATGGACTGAACGGCGCGATGGTTCGCCGTGCGCCCGATGACCCGTGGAGGAACGTGATGGACTACAAGAAGCTGAGCCTCGGCCTGGGCGTGTTCTCGATCGCGCTTGGCGTCGTCGAACTTTTCGCGTCGCACCGGATCACCGAGGCGCTCGACGCCGAGGGGCACGAAGGGCTGGTTAAGGGCTTCGGCGCGCGCGAGGTCCTCGCCGGAGTCAATCTGCTCGCCGCCCCCGCCGTCGCGACCAACGTGTGGAACCGCGTCGCGGGCGACGCGATGGACCTGGCCGCGCTCGGCTTCGCCGTGCGGGGCGCCCCGCGCAACAAGGCGGTGTGGGGCGCGATCGCATTCGTCGTCGGCGCGACGTTGATCGACGCGCTGACCGCCCATGGCCTCGACCGGGAAACCGGCAAGACGTTGCCGATCCGCGCCGAGACCGCGCCCGCCTAGCTACTGGGTGCGGGCCATTTGCTATTCGGCGACCAACCCCCCATATACCTGCTGCTACAGTCGCAAATCGACGGTCTTCGGCGCTTTGCGGCTCCTTCTTCCTTCTTTCCCTGCTGCGCGGCACCGGGCCGCCCGACGATCGGGTCGCCCCTCGAAGAAGGAAGCTGATATGACCACCGGAACCGTCAAGTTTTTCAACGCCGATAAGGGCTATGGCTTCATCGCGCCCGATGGCGGCGGCAACGACGCGTTTGTCCACATCACCGCCGTCGAGCAGGCCGGCATGTCGACGCTCCAGGAGAAGCAGCGCGTCTCCTACGAGCTCGAGCAGGATCGCCGCGGCAAGCAGAGCGCGGTCAACCTACAGGCGGCCGACTAACACGGCCACCGGACGACGGCGCGGCATCCCCGCGCCGTCGTTCAACCTCTTACTTTTCTGGAGGATTGATGGCCGACAACCCCGATTTCTACCGCGCGCGCGCCGCCGAGGAACGCCGCAATTTGGAGGCTGCTACGCTGGACAACGTCCGTGATCGCTGCCGCCGTGCCGAAGCCGCCTGGGAAGCCATGGCATCTCGCGCCGAGCGCACCCAGACACTGCGCGACGCACGTGAAACCGCCGCCGCTGACGCCCGCGCCGAACTGGTCGCGATGCCGGAGCAGCGGGTCATGATCGGCTAGCGACTTGCTACCCCGGCCCGGTCGCTTAGTCGTCGCCCGTCAGCGACGATTTACGGTGCGGGCCTTCCTCCTGATTGGGCTGGCCCCGGTCGAGCGTTTCGCTCGGTCGCCGCGCGTCGCCCTCGCGCTGATGCTCGGTCGACAGGTTGGCGCGCTCCGTCTCGCTGGTCGGCTTGATCGGATCGTCGATCCGCTCATCCTTGCCGACGTCGGTTTCTAAAGCTCGGTCGGGGGTGTCCATCGCTGTTCTCCTTCGTATGTCGGTCAACGAAGCGGCGCGCCCTCACGTTCCTCGCGACATCTTGCGACAACATCGCGTCCCTGGTGGCACAGCCCAGCGACAGCCATGTCCGATATCGTCTCCAGGCCGCCATCATCGGCCGCGTCAAAGGAGCAATGACATGAACAAGCTTATCGCCACGATCGCCGGCCTCGGTTTCGCCCTGACCGCGATGCCCAGCGCCGCCAGCGCGCAGGCTTATCAGTCGATCAACCAGCGCCAGGCCAATCTGTACGGCCGGATCGATCAGGGCATCCGCTCGGGCGCGCTTAACCGCGCCGAGGGACAGCGGATTCGGACCCAGTTCCGCGAACTGACCCGGTTGGAGGCGCGCTATCGCCAGGGTGGCCTGTCGCGGGTCGAGCGCAACGACCTTAACCGCCGCTTCGATACGCTGAGCGCGCGGGTCCGGGTGCAGAAGAACGATCGGCAGTATCGCCGCTGATCAATCGAGAGGCTGGCCCGAGTGCTTCCATCGGTCGAGCACCTGCGAGTCGGGTCGTTCGGCCGGCGGAAGCGGGGCGCTGGTTTCGGCATAGGCCGGTTGGACGGTCGAGGTTGGCGGAGTAGCTGGTCCCGACGCCGGGAGCGCGGGTTGGTCGATTACAGCCAGCGTCGGCGCGGGCGCTGGCCGGGGATGCGGGCCCGGCGGCGGCTCGGCCTTGGCATAGGGTTGCGCGAAGGCGGCAGGGGTTCCCCAATAGCCTTTCCAGCGATGGAAGAAATGCGCCCCGACCGCGTCGGTCATCACCAGTGACCGGTTCCACGCCGGCGTTACCGCGAAGGTGTGGTAGTGCGTGGCGAGCCCGACCGGCGCGTAGACCTGACCCGACAGCGCCGCCGCCGCCGTCACCAGCTTGAAGGTGGAGCCTGGCGGGTAGATCTCGCGCGCCGCGCGG